>JARLIU010000015.1 GCA_031291595.1 Ancalomicrobiaceae bacterium | reverse complement strand
GTGCTATCACAGCGACGTCAGGTCCGTCGAACGGCTGCACGATGAAAATGGCGATCCTTCTGGTTGCGATCCTTGCCCTGCTGTTTGCGGGTGTCACCGTCGCCGTTTATGCCACCGCCCCACGCCGGCCGCCGCCGATCGCCTCAATCGAGCGCAGCGAGACCGGCCTTGCGGTAACGCTCGGCGATCTGCCGCGGATTTCCAGGCTCGCCGTCACCAACGGCGCGCCGCTGGCCTATCGGTTGTATCCCGGCCAGGCCGGCGCGGGCGTCGTCGTGCTGGTGCACGGATCATCGGGGCATTCGGTGGTGATGCATCCGCTCGCCCGAGCTCTCGCCCAGGCCGGGATCACCGTCTATGCCGTCGACCTGCGCGGCCATGGCGAGACGCCGCCGCTGGGCGACATCGACTATGCCGGCCAGCTCGATGACGACATCGCGGAACTGGCCGATTTCGCCGCCGGCCAGCATCCGGGCGAGCGGCGGCTGCTCATCGGCCATTCGCTTGGCGGCGGCTTTGCCCTGCGCATCGCCACGGGCCTCGGCGGCAACCGGTTCGCCGGCTTCATCGCGCTGTCGCCGTTCATTGCCGCCGATTTTCCCGGCTATCGGCCGCTATCCGGCGGCTGGGCCAACGTGTCGATCGCCCGCATCCTGGTGTTGTCGATGCTCGACCGCCTCGGCTTCACCGCATTCGACTGGCTGCCGGTCATCGCCTACGCAGTGCCCGAGACGACGCGCAGCGTGCGCACGGCGACCTATTCGCACCGGCTGTTAGAAAACGCCTCGTTTCCGCGGGCGTGGAGGGAGGGCATGCGCCGGATCGTGCTCCCGGCCCGGGTCATCATCGGCGCCGACGACGAATTGTTCGATGCCTCCGCCTACCCTGCCGCTTTCGCCGACGTTGCGCCGGCCATCCCGGTGACGCTGGTCAAGGGTGTATCGCACATGGGGATGATCCTCGACGACACCGCCATCGGGGTTGTCGTGACGGCGGCGCAACAACTACTCGGCAACTGAGGCGATCTTGGCAGACCGATCCTGCGGCAAGTGCCACCAGGTCGGCGCCCCAAGGTCGCGCGGGACGCGATCGGGAGCCGCTGCCGCTCAGGCCGCGACGCCGGCGAACTGGTCGTCGAAGGAATAGCCCGAGCCGCGCACGGTGCGGATCGGATCCTTGTCGCGGCCACGGTTGATGGCCTTGCGCAAGCGGCCGACGTGCACGTCGACGGTGCGCTCGTCGACATAGACGTCGCGGCCCCACACGCCGTCGAGGAGCTGTTCGCGACTGAACACCCGGCCGGGCGACTGCATGAGGAATTCCAACAGGCGGAATTCCGTCGGCCCGAGATGTACCTCGCGGTTGGAGCGGCGAACCCGGTGGGTCTCGCGATCGAGTTCGATGTCGCCGGCTCTCAACAGCGTCGACACCAGTTCCGGCCGGGTGCGGCGAAGCATGGCACGCACCCGTGCCATCAGCTCCGGCATGGAGAAGGGCTTCACTACGTAGTCGTCGGCCCCCGTCGACAGGCCGCGGATGCGCTCGGATTCCTCGCCGCGCGCCGTCAGCATGATGATCGGCAGCCGCTCGGTCTCCTGGCGCGCCCTGAGCCGCCGGCACAGTTCGATGCCGGAGAGCCCGGGCAGCATCCAGTCAAGTACCAGGAGATCGGGCGGCGATTCCTTCAGCCGCGTGTCGGCCTCATCGCCCCTGAGGCAGGTTTCGACTTCGTAGCCCTCGGCCTCGAGATTGTAGCGCAGGACGAGACTCAGTGGCTCTTCATCTTCGACGATCAGCACGCGGGCCATCGGAGGCTTACCTCGGAAGCACAGGGGTCACGGAACAATCGCGCAGGACAGTGATCGGCCGGAGCCGGATCACTTGGCATCCGGCCCGGCGAGCGTGCTGGTATCATCGCTCTTGTGCCGTTCGGTGGTCAGTTGTTCGCCCGTCACCACGAAGTAGACAGTCTCGGCGATGTTGGTGGCGTGGTCGCCGATGCGCTCGATGTTCTTGGCGCAGAACAGCAGATGCGTGCAGAAGGTGATGTTGCGCGGATCCTCCATCATGTAGGTGAGGAGTTCGCGGAACAGCGAGGTGTAGAGCGCATCGATCTCGTCGTCGCGCTTGCGGACCTGCAGCGCGGCGGAATCGTCGCGCAGCGCGAAGGCGTCGAGAACGTCCTTCAACTGCTCCATGGCGATCTCGGAGAGATGCTCGACGCCGATCACCAGCTTCTTGGCGGCGAAATTGCCCTGCATGGCGGTGACGCGCTTGGCGATGTTCTTGGCGAGGTCGCCGACGCGCTCGAGGTCGTTGGAGATCCTGAGCGACGCCATGATCTCCCTGAGATCGAGCGCCATCGGCTGGCGGCGGGCGATGACGAGGATGGCACGCTCCTCGATCTCCTGCTGCAAGCGGTCGAGGCGGGCGTCGGTGAGCATCACCTTGTGCGCCAGTTCAGTGTCCATGCGGGTGAGCGCCGTGACGGCGTCGCCGACGAGGCCTTCGGCCAAGCCGCCCATCTCGGCGATCTTGGTGGTCAGGCCCTTCAGTTCCTGGTCGAAGGAGGTAACGGTATGATCCGCCATCGGTCGGTATCCCCTTTGGATGGGCGACCATATCCGGTCTCCCCAACTTCGTATTGCCCTTGATCCGACATGGCAGCAGACGCCCGGCGATAGAACCGATGTCGCGCCCGACGCCATCCGGCCAAGGCACGCATGTTCTATGACATCTGGATGGAGGTTTTTTGACAGATTAACACATTGGCGTACAGGAGTTTATGTTGCGCGAGCGCGCCTCGTCTGCGGGCCCTGGCGGCGGGCGCCGGCGGGCGGCTCCGCCGGCTTGGCGCCACTCGCCGCGGCGGCCTCGGTGGAATTCTCCGCCCCGGCCCCGACGGAAACGTCGGCTTCGAGGCGTACCGTGAAGGTGGCGCCCTCGCCGAGCAGGCTTTCGACGCCGAGACGGCCGCGGTGGCGGGTCAGGATGTGCTTGACGATGGCAAGCCCGAGGCCGGTGCCCTGTTTCTGTCGGCTGGTATCGATGTCGGCCCGATAGAACCGCTCGGTCAGCCGCGGCAGGTGCTCGGCGGCAATGCCGGGACCGTGATCGCGGATGGCGATCGTCCACCACTGCGGCCGCTCCGGCGCCGCCGGTTCGGAGCCGGCCACCACTTCGACACGGCCGCCGCTGGCGCCGTATTTGATGGCGTTCTCGATCAAATTGGAAAAGACCTGCACCAGTTCGTCGCGGTCGCCGCGCGACGGCATGCGGCACTGCGGCAGGCTGGTCGCCACGACGACGGAATTGTCGGCGGCGAGCGGCGTCAGGGTCTCGGTGACGTGGCGCAGGATGTCGGCGAGGTCGATCGGCGTGTCGGGGCGGACGTGCGCCTTCATCTCGATGCGCGACAGCGACAGAAGATCGTCGATCAGCCGCTTCATCCGCGCCGCCTGCTCCGCCATGATGGCCAGGAAGCGGTCGCGGGCCGGGGCGTCGTTGCGCGCCGGTCCCTGCAGCGTCTCGATGAAGCCGGTCAGGCTGGCAAGCGGCGTGCGGAGTTCGTGGCTGGCGTTGGCGACGAAGTCGGCGCGCATGCGCTCGCTGCGGCGCTGTTCGGTCAGATCCTCGATGACGAGGACGACGAAGTCGGGCTTGCGCAGGCTCGCCTGCGGATCGGCGGCGAGATGGATCGGCGCCAGATGCGCCTCGAACCAGCGGTCCGTCGGGATCTTCTCCTGCCATTCGACCGACCGGCGCTGGTCGAGCGCCACCACCTCCTCGAGCGCGTCGTTGAGCGCGGTGGCACGCAGGCGGAAATTCAGCGGCTCGCCGCGCGGCACCACGCCGAAGCGCTGGCTGGCCAGATCGTTGGTGTAGCGGACGATGCCGCGGGCATCGGTGATGATGCAGGGATCCGGCAACGCGTCGGCGAGCGCCTTCATCGCCGAATTCGGCCAGACGATCGGAGCGGCGACGACGCGCAGCCGTCGCGCCACCGCGGATGCCGGACGGCGGACCAGCCAGGCACTGACGACGATGGCGAGCCAACCGATGATGGTCGCCCAGAGCGGCGTCTGCGCGAGAAAGTGCAGGCCAATCAGCACCACTGCCGCAACGGCCGCGAGCGCGCGCGCGTCCGGGCCTCCGTCGCTCGGTTGCCAGTCCATCTCGCGTTCCGTCTGATCGCGCTCCTCGTCCAATCCCGACCCTCCCCGGTCGATCCGTCCAATGCCCGCTGACCTCGGCGGAAAAGCGTTTGACCGGCGCCAAGTCGCTTGGCGGCGCTTGCTGCTCCCGGTCCCGGCCGGCATGAGCCATTCTGGTGCCGCAACCGACCCGTCGCCGCTCGCGGCCATTTCCGCTGCTGCTGGCACTATCTTTTAAGACTTAGCCGATTCGAGACAATCGCAGATGACAGGACGACGGCGAAAGATGCGTCCTTTGTCTTAGTCCAAAACGGGGAGGTAACCCTATGTCGTCGCACCGTTCCGAGGATTGCCGGTACGGGACGGGCGGCGACGCGAGCCGCGCTCGGCGTCCGGGTCGCCACCCCGACGGGCGGGCTCAGGCGTCGTTTGCCAGACGCGCGAGGTAGGCTGCAGGGTCATTCGCATCGAAGGTGACGCCGTCGAACAGCGTCACCGCCCGGTCGGCCGAAGCCGGGCCGGCAAGCCCGAGGGCCCGGTCGTAGAGATCGCCGCGGAAGGTGATCCCGGCCGCGGCGAGTGCCGCGTCGAGGTTGGCCGTCTGGCCCCAGCGCACCATTTCGGCGGCATACCAGCGCGCGCCGGCGACGCTCGGACGGTTGCGGCCGGAAAAGCGCAGGTAGTTGGCGACCGGTACCGGCGCTGCGCCGGGATCGGTCAGGATGCGGCCGGACAATGCGGCCAGGATCAGGTCGGCCGACACGTCGAGAATGCCCGGCCGGGCGAGCATGGCGGCCAGTTCCGGCCGGTTTGCCGGGTCGTCGCACCAGGCGCAGGCCGCCGTGACCGCACGAATGAGCGCGTCGAGCCGCTCGGGATGACGGTCCGCCCAGGCCTTGCGGACGCCAAGCACCTTTTCCATGCTGCCCGGCTTCAGTGCGACCGACGTCGCCACCACATGGCCGATGCCGGCGGCCACCGCCACCGTCGGCCAGGGTGCGCCGACGCAATAGCCGTCGACATGGCCGGCCGACATGGTCGCCGCCATCATCGGCGGCGGCACCACCGTCAGGCGGACATCGCGGTCCGGGTCGATTCCGGCGCTGGCGAGCCAATAGCGAAGTTCGTAGTTATGGCTCGAAAACGGATAGGTCATGCCGAAGGTCAGCGGCATCTCGCCGGCCTCGCGCCTCGCCGCAACGATGCGCTTCAGGGCCGCGCCGGCTGCGCCCGGCCGGTCGAGATCGCCGGCATCGCCGGTCCGGCGCATGGCGTCCTTGACGGCGGTGGTGACCGTGATGGCATTGCCGTTCAGATCGAGCACCAGCGGGGCCAGCACCGGCGCAGCCGGCAGGCCGAGCCCCAGCGTGGCGGCGATGGTCATCGGTGCCAGCATCTGCGCGGCGTCGAAATGGCCGAGAAAGATGCGGTCGCGAATGTTGGCCCACGAGGTCTCGCGCACCAGGGTCAGTTCCAACCCTTGCCGTTCGGCAAAGCCCTTGTCGCGGGCGACGATCAGCGGCGCGCAGTCGACAAGCGCGACGAAGCCGGCGGTCACCACCTCACGGCCCGGCCGCGGCGCCAAGGGCTGCACCAAGGCAGCAATGCGGCCGTCGTCCGTTGCCTCGTCGCGATGATCGATCGCCATGTCGCTGTCGGTCCTTTAGCCTAGAAGCTGCGCCGCGGTGACCACGCTCTGCGCGATCTCGGCGAGCTTCTTCTTCTCGTTCATCGCGGTCTTGCGTAAGAGCACGAAGGCTTCCTCCTCGGAGATGCCGCGACTTTTCATCAGGATGCCTTTGGCGCGTTCGATGATCTTGCGTTCGGCCAGTTCCGAGCGCGCCTGTTCGAGTTCGCGCGACAGCCGGTCGAAGGCATTGAAGCGCGAGACGGTCATGTCGAGGATCGGCTTGATGCGCTCCTTCTTCAACCCGTCGACGATATAGGCCGATACGCCGGCGTCGACCGCCGCCTCGATCATGGCGGTATCGGACTGGTCGACGAACACGGCGACCGGCCGCTTCACCGTGCGCGACACCTGGAACATCTGTTCGAGCACGTCGCGGCTGGGGTTGGCCAGATCGATGATGATCACGTCGGGATCGACGGAAAAGACGCGCCGCAACAATTCGTGCGTCGTGTCGAGCCGGACGATGTTGGTATAGCCGGCTTCCCGGAGCCCATCATCGAGAATGGCGCTGCGAACGGGATTCTCGTCGATGAGGAGAATTGTCAGACGGGTATCGACCACGTGCCGCGCACCTCCGGAAGCCGAAGCGGGCCTCTCAGTGTTTCATTAGTTCATTCGAATCGGTCCCTGCAACCGGAATTGCCCGATCATGCGCCGACGCCACGCATCCGTCGTCATAGCAGTTTTGGACAATCTGGACTAAACCTCTGCCGACCCCGGCGGGCGGCCGCACGTTCACTCAGGCCTGCGCCGGCGTCGCATGTCCGACGAATCCAGCCTCCCGCGCGAGCGATCATGACCGAAGCTCTTTCCACCACCTCGATCAAGGCAACCGTCGCCTTCAACTCGATCCTCGCCTCGTCGGCCATCACCATCCTGAAGTTCACCGCGGCGTTGTGGACGGGGTCGCTCGGCCTGCTGTCCGACGCCATCCACAGTCTGCTCGACGTCGGGGCGACGCTGATCACCTTCTTCGCGGTGCGCGTCTCCGACCGGCCGGCCGACGAGGAGCACAACTACGGCCACGCCAAGATCGAAAGCATCGCTTCGCTGATCGAGACCGGCCTGCTGCTCGTCGTCAGCCTGGGGATCATCTACGAAGCGATCGTCCGCCTGATCGGCGGCCACTCCGATGTCGACGCCAATCCGATCGCCTTCGTCATCCTGCTCATCTCGATCGGTGTCGACTGGGCACGGTCGCACATCCTGGCGAAGACGGCGCGGGAGACCAAGAGCGCGGCGCTCGAGGCCGATGCCTTGCATTTCGCCTCGGACATGTGGAGCTCGGCCTGCGTGTTCGTCGGGCTCGGCCTCGTCCTCCTCGGCTGGGCCACGGCGGACGCCTTTGCCGCCATCATCGTCTCGGCGTTCATCGCGCACGCCGCCTGGCAGCTCGGCCGGCGCACCTTCAACGCGCTGCTCGATGCCGCGCCACAAGGCGCCGCCGACCAGGTACGCCGCATTGCCTCACAGGTGTCCGGCGTCGTCGCCGTCGAGCGGCTGCGCATGCGCCCCGCGGGCAGCGTCGTGTTCATCGACCTTGAGGTGGCGGTCAGCCGCACCCGCTCGATGGAAAACATCGCAGATGTGAAGCAGTCGCTGATCGCGGCCTTGCGCGAGGCGATACCGGAGGCGGAAGCCTCGGTCATCGCCCAGCCGCGGGCGCTCGACGACGAGACCATCCACGACCGGGTGATGGTGATCGCCCGCAACCGGGCCCTCGCCGTCCACCACGTGACGGTGCAGCAGGTCGACGGCCAGCGGCTGGCGATTTCGCTCGATCTCGAGGTCGCCGGCACCATGCCGCTCGACGAGGCGCACCGGGTAGCCACCGAACTGGAAAACGCCATCGCCTTGGAATTGGCAACGCCGCTGGAGATCGAGACCCACATCGAACCGCTGCAGCTCGACCGGCTCGCCGGGCTCGACCTGCCGCTCGATGAGACCAACGACATCCTGAAGATCCTCGCCCAGGCGGCGGACGCGCGCGGCCGGGCCTACAACGTGCACAACGTCCGGGCGCGGCGTACCGATGATGGCATCATCGTCAATTTCCACTGCAAGCTGCCGCCGGAGACGTCGGTACACGATGTGCACACCGCCATCGACGAGTTGGAGCGGGCGCTGACGGCGGCGCGCGGCGACGTCCGGCGCGCCATCGGCCATGCCGAGCCGTATGGCGTGGCGCATCCCGACCGGGCGCCGGGGCTGGCGAGCAACGGCCTGGACTGAGCCGGCGACGATCGTACCGCGCCGGCATCGGCCGAGCTTGCATTCCGGCTTGCGACGGCAGATAGCGGGACGCGGCGTCCGCCGCCCATTCGCCCCCGGAGCATCCGCATGTCGTCACCCCTCCCCATCGGCAAGCGTGCCATTGTCGTCGGCGCCGGCCCCGGCGGGCTGATGGCAGCCGAAGTGCTGGCTTCGGCCGGCTGGACGGTCGACGTCTACGACCGCATGCCGTCCGTGGCGCGCAAGTTCCTGATGGCCGGGCGCGGCGGGCTGAACCTTACCCATTCCGAACCGCTCGACACGTTCCTCGCGCGCTACGGCACCGGCCGCGAGCGGCTGGAACCGGCGATCCGAGCGTTTGCGCCGGACGCGCTGGTCGCCTGGGCCGCGAGCCTCGGCGTGGAAACCTTCGTCGGTTCGAGCGGCCGGGTGTTCCCCCAGGCGATGAAGGCCTCGCCGCTGTTGAGGGCCTGGTTGCGGCGGCTCGGCGATCTCGGCGTGCGGTTCGTCCCGCGCATGCGCTGGCTCGGGTGGGGCGAGGCCGGCGGGCTCATTTTCGACGGACCGGATGGCCGGGTCGCCTTGCCTGCGGCGGATGCGACCATCCTCTCGCTCGGCGGCGCCAGCTGGCCACGGCTCGGGTCGGACGGCGCGTGGGTGGAGATTTTGCGCGCGCGCGGGATCGCTGTTGCCGAGCTGACGCCGTCCAATTGCGGCTACGCGGTCGGCTGGAGCGACATCTTCAGAGAGCGCTTTGCCGGCGAGCCGTTGAAGCGGCTGGCGGTGCGGCTCGCCGGCGCATCCGAGGGCAGCGCCGTCAAGGGCGAGGCGGTGATTACCGAAGAGGGGATCGAGGGGGGCGCCATCTATGCGCTCGGCCCCGTCCTTCGCGCCCGGCTCGCCTCCGGTCCGGTGACACTGGACCTCGATCTGAAGCCGGGCATGAGTGCCGATGAGCTGGCGGCGGCGCTCGCCAAATCGCGCAAGGGCGACTCCTTGAGCAACCGCTTGCGCAAAGCGGCCGGCCTGCCGCCGGTGGCGATCGGCTTGTTGCGCGAGGCGCACGGCCGCGACCTGCCGGCAGATGCCGCGCTGCTCGCCGCGGCGATCAAGGCGGTTTCGGTCACGGTGACCGCAGCACGGCCGATCGAGCGGGCGATCTCGTCGGCCGGCGGCGTGTCATTCGACGAAGTGGATGACGGTTTTCAGTTGAAACGGCTGCCCGGCACCTCCGTCGTCGGCGAGATGCTCGACTGGGACGCGCCGACCGGTGGCTATCTGTTGCAGGCGACGTTCTCCATGGCGGTTGCCGCGGCAAAGGCGGCGATTGAGCGGGCATAGAGCGGCGGAGCGCGGTTCGTTGCGGTTTGCTTGGCAACCCCTCTCCCGCCCTTCGGGCACCCTCCCCCACAAGGGGGGAGGGTGCCCGAAGGGCGGGAGAGGGGTTTCGCGGGCGTCAGAGCCCCCTCAATGCGCCTCGTCCCAGTTCGACGCGGCGCGGGCGTCGACCTTGAGCGGCACCCTCAGCACCACGGCTGGGCCGGCGGCCTCCTCCATGACGTGGCGAACCAGCGGGATCGTCGCCTCGACTTGCGTCTCCGGCACTTCGAAGATCAGTTCGTCGTGCACTTGCAACAGCATCGAGGCGGAGAGCTTGGCGGCGGCAAGCGCCGGCTCGATCCGGACCATCGCACGGCGAATGATATCGGCGGCAGAGCCCTGGATCGGCGCGTTGATCGCGGCGCGCTCGTTGAAGGCGCGCACGCTCGGGTTCTTCGCGGTGATATCGGGGTAATGCGCCTTGCGGCCGAAGATGGTGGTGACGAACCCGTCGCGGCGGCACTGGGCTTTCGTCGCCTCCATGTAGTCGCGGATGCCGGGGAAGCGCTCGAAATACTTGCGGATGTAGGCACCGGCTTCCTCGCGGCCGATGCCGAGCTGGTTGGCCAGACCGAAGGCGGAAATGCCGTAGATGATGCCGAAGTTGATGGCTTTCGCCCGCCGGCGCACCGACGGATCCATGCCGGCGACCGGTACGCCGAACATCTCCGAGGCCGTCATCGCATGGATGTCGATGCCGTCCTCGAACGCCCGGCGGAGCTGCGGGATCTCGGCGACATGGGCAAGCACGCGCAGCTCGATCTGGCTGTAGTCGGCCGAGATCAGCTTATGCCCCGGGACGGACACGAAGGCGGTGCGGATCTTGCGGCCTTCCTCGGTCCTGACCGGGATGTTCTGCAGGTTCGGATCGGATGACGACAGCCGGCCGGTGGTGGTGGAGGCGAGCGCGTAGGACGTATGCACGCGGTGGGTCGTCTGGTTGACGAAGCCCGGCAGCGCGTCGGTGTAGGTGGATTTGAGTTTCGTCAGCTGGCGCCAGTCGAGGATGCGGCGGGGAAGCTCGTGCCCCTGGTCGGCCAGGTCTTCGAGCACGTCGGCCCCCGTCGCCCAGGCCCCCGTCGGCGTCTTCTTGGCGCCGGCAATGCCCATTTTGCCGAACAGGATGTCGCCCAACTGCTTGGGCGAGCCGATGTTGAAGGCTTCGCCGGCGAGCGCGTGGATCTCGGCCTCGAGCCGGGCCGCTCCTTGCGCGAATTCACCGGACAATCGGGACAGGATCTGCCGGTCGATCGAGATGCCGCGCGATTCCATCGCGACCAGCACTTTGACCAGCGGCCGTTCCAAGGTCTCGTAGACCGTCGCCATGCCTTCGGCCGCCAGCCGCGGCTTCAGCCGCCGCCATAATCTCAGCGTCACGTCGGCGTCCTCGGCCGCGTAGGCCGTGGCACGGTCGAGCGGGACGTGGTCGAAGGTGACCTGCGTCTTGCCGCTCCCGGTGACGGATTTGTAGGAGATCGGCTCGTGCTGCAGCCAGATCTTCGACAGCTCGTCCATGCCGTGGCCGGAGCGGCCGGCGTCGAGCACGTAGGACATCAGCATGGTGTCGTCGAGCGAGCGGATCTCGATGCCGTGCCGGGCGAGCACCAGCGCGTCGTACTTGAGGTTCTGGCCGATCTTCAGGATCGACGTATCCTGCAACAACTCCGTCAGCCGGGACAGCGCATCGGCAATGCCGATCTGGCCGGCCGCCAAGCCCTCGTCGAACAAGCCGGCGCCGCCGACGCGGTGAATGAGCGGGACGTAGGCCGCCCTGCCCGGCGCCAAGGCCAGCGAGAAGCCGACCAGATCGGCGCGCATGGCATCGAGCGAATTGGTCTCGGTGTCGAAGGCGACGAAGCCCTGGTCGCGCGCCTCGCCGATCCAGCGGTCGAGCGCTTCGAGCGACAGGATGGTCTGGTAATGGGTTGTGTCGATCGGGCCGGCCGGCTCGCCGGCGCGGGCCTCGGCCAGCCTGTTGGGCGTCAGCAGGCCGACGGGCGGCGCAACCGCGGCCACGGGCGCGGGAGCCGGGGATGTCGGAGCGGCAGCCGCTGCCGGCGTATCGGGAGTGGGAGCGGCCGTATCGTCGGCGGGCTGCGCCGCCGCGCCCGGCTTGATCCAGCCATCGACGGTCACGGCAACTGGCGCGATCTCGGCCGCCTCCGTACCGGTGTCGCGGGCGACGCGGTTGGTGAGCGTGGTGAATTCCATGCCCTTCAGAAAGGCCACCAGCCGGACGCCTTGCACTGGGCCGACCGTCAGGTGCTCGAGCGGCGTGATCACCGGCACGGCTCTGTCGAGCGTGACCAACCTTCTGGAGATGCGTGCCTTCTCGGCGTGCTCGGTCAGCGCCTCGCGCCGCTTCGGCTGCTTGATCTCGCCGGCGCGAGCCAAGAGCGTGTCGAGATCGCCATATTCGGCAATCAGCTGCGCCGCCGTCTTGATGCCGATGCCCGGCACGCCCGGCACGTTGTCGACCGAATCGCCGGCAAGCGACTGCACGTCGACCACCTTGTCCGGGGTGACGCCGAATTTCTCGATCACCTCGGCTTCGCCGATGCGCCGCTCCTTCATCGTATCGTACATGCCGACGCCGGGACGAATCAGCTGCATCAGGTCCTTGTCGGACGAGACGATGGTGACGTCGGCGCCGGCCTCGACCGCCTGGCAGGCATAGGTGGCGATCAGGTCGTCGGCTTCGTAGCCGAGCTGTTCGACCGAGGCGACGTTGAAGGCCTCGACGGCGCGACGGCACAAGCCGAACTGCGGGCGCAAGTCCTCCGGCGGCTCGGGGCGGTGCGCCTTGTAGGCGGGGTAGATCTCGTTGCGGAACGTGTCGGAAGACGCGTCGAAAATGACGGCGAAATGCGTCGGCTTGACGCCGACCTCGGTCTTCTCTGCTTCTTTCAACAGCCGCCACAGCATGTTGCAGAAGCCAGAGACGGCGCCGACCGGCAGGCCGTCGGACTTGCGGGTCAACGGCGGCAGCGCGTGATAGGCGCGGAAGATGTAGCCGGAGCCGTCGACCAGGAACAGGTGATCGCCCGGTCCCGGCGCCCTGGCGGCAGAATCGGTGACATAATTCTGGCGCGGCTGGCGCACCGGTTTGGCGGTTGAGGCGGGCATCTCGTCGGTCATGGCGGCGATCATAGCGGCGCGCCACCAGAATGGAACCCGTCGACGTCACGGCGTCGGCCGGAAGGCACTTCGGGGTGCTTCTTGACGCTTCTGAACGCTTGCCGCCATGAAGCTTAACCGAACCTTAATTCGCCATCTTTAGCCTCTTAACGTCGCAATTCGAGCGGCCTGCGGCCTTGCCTGGAGGGGTCATTCCGCAGCACGGCGGCGCCGGAAGCGGGCGCGGCAGACATTGGCGCCGGCAGGGGACAACATGCGGTCGCGGCGGATCGATCGGTCGCACGAGCCGAATTTCGACGACGAGGCGGACGCGCCGGACGCGCTCGACCTGCGTCTGTCGCCGGCCGACCGTCCGTCGCATGTGGCACGTGCGGACGGACCGGCACGCGCCCGGCCGGCGCGGTCGATGGGCAACGGCCGCATCGAGCCGACGATCATGGCGGATGGCGGGGAATTGCGCGTCCGCTCAAGCGAAGCGCGTGGCCGCAGCACCGGCAGAATCGAGGACGAGGTGGTGGAACAGGCCCCGCCGCAGCGCGCGGCCAAATCGAAACGCCGCCGGTCGCGTGGCGGTTTCTTCGGCTTTTTCGCCCGGATCTTCTACTGGTGCTTCGTCCTGTCGATCTGGGGCGCGATCGGCATCGGCGGCGTCGTCCTCTATTACGGCGCCCGGCTGCCGCCAACATCGGAATGGACGGTGCCGAAGCGGCCGCCCAACATCAAGATCGTCTCGGCCGACGGCGAGCTGATGGGCAATCGTGGCGATACCGGCGGCGAAGCGGTGAAGCTCAAGGACCTGCCGCCCTATCTGCCGCAGGCGCTGATCGCCATCGAGGATCGGCGGTTCTACTCGCATTTCGGCATCGACCCGATCGGCCTCGCCCGCGCCGTGGTCAACAACGTCATCCGCCACCGCGGCATGCAGGGCGGCTCGACACTGACCCAGCAATTGGCGAAAAACCTGTTCCTCACGCCTGACCGCACCCTCGGGCGCAAGGTGCAGGAGGTGCTGCTCGCCCTATGGCTGGAGCGCACCTATACGAAGGACCAGATCCTCGAACTCTACCTGAACCGTGTCTACATGGGCGCCGGCGCCTATGGCGTCGATGCCGCCGCCCGGCGCTATTTCGGCAAATCGGCCAAGGATGTGAACATCATGGAGGCGGCAATGCTCGCCGGTCTCCTGAAGGCCCCGAGCCGCTACGCGCCGTCGCACAATCCACAGCTCGCCCGCGAGCGCGCCGAGACGGTGCTCGCCGCCATGGTCGATGCCGGGTTCCTGAGCGAGAAGGAGCGCCAGGCGGCGCTCACCTTGCCGCGCGTCGTCTTCACCCATCCGAACGCCGGCTCGGAGAATTACGTCGCTGACTGGGTGATGGACCTGCTGCCGTACTATGTCGGCTCGGTCGACAGCGACATCGTCGTCGAGACGACGGTCGATTCCAACATGCAGCTGCTCGCCGAAGCGGCGCTGCAGGGCACGCTGGCGCAATACGGCGACAAGAAGGACGTCAGCCAGGGGGCGCTCGTCGCGCTCGATCCGACCGGCGGCGTCAAGGCGATGATCGGCGGCGTCGAATACGAGAAGAGCCAGTACAACCGTGCGGTTGCGGCGCGGCGGCAGCCCGGCTCGTCGTTCAAGGTCTTCACCTATCTCGCGGCGATGGAAGCGGGTCTCACGCCGGAGACCGTCAAGGTCGACGAACCCGTCTCCTTCCACGGCTGGGCGCCGAAGAATTTCGGCAAGGAATACAAGGGGCCGGTGACGCTCAAGGACGCCTTGGCGCATTCGATCAACACCATCGCCGCCAAGCTCGCCGTCGAGGTCGGCCCGCGCAAGGTCGCCTCCGTCGCCGAACGGCTGGGTATCACATCGCCGTTGCAGGCCAACGCCTCGATCGCGCTCGGCACCTCGGAAGTGACGCCGCTGGAGCTCACTGGCGCCTACGTCCCGTTTTCCAATGGTGGCTTCGGCGTGGTGCCGCACGTGATCAAGCGCATCCGGACGGCGAACGGCAAGGTGCTGTTCGAGCACACCGGCAACGGACCGGGCCGGGTCATCGATCCGTTGCCGCTGGCCGAAATGGACACGATGCTGGCCGAAACGCTGATCTCGGGCTCGGGCAAGAAGGCGCAGATCCCCGGCTGGCCGACCGGCGGCAAGACCGGCACCAGCCAGGATTCGCGCGACGCGTGGTTCCTCGGCTTCACCGGGCTCTATACGGTCGGCGTCTGGCTCGGCAACGACGATTCATCGCCGACCAACAACGTCACCGGCGGCTCGCTCGCCTCGATCGTCTGGCACCGCTTCATGGTCGAAGCGCTCAGGGGCAAGACACCGGTGCCGATCCCCGGCAGCAGCTATCAGCCGCCGTCGCTGTTCGCGCCGCAACAGCCGCAGCAGCAGCAGCCGTGGTCAGCGCAGCAGCAGACGCAGCAGATCCAACCGCAGCCGGTGCAGCAGCGCGGCGAACCGCTGACCACCGGCACGATCAACCGTACCCAGCCGGCCTATCAGCAACCGCCGGGGCAGATGCAGCCGATGCCACCGCCGGACGACACGCCGATCTATTCTCAACCCGAGGCGAGCGCTCCCATTCCGCTGGCGCCGATCGACGAGACCCGCCGCCGCGCGCCGCCGCCTGACAACGGCCCGGTCGACGGGTTCCTCCGGCACTTGTTTGGCGCCAACTGAGCGCGGCCAAAGCTGCTGCCACGCCGAAAGTCGCTTTGTTTCTGCCTGGTTATTGGCAAATCCCAAGCGTATTGACGCGTTCCTGGGCACATGACAGATTTCAGCGAACTGTCATAGAGCATCGGCCGCGGACGTGGGAACCGGTTCCGGGATGAAGCCGATGCCCAAATAGAAACACGGATGGCTGGGCCGATTGCAATCGGCCGGCGCTTTGGACGTCGGGGCATTGCAGGTTTCCGCAGCGGGCGGTATGCGAGGGGCGCCCTGATCAGACCAAGGTCGAGGCGCTTTTTCGGGCTCAGCGGGGCAATGGCGGGAGATGAAGGAATGCTAGGCCATGCCGGCACGGCCGCCGGGCTGAGTGCCCAGATCCCGGTCGGGCGGTTGGACGGTCTTCTCGACGACGCCAGCGCTCGTTTCGGCCATCACGACGCAATCAGCTTTCTCGGACGGACGTGGACCTATCGCAGCCTCGACGCGCTCGTCGACCGCGCCGCCCGCGGCTTCCAGGACCTCGGCGTCAAGAAGGGCGACCGCGTCGGCCTGTGCCTGCCGAATACGCCCTATTCGGTGATCATCTACTACGCGGTCATGAAGGTCGGCGCCGTCGTCGTCAACCTGAACCCGCTCTATGTGGCGCGCGAACTCGAGTTCATGCTCAACGATTCCGGCGCCCGCCTGGTGGTGACCGTCAACCTGAGCCTGACGCTGCCGAAGCTTTCCGGCCTGATCGGCAAGACGCCGTTGGAGACCATCGTCGTCTGCCCGATGACCGGGGTGATGCCGTTCACCACCAGCGTGCTGATGCGGCTGTTCCGCCGCAAGCACCTCGCAAAGATGCCGCTCGACCGGCACCATCTCTCCTACAAGCAGCTGGTCGCACGCGGCGGCGCTGTGCCGGTGCCGATCGATCCGCATCGCGACATCGCCGTCTTACAATATACCGGCGGCACCACCGGCATCCCGAAGGCGGCAATGCTGAGCCATGCCAATCTGACGGCGAACGTGTCGCAGATCGTGATGTGCTTCCCCATCCTGAAACCGGGAAGCGAGCGCGTGCTCGGCATCCTGCCGTTGTTCCACGTGTTCGCCATGACCGCGGTGATGAACCTCGGCATCCGCCTCGGCGCCACGCTGATCCTGCTACCGCGCTTCGACGTCAAGCAGCTGATCAAGACCATCGACGCCGAGAAGCCGACGCTGTTTCCGGGCGTCCCTACGCTGTATTCGGCCTTGACCGCCGCCGTCGCCAGGCGTCCGCGCGACATCACCTCGATCACTCACTGCATTTCGGGCGGCGCGCCGTTGCCGATGGAGGTGAAGCGCCGGTTCGAGGCACTGGCCAAGTGCCAGCTGTTCGAGGGCTATGGCCTCACCGAAGCCAGCCCGGTGGTCACCGTCACGCCGGTCGACGATCATATTCGCGCCGGCTCGATCGGCCTCAACCTCGTCGGCACGGAGATCGAGATTCGCTCCCCCAAGGACGGCAGCCTGATGCCGGTCGGCGAACACGGCGAGATCTGCGTACGTGGGCCGCAGATCATGCTCGGCTACTGGCAACAGCCGAAGGAGACGGATGCGGCCTATGTCGACGGCGCGCTGAAGACCGGCGACATCGGCTACCGCGACGCCGACGGCTGGTATTTTCTCGTCGACCGCATCAAGGACGTGATCATCTCCTCCGGCTTCAACGTCTACCCGCGCGTCATCGAGGAGGCGCTCTACCAGCATCCGGCCGTCGCCGATGCGGTGGTCATCGGCGTTCCCGACGACTATCGCGGCCAGGCGCCGAAGGCCTTCGTCGAGCTGAAGGCAAACATGACTGCAACGCTGGACGACCTGTTCGCCCACCTCGGCGACTATGTGTCGCGCATCGAGATGCCGCGCGAAATCGAGATCCGTTCCGGCCTGCCGCGCACCATGATCGGCAAATTGTCGAAGAAGGAGCTGCTCGCAGAAGAGCTGGCGAAGGCGGGCGCGGCAGGTATCGCTGCGGTGGCGGGAGTGGCCGAGGTGCCCGTCACCGCCTGACCGCCCGCCGCCGTCCCAAGCGATCAGCAGCTGCTTCGGCGCGCGCCATCGGCAATCGGGCGGGCAAGCAGGCCAGAACCGTCATGTACTTGTTGCCGAAGTGCAACAAAGCTCGGCTTTCGGGCATCTCGATGCGGCATCTTGGCCGGACGGCATGGCGATCCAGCCAGCAACAGACGGAAATACGTCTGTTCGATCACCGTTTTACGAAAATTATCCGAATATGCCGCAGCGCACCCCATGCGGCGGAGCGGCGGCGTCGCATTTGAAAATGTGACGATTTCGTGATGCATTTCTTGTCAGACAAGTCGCCGGGGGCAGGTTGGGCATCATACGCACGGCCCGACCACGCAAAGCCAGCAACAATGGCAGCCGACAAGACATCGTGGGGGGAAGTATGCGTCGTCACCATGCCGGGCTGGCCGGATCTGCGGCTTTCGTTGTCCTGATGGCCGCCACGGTCGGTGAAGCGTCGGCAGGTGGCTTCGCCATCCGCGAGCAAAGCGCCGAAGGTCTCGGCATGGCATTTGCCGGCATGGCCGCAGCCGATTCGCTGTCGGCGCAATTTTGGAACCCGGCGACGCTCACCTCGGTCAACGGCTTCGTCACCGAGACCAACGTCTCCGGCATTCTGCCCATCGTCAATGTGAACCTCACGAGCCCGCTTCCGCAGAGCGAAGGCAACGTCGGCATTGGCGTGGTGATCCCTGCCAGCTACCTCGGCTATCGCATCGACGATCACTGGGTGGTCGGCCTCGGCATCAATTCGCCGTTCGGGCTGATGACCTCCTACGGCGGCGGAACCTACCTGCGCAACTTCGGCGTCGCCGGCACCTCGCGCGTCGTCTCCGTCGACGTCAATCCGAATGTCGCCTACCAGATCAACAACATGGTCTCGGTCGCCGCCGGTCTGCAGGTGCAGTACATGGAGTTGCGCGAGACGGCTTTCGGCCTACCGGCCGGCACTTATGTCGGCAAGACCAACGATCTCGGGCTCGGTTTCACGCTCGGCGCCACGTTGAAGCCGATGGCCGGCACGGAACTCGGCATCGGCTACCGCTCCGGTATCACCAACCGCATCAGCGGCACTTTGTCGGGCTTCGCCCCGGTTGGGCTGGACGGCGAACTCAAGCTCAACACGCCCGGCACGCTCAGCGTCGGGCTGTCACAGGCGCTCGGCGAACGCTGGACAGTCCGGGCCGGCACCGAATTCGTCAACTGGTCGACGCTGAAGTCCGTTGCGGTTTCGGGACCGGCGGCGGCGGCGATTGGGCGCACGTCCATCCCCTACAATTACAACGACAGCTGGTTCTTCTCGACTGGCGCCGAATACAAATACTCGGACGACCTGAGATTGCGCGCCGGCATCGGCTATGAACTGTCGCCCAACGACGATGAAAATCGCTCGTTCCGCCTGCCCGATTCAGACCGCATCTGGCTGTCGGGCGGTCTGAGCTATGCGCCGGCAAAGACCTACTCGATCGACCTCGGCTACACCTTCATCCACGGTTTCGGCGACAAGCTGCTTTCCGCCAGCGCCGGAGGGCCTGTGACCAACAACGTATTTTCCGGCACCTACAGCTCCAACATCCACATCCTGTCGGTTGCCTGGAAGATCAAGTTCGGAACGTGATGGTCAATCCGACCACCGAGACTTTTCGCAAGTTCAAATTCGTCATTGCGATCGGAGCGAAGCAATCCAGACGGCCCAGCACAGCAACTGGATCGCTTCGGCTTCGCCTCGCAATGACCAATTCTACACCCCGGGCCAAATTCACTCCGTTTGATTGCATTATGCGCTGAGCGGCACGCCCGACAGGGGATTGGTCGGCGACCAGCGATAGCGGATGGTCTCGAACAGCATCGAGCGGCTGTCGATGAGCAGCAGTCGGCCGATCAGCGGCTCGCCGACGCTGGCGACGAGCTTCAGCACTTCCAGCGCCTGCAGCGAGCCGACGACGCCGGTCAAGGCGCCGAGGATGCCGGTCTGCGCGCAGGTCGGCACCAGGCCTTCCGGCGGCGCTTCTGGAAAAAGACAGCGATATGTCGGGTTGGGCGTGCCGTCCGGGCCGGTCAGATGCGGGGCGAGCGTCGTCAGCGAGCCGTCGAACTCGGAGACCGCCGCCGTCACCAACGGCCGCTTGGCGTGAAAGGCGGCATCGGAGACGAGATAGCGGGTGGCGAAATTGTCCGAGCCATCGACCACCACGTCGTATTTGGCGATCAGCTCGACGGCGTTGGCGTCCGTCAGCCGCTCCGGCATCGCTTCCACCGCGACATGCGGATTGATCGCGGCGACGCGGGTCGCGGCACTCGCAACCTTCGGCCGGCCGATGTCGCCGGTCGAATGGATGACCTGACGCTGCAGGTTCGACAGCGATACCGTATCGTCGTCGACGATACCGAGCGTGCCGATGCCGGCGGCGGCGAGGTAGAGGATCACCGGCGACCCCAGCCCGCCGGCGCCGACGACGAGAACGCGCGCGGCCTTCAGCTTCTGTTGCGCCGGGCCGCCAAAACCGTTCAGCACGATGTGGCGGGCGTAGCGGGAAAGTTCGTCGGTCGACAGGATCATCATACGTTGAACCGGTTCGGAGGGGACCGGCAGTCTATCGGGTTTTGCCCGGCTTCGCACAGCCCCGAGCCGCGCGTAGCTGTAGCGGCAGCCGACGCAGGGTTCTGGCTCAATCCCCCCAACACCGTCAGCCGCGCCGCGCCGCACTGATCGCGGCGACGTCGATCTTCGTCATGTCCATCATCGCCTCGAACGCGCGCTTTGCTTGCGGGCCGCCGGCCGCCATCGCTTCCATCAGTACGCGCGGCGTGATTTGCCACGAGATTCCCCACCGGTCTTTGCACCAGCCGCATGCGCTCGCTTGGCCACCGTTGCCGACGATGGCGTTCCAGTAGCGGTCGGTTTCCGGCTGATCCTCGGTGGAGATCTGGAACGAGAAGGCCTCGCTATGCTTGCACGCGGGACCGCCGTTGAGGCCGAGACAGGGCACACCAGCCACCGTGAATTCAACCATCAGCACGTCGCCCTGCTTGCCGGATGGGTAATCGCTGGGCGCGTGGTGGACGGTACCGACCGCGCTGTCGGGGAAAACCTCGGCGTAGAAGCGGGCGGCGGCCTCGGCATCCTTGTCGTACCAGAGGCAAATCATGTTCTTTGCCATGGCGTTTCCTTTCGCTGTTGAGCGGACTCCCGGTCTTGCATCCCCCCAATCGCCATCATTGGATGTTAGGGAGCCCGTTCACATTCTCCACCCCGGCGAAGCCGCCGATTCGCCCCGACCCGTCGCCGAAGCCTGCCTATCCGCCGCCGTGTCGCTGTCGGCCTCGAGCCGGCCGCCGTCTCGACGGGCGGCTTGTTTGTGTCGCGCGCGCAGGCGTCCCCGCTGGGCCGAGGCACGAGTTGGGCCGAGGCGCGAGTGAACGCCGGCCTCGCCCCATGAAAGACCAGGCCTGTCGCCGGGCCGTCAGCGCTTCGTCGCCTTGTCGCCGACGTCGCTCGCCGTCTTCTGCGCCGCCTCGGTGATGACGCGGGCCTGTTCGCCGAGGGCCACCATCTGCGCCTTGACGAAGGCATTCTGCAGGTCGATGACCTCCTGCAGGGTTTTCGCCTGGGTGAGCTTCTGCGTGTGGGCGAAGGCGGCGGAAACATTCTCTTCCGCCAGATCCATCATCGTCTTCTGCAATTCATAG
>JARLIU010000142.1 GCA_031291595.1 Ancalomicrobiaceae bacterium | reverse complement strand
CGGGCTGATTCCGATGCTCGAACAAAAAGATAGAGCGCTGGTCCCATTCCAGTTGGTCGGCCGGCGCCCTGGGAGTTGGAGCGGCATCGATGGCAAATGTCGCACCCACTGCTCGCCAGACCGCTCGGATCCGGCACCGATCGGCGGGCCCGCCCGACTCGCCTCGACATTAACACTCGGCTCACCATGCCGGCGTCGGATCGGCCTCGTTAGCGGATTCTTCTCGATTGGCGGTCGAGACTCCACCGCATGGGACGCCGATCTTCCGGGATCGCGGTGGAGATTGGACCGAAGTCGACGACAGGCTGAGACGGCGGAAAACGGGCAGCGATGCCCGACAGGGCCTCGTCTGTCGCGGCAAGCGCGGGGAGCGCACGATGGCGCGTATTCTGTTGGCCGAAGATGATGAATCCGTGCGCAGCTTCGTCAAGCGCGCGCTCGAACTGGACGGGCACAGCGTCATCGCCGCCGAGGACGGCGCCGCCGCGCTCGAGGTGCTCGACCAGGAGAGGGGGGCCTTCGCCCTCTTGCTCTCCGATATCAAGATGCCGGTGATGGACGGCATCGCCTTGGCCCTGAACGCCGCCCGCACCTACCCCGATCTGCCGATCCTGCTGATGACCGGCTATGCCGACCAGCGCGAGCGCGCCCACGGCCTCGATCAGCTGGTCAAGGACGTGGTGCTGAAGCCGTTCACCCTCGCCGACATCCGCGCCGCCGTATCGAAGGCGCTCGACGGTGATACGGCCCAGGCCCGACGCGTGGCATGCTGAGCCGGCTAATAATTAATTATTAGCCGGCGGCCTTTTTCCGTTCGCTCAGCACGAACCAGGCGACGCCGGAGACCACCAGCGCCGTACCGACGATCTCGAGCGTCGTCAGGCTCTCGCCCAGCAACAGCGCAGCCAGCACGATGGTGGCCACCGGCGAAATCATGCCGATGGCGCCATTGGCTTCAGCCGAAATGCGGGCGAGCGCGGCGTTGAGGAAATACGACGGCACGATGGTGGCGCCGATGGCGAGGAACGCCGCATGCGGCAGGATCTCGCGGGCAACCATCAGATCCGACGGCTTGTGGGTGGCGAAGAACACGACGAGCGACCCGGCCGCAGCGCCGGACATGGCAGCTGCGGTGAAGAGTTCCGAGCCGATGCGGCCGATCTCGCGCTTGGCAAGCAGTTGGTAGAGGGCGAAGGCGATGGCCGCGGCCAGCACCATCGCCGCCCCGAGCGCGACGTTGGCGCCGCCGCCGCCGCCGTGCGCCCCGAAAATCAGCGCAAGCCCACCGTAGGCACAGACAAACGACGGCACGATGCCCCAGTAGAGCCGCCCGCCGAAGAACAGCCAGCCGATGATCACCACGAACAGCGGATAGGTGATCAGGATCAGCCGCTCGAAGGTGGCCGAGATCCACAGAAGCCCGATGAAATCGGTGTAGGAGGCGAACCAGTAGCCGATCAGTCCGCAACTCGCCGCCGCCAGCAACCGGCGCAGGCTCGGCAGCCGCTGTCCGGCCGCCCGCTTGCGCAAAGCCGCGATCGAGCCGAGCGCCAGATAAATCGGCAGCGCCAATCCCATCCTGATGGCCAGCAGCGTCTCGGCATCGACCGGATGCTGGTAGGCCAGTTTGATGGCGATCGCCTTGGTCGAGAACAGCACCGCGCCGGTAATGGCAAACAGATAGCCGATCAGGCTGTTCCAGCCGATGCCGCGCTTTCCGGCGACGACATCCAGGCTTGCAGGAGTTGGCGGCTCGGCCGCGCTTTCGCTCGAAGACATGCGATCGCCTCATGGACTGGAGGCGGCAATCGGCTTCAGCAAGGTCTCACCCTACCTCTCGCGCGATCGGTCCGCCGAGGGTCAGGGGGCAGCAACACGCCACTCCCCGCCTTAACGGCGGGAAAGTCGAATTTTCCGATTGGCGTGCAGGGTGGCTGCGGTAGTCATACGGGCTTTTTCGCATGGAGACCGCAGCCCGGCAAGCCGCGCCGGGCGGATGGCTGCCTTGCTCGTCCGCATAACCAGCGAGACGCCGGCTCCGAAACCCGGCGTCAGCGGAGCCTGCGCGGCAGCAGAAGGCCGCCGAACAACGACAGCAGCGTCAGCCCGGTCGAGACGATGGCGTTCCAGCCGGCGAACGACAGCCCGAGGAAACTCCAGGTGATCTTGGTGCAGTCGACGACATGCGCCTTGTCGAGATTGCCGAGCAGTTGGCCGGCCTGCGTCGGCATCGAGAAGCTCGTGTCGGCGGTGCAATCCTCGATCAGCTTCCAGTAGCCCCACTGCGCCCCGGCTTGATAGACGGCGATGACGGCACCGGCGAGGAAGGCGATCGCCACCAAAACGAGGGCCGCCCGTGCCAGCCATTTCGGCCCCTCGCGCCACTCGCTGAAGATGGCAATGAGCATCAGCGGCACGCCGATATAGTAGGGGATGCGCTGGTCGAGGCAGAGGTGGCACGGCTCGTAGCCAATCCACTGGAAGATCCAGGCCGCCGAAACGGCGCCGACGGCCGCGACGCAATTGAGGAGAGCGAGGGCGAGAAGCGGCCGCGAAAGCAGGGAACGGATCATCTTCGATACTCTGTCGCTGAAAGCGGTGGGTCAATAGGCCGGAATTGCGGCGGCTTTGGTGGCTGGGAGCTAAGCACGAATGCGGGGAAGAGTGGGGGCGCGCGCCGTTTGTCCCGTCAATGCGCCAGCTTCAAGGCGGCAAACGCCAGGATGATGACACCGGCGATGATGCCGGCCACCAGACCGAGCCGGTGCTCGATGAAATGGCGGATGGCATCGCCCCAGCGCTTCAACGCCCAACCAAGCGCAAAGAACCGGGCGCCGCGCGCGGCGATCGCCGAGGCGATGAACACCCAGAGGTTCACATGCACGACGCCGGACAGGATCGTCACCACCTTGATCGGCGGCAGATGCGCGATGCCGGAGGTGATCAACAACAGCAGCACGGAATCGCCCCAAGCGGTCTTCAGGTCCTCGAAGGCGGCGAGCTTGTCGTAGAACACGAGGATCGGTCTGGCGATCGCCTCGAAGGCATAGAAGCCGATGTACCAGCCGGCGATGCCGCCTGCGACCGAAGCCACCGTTGCGATGAGCGCATAGCGATAGGCGCGCTGCGGCCGCGCGATCGACATCGGCACGAACAGCACGTCGGCCGGAATCAGGAACACCGAGCTTTCCACGAAGGCGATCACGGCGAGCCACCATTCGGCGGCCTCGGAGGCGGCGAGCGAAAAGGTCCAATCGTAGAGGCGCTTCAGCATGAACGGACTTTCGGCAGACGAGCCGGCGGCGGGTGGCGCGCGCGACGACGATGAGCATGTGCCCCAAGCATATCCCCTTTGGCAAGCACTCTCGCGGTCACGTTGCCCGTGACCGGCGTGAATTCGTGACAGCCGACCGTTGACGACAAAGCGCGGCTCGATCATAGTCCCGCCGCTTCGGCGCTGTCGCCGGGCACCCATGCGGGCGTGGTGAAACTGGTAGACGCGCTGGACTCAAAATCCAGTTCCGAAAGGAGTGTCGGTTCGATTCCGACCGCCCGCACCACCTGAATTCTCTCGTCATTTTTGTAGCTGATCGTCCCGCCGATGCGGCGTGGTCTGTTGGCGGCCGAACGGCCCGTCCGGCGAAATCGCACGCAAATCCTTGCGGTAACGCGCATTTAAGCCGGTTCGGTCAAGATGCGCCGCGACGATTTGGCGATCGGGCCGAAACGGCAGGATGGCGACGATGCAACCGATGACATTCGCGATCGTAGGCTGCGGCTATATCGCCGATTCCTACCGCGCCTGCTTGCCGTTTCATCAAGACCAGTTGAGGCTTGCCGGCTGCTACGATCGCGACGCAGAGCGGCTCGCCGCGTCCGTGCGCACCTGGGGCGACCCCGCCTTCGCCTCCCTCGATGCCCTGCTTGCCGACCCCGAAGTCAGCATCGTCGTCAACCTGACCGACCCCGAGAACCACGCCGCGGTGACGCGCGCCGCCATCGCCGCGGGCAAGCACGTCTACACCGAGAAGCCGCTCGCCATGACGCACGATCAGGCCGCAGACTTGCGCGATCTGGCCCGCTCGCATGCCGTTCGGCTCGCCGCCGCCCCGTGCAATCTCCTCGGCGAATGCGCCCAGACGTTGTGGTCGGCCGTGCGTGCCGGCAAGGCCGGGCCGATCCGCCTCGTCTATGCCGAAATGGATGATGGCATGATCCATCGCGCCGACTATCGGACGTGGCGGAACCGCAGCGGCAAGCGCTGGCCGGCGCGCGGCGAGTTCGAGACCGGCTGCACCTTCGAACACGCCGGCTATTCGCTGACCGTGCTGGCGGCGCTGTTCGGCCCGGTCCGCCGGGTCACGGCGTTTTCCAGCCTCCTCGTCGCCGACAAGCAGGTGCTGCCGCCGCTCGATCATCCGGCGCCCGACTTCTCCGTCGGCCTCCTAGAATTCGACCGCGGCGTCGTGGCCCGCCTGACCAATTCGATCGTCGCGCCCTACGATCACCGCCTGCGCCTCGTTGGCGACAACGGCACGCTCGACGTCAAGGAGCCGTGGGACTACGCCTCGTCAGTGGTGTTCCGGCCAGCTTCGACCGGCCGGCTGGCGCGCCTCGTTGAGCGAAAGCTCGGGGCGGCCTTCGGCCGGCGCCTGCCCCCGGTCAGAAAGCCGCTGTTCAGGCCCGGTCGCGGACTGCCGACAATGGATTTCCTGCGCGGCGTCGCCGAACTGGCGGAGGCGATCGCCAGCGGCCGCCGCTGCCGGCTCGACGAGGATTTTGCCGTGCACATCACCGAGGTGACCGAAATCCTGCAGTATCCTGAGCGCTTCGACCGGCCGGCGACGGTCAAATCGACGTTCCAGCCGATCGAGCCGATGGAGTGGGCCCGGTGATCTCCGATCGAGCACCGACGCCGGCGGTCCCGGACGAGGCTGGCCCGACGGCCGCCATCCTCACCTGCTCGTTTCGCGGCGATTTCGATCATTGCCGGCTGCTGTGCGAGAGTGTCGACCGCTTTGTGGCCGAACCGATCGAGCACCGCCTCTACGTGCCGACCGCCGATCTCGGACTGTTCGCCGCGCTGGAAGGCGGGCGGCGAAAGATCGTCTCCGAGGACACGCTGCTGCCCTGGTGGATGAAGAGACTGCCGATGCCGCCGCCTAAGTGGCGGAAATTCTTCGGCCTGCCACGCCGCAATCTCTACCTGACGCCGTTCTCCGCCCCGGTGCGCGGCTGGATCGCCCAACAGATGATGAAGATCGCGGCTGCGCTCCAGGCAACGACCGACGTCGTCGTCCATGTCGACAGCGACACCGTCTTCATCCGTCCGCTCCACATCGATCGGCTGATCCGCGCCGACGGCCGCGCCCGGTTGTACCAGTCGCCCGGCCATCAAAAGCTCGACAGCCATCGCGGCTGGCACCGCGCGGCCTCCAAGCTGTTCGGGCTGCGGCCGGACGAGTTCCATTCCGGCGATTACATCGATTCGCTCGTGGTCTGGCGCCCGGACGTCGTGCGCGCCATGGCCGGGCGCATCGCCGAGGTCGGCGGCCGCGACTGGCGCAACGTGCTGGCGCGCCAGCAGCAGATCTCCGAATACATTCTCTACGGCGTCTTCGCCGATCAGGTGCTGGGGCTCGACGCCGCGCGACTCGTCGCCGAACCCTTCACCCTCTGCCATTCGAAGTGGACCGGCGACTTCTCCGCCGATGGCGCGATCGAGGACTTCGTCGCCGCGCTCAGACCCGAGCATGTCGTCTGCCTGATCCAGTCGACCATCCCTCTGTCGATGGACGAACGCCGCGCGCTCCTCGCCCGCATCGCCGACCACGCCGCCGCGAGCGACGCCGCATAGGGCGCAATCACCGTGCGAGTATCAGCCGCGATCGGCCAAGCGGGCCTGCGGATCGGACCGGCGATAGATCGGATAGATCGAGCCGAACGACAATTTGCCGAGCGCGCCGGCGAGTCGATAGGCGTGGTCGAGCCGTGCGTCGCGGCCCTTGAGCGCGGCGACCGGCGCAACGAGGGCGAGGAGCGCGGTCTGCACCAGCGCCCGCAGTCTGAGTATCGCGCGGGCACGTCCTGGTCTGGCGCTCGAGCGGGCGAGCGCGGCGGCAAACGCCTGCCCGCCGGCATAGAAACGGCGGCGCAGATACTCCGGATCGCAGCGCCCCAGCGGGACATGCTCGCTGACCACCGCCTCCGGCAGCCAGGCGAAGCGGCAACCGCGCCGTTGCAGCCGGCAGAACAAATCGTAGTCCTCGCCGCCGCCGTGTCCGAAGGCCGTATCGAACGGATCCGTGCCGTCATCAATCAGCGCGGTAGCACGCCGGAAGATTGAATTGTTGGTGGCGAGCGTGATGCTGCCGAGCTTGCCCGACCCATAAGCCTGGAGTTCGAGGCCGGCATCGCCGGCAAGTTCGCGCGAGAACAACTGGCGGACGGCCGCACTCGCCCGCTCCGGCGCCTCGAAATCCGGCACGACCTTGCCGAACAGCACATCGTGCGGAAAGCGCTCGAGCCCGGTGGCAACCGCTGCGATCCAGCCGGGCGCGCAGATCTCGTCATCGTCGATGAAGGCGAGATAGGGTTCGCTGCTCGCCCGGATGCCGGTGTTGCGGGCAACCGAGATGTTGGCTGGATGCGCCTTGACGTAGCGGATCGTCAGCGGGCTCGCTTCCGCGACATGGGCGACGGTGGAGGCGGCCGAGCCGTCGTCGCTGTTGTCGACCACGTGCACGGTCACGCTCACCCCCGGCGGGATCTCCTGCGCCGTCAGACTCGACAGCGTGGCGGCCAGCAGCTGGGGGCGATGATAGGTGCAGATGACGATACCGAGGTCGATGGGCGCGGACGTCATTCAGCCGGCTCCGGTCGGGCGCGGGCATCGTCGTTGCGCCCAGCGGCAATTGAGAAGGAGATGAGCGGGATCCGAGACCGAACGACCGGGCATCATCGACGTCACTTCGGCAAGATTGTACCCCTGGATCGCGGTGAGTTTGGGCCCGCACGGGTCAAAACTCATGAACGCGATCGACATCAAGAGGCCGGCGCCGGCAAGATGAGCCCTGTCGGCCGGAAGTGCAACGGACGTTCAGGCAGGCAGACCCTTGCATGAGCGATTCCGCATCTGCCGATGTTGCCGCGCAACAGACCCTCTATCGCTGGTCGAGATGGCAAGCCGGATGGCCCTCCGACAGCTGACGCAGCCACCGCAATGCTGACGACGGCCGGCTGCCGGTCTCGGCGCCGGCACGCCAAACGGCGAGCGCCCCAGGGTCGGTGCGCATCCCGCCACCACGCCGATCGCGCCAACTGGATCGGCACATCAAGGTACGACGCCAATTATGACAGAAATGACCGCATCGGCATGCCACATCCGACAGTCGATATTTACCATATCGACAGGGCGGGCAGGTTTCTCTCTTAAGGATAACAGCCGTTCCAGCAACACATGTCCGGATGTGGCGGTCCATATTGTTGACAGAGACCGACCCAGGTCGCATTTTATCTAATATTGTCGCAGACCGTTTAGAGCTGGATGACGAAAAGCGTATGCGGTTTTCGTCATCCAGCTCTAACTCTTTGATGCCGATCGTGTTCATGCGCTTCAACTCGAACGGGTTTGAACTCATCGCGATCACGACGATGGTCTCGGGACTTCAGTGGCTCGACTCCGGCATGTGCGTCCCATTTGCCGCACGGGCCTGAGCAGATGTCGGAGTCGAAGGGCCACTGGCAACTCGTTGACTCCAGTGGAGCTTTGAATTCGACATTTGAGTTCGTTTCTTCCCGCGCGCCGGGACTCGATTGTCGAACTCGCGCCACTGGCAGACTGTTTTGGCATCGCGCGGCGGTGTCGGGAGTCCGAAGCATGGAAACCGTTTCCGTCGTCATCCCCACATTGAACCGGCCGG
>JARLIU010000141.1 GCA_031291595.1 Ancalomicrobiaceae bacterium | reverse complement strand
GAGGATGTTGGCTTCGCCGGCAGCGGCCCGCTCGAAAGCCGAGCGGAACGTCGCGAGCACCTCCCCCTCCTCGGGAAAGGCGTCGAACACATGGCGGCCGATCAGGTCCTCGCGGCGGCGGCCGGTCACGGCGAGATAGGCGGCATTCGCGTCGATGAAACGAAGTTCTAAATCGAGCAACATGTAAGGGCTGGGCAGAGCCTGGAACAACCGCTTGAAATCGATCTCCATTCAGGGCCTCGGGCAGTGGTGGCAGGTCTGAAATAACCCGATGCGACACCGGCATTTCCGTCCATTCGGCCGCTCGCGGCGGACCTTCGGCGCGGCTGTGGCGCTGACGTGAAGAATAGGGCCTTCCTTGCGGCGGGCCAGCGCCGATGACCGCACGCCGTTCGTGGTCCGCGGTCAATCCTCGGCGGACAGCGCCTGGATCGTCTCGCGACGGCGGATGCGGGCGGCATCGATCAGCATCTGGGCCGCCCAGCGATGGACGTTTCGCTGGCGCACCACGTCGCGCATCAGCCGCAGCCGGTCGCGCTGTTCGGCCTCCGGCATGCGCAGCGCGGCGGCGAAAGCATCGGCCATGGCGCGGGTGTCGTAGGGGTTGACGATCAATGCCTCCGACAGTTCGCGCGAAGCGCCGGCGAAGCTCGACAGCACGAGAACGCCCTGCTCGTCATCGCGCGACGCGACGAATTCCTTGGCAACCAGGTTCATGCCGTCGTGCAGGCTCGACACCACGCAGACGTCGGCGGCGCGGAACAGTTCGTAGACCTCGCGCTGGTCGTGGTGGCGGATCACCAGGTGGATCGGCTTCCAGGCGGCAGTTCCGTGCGCGGCGTTGATCGCGTCGGCAAGACGGACGGCATCGGACTGCAGCTTCTCGTAGGCTCCGAGCTTGGACCGAGTCGGCGCCGCAGCTTGGATGAACACGATCTTTTCGCGCCATTGCGGATGCTGGGTGAGCAGGTCGTGAACCGCCGCCATGCGGTCGAGGATGCCTTTGGTGTAGTCGAAGCGCTCGATGCCGACAGCGATGCGGACGTCATCTGCGAGCCCGAGGCGGGCACGAACGGCGCGGCGGCACTCGGCGACCGGCGCCTGCGTCGCCAGCGCCGCCGGCGGCCATTCGATCGAAATCGGATAGGGCCGGATCAGCGTTTCGCGACCGCGCAGCGTTACCGAGCCATGCTCGCGGTCGATCCTGCTCTCCATGAAGCGGTCGGTCGATTCCAGGAAATTGTTGCAGTGCTGACGGGTATGGAAGCCGAGCACGGTCGAACCAAGCAGCCCGTCGATGATCTCCTCGCGCCACGGACAGATGCCGAAGGTCTCGCCGTTCGGCCAGGGGATGTGCCAGAAGGTGATGATCGTCGCCTTGGGCAGGGCGTTGCGGATCATCCGCGGCAACAGCGCGAAATGATAGTCCTGCACCAGAACGATGGGGTCTTCGCGGCCGGCCTCGGCCACGACCACGTCGGCGAACTTCTGGTTGACGGCTCGGTAGGCCTCCCAGTCCTCGGCGCGGAACAGCGGCCGGACGAAGGCGATGTGGCAGAGCGGCCAGAGCCCCTCGTTGGAGAAGCCATAGTAGTGGCCGTCGATTTCCTCCTCCGACAGCCAGATGCGACGCAGCGTGTAGTCCGGATGGGCCGGGGGGACGCGCAGCCGATCGTGCGCGTCTACCATGTCGCGATCGGCAGAACCGCTGCCGTGGGCGATCCAGGTCCCGCCGCAGGTGCGCATCACCGGTTCCAACGCCGAGACGAGACCGCTCGCCGGCAGTTGCAGGACGACACCGCCGTCGCTGGTGCGGTTGTGGATGTAGGGCTCGCGATTGGAGACCACCATGATCTCGACGCCCGGCAGTTCCTCAACGAGGAGCCGGCTCAGTGTCCTGGGCGACCACTCGACGTAGATGCTCTCGGCCGACCCGCCGATACGGCGGAAAAGCGGGAACGTCGCGTCGGCCGAGGCTGGCGCACCGGGCGGCGGCGCCCCCCAGCGGCGCCAGAGGGCGGCAAGGAAAGCGGCAGCTGAGGAGCTCATCAGGCCGCATCCCTTGTTTTTTCTGTCTGCAGCATGGCGCCGACGACCGCGCAGGCCATCGAACGGGTCGCGGGAACGATGTCGCTGTCGAGGATGACGGCGAGGTCGAGCGACGACCGAGGAATCATGATTTGGTCCTTTCGACGGCGGCTGCGATGCAAGCGCGAGCCTGATCGGGGCCGCGGCAGTCGAGGAACAGCACCTGGCTGCGAGCTTCGACTGTGACGGCGGAGTTGCCGGACGGCGGCAAGGGCGCTGCGGACTCTGGCAAGACGGTTGCTCTTGTCGGCTCGACTCGTCCGAAAGCCTCCCGCGTCGCGCCGTTGCGGGCGGCGCGGGAGGGACGCGACCGAGCGTCGATCAGCGATAGTGGCAGACGCGCCGGTTGAGCGCGTTGTCCCAGTGACAGGTGCGAGGGGCGTGGCGCGGCCGGGTGGCGTCGGCAATGACGGCCCCGACCGCCGTCCCGGTGATGCCGCCGATCACGGCTCCGCCGGGCGTATGGGTGGCAACCCCGCCGATGACTGCGCCGGTCGTGCCGCCGATCACGGCGCCTTCGGCCATGCGGGTGTCTCGGGCATTGGCACAGGCGCCGAGCGCGAGCGCGACAGAGATGAGTGCGATGACGAACTTCATGTTTGGCCCTCATGGGTTGGAGAGACGTGGCGACGGTTCACCGGCATTTGGCGGGATCCACGCAGACGGGACGCGGACCGGCATGCGGAGCGCGGGCGGCCGGTTGCGGTCGCTGGAAGCGCTGCACCGGACGCGGCTGCTGGACGTGCGACATGGGACGTGGCTGCTGGAAGCGCTGCACCGGACGCGGCTGCTGGACGTGCGGCACCGGACGCGGCTGCTGGACGTGCGGCACCGGACGCGGCTGCTGGACGTGCGGCACAGGCTGCTGCGGTCGACCTGGATGGATCTCGCCCGGTTGCGGCGGCCGTATCCCATGGCGACGCCAATAGCGGTTGTTGTGGTAGAATGGCCGCTGCTCGTAATGGTTGGCCCAATAGTCGGCCATGCCGAACGACAGGATCGACAGGCCGATGACCGCTGCCGTCGATCGCGTGATGTGGACACGGCGGCCGTCGCTGAGCAGTTCGATGCGGCTGCCGGGAAACCAACCGCGTTCGCCATCGACGGCGACGTCGCACCAATCGTAGCGGCTGAGACAACCGAAGATATCGAGTGAGGCGCCGCGGTCGACATAGGTGATCGCCGGATAGTCGGAGTCCGGACCGGCTCTGAGCGTCCCCGATGCCCGTGCCCAGCCGTCCGCTGCGGCAGCTTCGCCGGGCACCGCCAAGATGGCGAAAGCCAGGGTGATCGCCGAGATCATCGTGCGGTACGTCATAGCGGTTTCCTCTGTTGTGCTCCCCCGCCTCATGCAGACATGCGGTGCGACGGTTCAGGAGACCCCAAGCGGCGACACCACGGCGAAGGGACAAGCGAAGCATTGGCTTCAGGGTTCGCGTCGGCAGAGGAACGCAGAAGCAGCGATTTGGTTCCCGTCGCCGGGCGCGTACCCCGGTCGGATCGGCAGGCGGCGATCGGCCGGGGCGCAAGTCCGCTGACGGACGGCGGCCACGGAGTCTTGTCGATGGTGTCCAGCGATTGGCCGAGCGAGCCGGCGAGGCCCATGCGGCGGCGATGGAACCGAAACGCCGCGTCCCGCGTTGTTGAATGTTGAGGCCGCGGCGCAAGCGCACGAGGCGACGGCCACGACGAGGCGAGGAGAGCCCGCATGAGCCAGTTGTTTGCGATCGTCTACGACACTCCCGATCTCGCTCGCCGCGCGGCGGACGAGATCCGCGAGTTGGCGCGCGGCCACTTGCTGTCGCTGCGCGACATGGTGGTAGCGAAACGGTCCGCGGACGGAACGGTGACGCTCGACCAGTCCGTCGACTTGGTCTCCGGCGGCGCACTTGGCGGGGCCTTCTGGAGCGGGCTGGTCGGCTTGCTGTTCATGGCGCCGTTCACCGGGACGGCCGGCGGCGCGGCAGCCGGCACGTTCAACGGTTGGCTCGCCGACTACGGCATCGATGACGGCTTCATCCGGACGATCGCGATGCAAATGAACCCCGGTCGGGCCGCCGTGTTCGTGCTCGCCGACGACATGATTGTCGAGAAGGTGGCGTCGGCGATCGGTCAGGTGCATGGCGCACTGATCTTTTCGTCGCTCACCGCCAACGTCGACGCGGTCATCTCGGCGGCGCTCTGCGGCGTGCTCCAAGGCTCCCGCGACCGGGATATCCGCCCGTAACTGACCTTTCCGCACCGGACGATCAGTGCCGGGCGCCGCCGCCGAAGGTGCCCGGCGGCGATCGCCCGTCCTCGGCTTTTGCCCGTTTTTCCAACGGCATGGCCGACCTTGCCGGGCGGCGGCGCACGGCCTTCGTCCTGGCGGCATCGGTTTTTGGGGTGCGGGGGCCGCCGCTCGCAGTCTCCGACACTTGGCAACCGATCATCAACATGGGTACGATCGTCGGCGCCTTGCTGAGTGTATTGGTGATCCGGAGTGCCCAAACTCGCGATGCCGACGCGATCCAGCTCAGACTCGACGACGCGAATGTCCACGCCATCGAGGCAGACGTCGACGAACGATGTGCGGCTGAGCGCCGGGATGGTCGCGGCTGGCGATACCCAGGGCAGCACGACGCACGCCGACAAGCGGTTCCTCGGCTACAATGCGTTAATGGCCCTGGTGGCGGCGGCGATCCTGTTGACGATCGCCGTCGGGTCGTTCGTGTTCGGCGAACAGACCCGGACGCAGGCAGCCAACGCCCTCGAGGCGGGCGACGCCGATCGCTCCGCCCTCCTGCTGTTGGGGAGCCTGATCGACGCCGAGACCGGCCAGCGCGGCTGGCTTCTGACGGGCGATGAGGACTATCTGAAGCCCTACGATGAAGCGCGAGCGCGTTTTCCCGATCAGTTTCAGCAGTTCCGCCGTCGGGTCGAAAGCCTGTCGACATTCGACAGGATGCCCGATCCGGCGCGGCTCGAACACGCCGTACAGCGCGAGTTCGAGGAAATGGCGCTGACCATCGATCTCGTCCGGGCTGGCCAGCGCGACGCGGCGCTCGCGGTGGTGCGCAGCAATGCCGGCCTGGAGTCGATGAGCGAGGCACGCGCCTACGTCGCCGAGGTGCTGGCGGTCACCAGCGCCCTTCGCAGCAACCGCATCGATCGGATGCGTGGAAGCGCTCAATTGCTGACCATCCTCACCAGCTTCGGCGTGCTGGCGATCATCGTCCTGTCGATCCTGGCGATCGTGCTGATCACCTACCACACCCGCGAGTTGGAGACGGCGCGCCGTGAGCTGGCGCGCGCCAACGAGGAACTGGAGGACCGGGTGAGCGAACGCACCAAGGATCTGCTCAGCGCCAACGCCGAAGTCCAGCGCTACGCTTCGATCGTCAGCCACGACCTCAGGGTGCCGCTGGTCAACATCGTGGGGTTCGCCGGCGAACTCGATACGGCGCAGGCGCGTTTGGCGGACTTCCTGCACCATGGCAACTTCGATCGCAGCGATCCTGCCGTCGCCGATGTGCATGAGGCGGTGGACGTCGATATGCCCGAGGCGCTCGGCTTCATCCATTCTTCGACCGACCGGATGGACTCGCTCATCAACGAGATCCTCAAGCTGGCGCGACTGGGGCACACGCCGCTGGTGCCGGAGGAGATCGTCATGGAGGCGCTGGTTGGCGACTGCATCGCCACCCACCAGCATCGACTGGATGTCGGCGGGGCTACGGCAGTGGTGATCCCGCCGTTGCCGAGGATCATCTCCGACGCCAGCTCCTTGCATCAGATCTTTATGAACCTCCTCGACAACGCCGTGAAGTATTTCGATCCCGAGCGGGCTGGTCGTATCGTGATCCGCGGGCGCCTGGACGGCATCTCGGCAATCTTCGAGGTCGAAGACAATGGTCGCGGCATCGTCCCCGACGATCACGAGCGGATATTCGAGCTGTTCCGGCGCTCGGGCTTGCAGGACCAGCCGGGAGAAGGGATCGGGCTGGCCCACGTGCGGTCGCTGGTCAGACGCCTGGGCGGCGAGATCGGGGTGATCTCGGACGGACGGACCGGGACGACGTTCCGCCTGACCCTGCCTGTCAACCTGCGCCGGCGGCTGACGAAAGGCGTCCGATGAAACGACGCCCCATGAGTCGAGACTTGCCGGGCGTGGCCATCATGATGATCGAAGATGACGAGGCTCGCGCACGCCTGATCGAGACCAACATCCGCCGAGCCGGCATCGCCAACGCGGTCGCCCGGACAAAAAGCAACGGGCGAACCCGGCGAATGCCTGCTATCATCCCGATCACCACCGACGGCCAGCGAGAGGTTCAACGCTGCTACGATCCCGGAGCCAACGTCTACATACCCAACCGTTGCACTGGGAGAACGTCGCCAACGCGATCCGACACTTCGGACCGTTGCTGTCGATGATGCAGATACCAGAGGCGGACTGATCGTGTCTTATGGGACGGATTTGCGCGGCCCGATCCGCGTCCTCTACATCGACGATGATCAGGGGCTCGGCGTGCTCGTCCGCAAGGCTTTGGCCCGACACGGGCACGAGGTGGTTCACGTCGTCGACAGCGAGGCCGGCTTCAGGCGCCTCGCCGAAGGCGACATCGATGTCATCGCGCTCGATCATTCGATGCCGGGAGAGACCGGCATCGACGTGCTCTGCCGGCTGGGACCGCGCGGCACCCGCCCGCCGGTGGTCTATGTGACCGGCTCGGCCGACGCCCGCATCGCCGTTCAGGCGATCAGGTCCGGGGCCGACGAATACGTCATCAAGGAGACGACGGGCGAATTCTTCGAACTGCTGATCGCCGCGGTCGAGCAGGTGCTCGATCGATGGCGCCTCCGAAGCCAGAAGGCGGAGAACGAAAAGGCGGTGCGCGATGCCCTCGACCGCGCCGAACTGTTGTTGCAAGAGGTCAACCACCGCGTCGCCAACAGTCTCGGGATGGTGGCGGCGATGGTCCGGATGCAGGCGACGCTGCTGTCGGATCCCGTGGCGATACAGGCGCTGCAGGAGACCCAGGCGCGAATCTCCGCGATCGCCGGCGTCCACCGCCGGCTCTACACCACCTCCGAGCGGATCGGCCGTGTCGAGATCGACGACTACTTCCGCCATCTGACCGACGAACTGCAGAGCTCGCTGGCCGACGACGAGCACCCCCACCGGGTGACGGTCGTGCGCGCCGACCGGATCGAGGTCCCCATCGACAAGGCCGTGTCACTCGGGGTGATGCTCAGCGAACTGGTCACCAATGCCTTCAAATATGCCTACGATATGGGGCACCCCGGCGAGATCCGCGTCACCATTGAAATCGTTGGCGAGAACTCAGCCCGGATGACGTTGGAGGACGATGGCACCGGCTTCGATCCTGACGGGCCGGTCCGCGGCACCGGTCTCGGTTCGAAGATCCTCGCAGCGATGGCCACCAATCTGGGAGCGGTGGTCGAACTGGACCGCGATGCGCCCGGCACACGCATCCACATTGATTTCCCGCTGAACTGATCCGGCGATCGGCGCGCGCGAGGCGGCGAGATCGAGGCCGGCATCGATCCGGCGGTCGCCGCCAGCCGCATCTCGGGACGCTGGCCGGGATTGCCGCGGTCGGGACACGGACTTCGGACCTGCCGCGGGCTGTCAGCGCACGTCGAGCTGGGCGCTGGGCGGCCCGCCGCTTTCGGTCTCGAACACGATGGTGCAGGCCCGGGGCGGGCAGGTTGCATTGTCGACATCGACGGCTGCGGCCGCCGGCAGGAGTTGGGTTGCGGCTGCCGGGCTCGTCGGCCTGGCGGCATAGGCGAAGGCCGAAAGCCCGGCGGCAATCGCCGCCGATGCTGCGAAAATCAATGTTCGCTGCGGTTTCACGGAGCACCTCCCTTGTGACCTTCGCTCGAACACGTGGGTGCGGTCACATAGGGTAAACGCAGAAGACTCGGAAGAGTTTCGCGCCATCGGCCAAATCGTTTAGAATTCGTTGATTTCCAATCCCTGCGCGCCATGAGGCCAGATTGTCGCTGCCGACAGGGGCGGCGCTCCGATCGGTTCGGCGGAATTGGCAGAGCCGGCGCTCAGCCGATGTCGGCGTGCGGGCCGGATGCGGCGGCGAGATCAGGGCCGAAATCGTCGGCCGGGTCGACCGCCATCAGCTGTATCAGGCGCTGGCGGGCGCGGTTGACCCGGCTTTTGACCGTGCCGACCGCACAGTTGCAGATCGCCGCCGCTTCCTCGCAGGAGAAGCCGGAAGCCCCGACCAGGATGAGCGCCTCGCGTTGGTCTGGCGGCAGCCGGGCGAGCGCCGTGCGAAAGTCGGCGAGGTCGAGATGGCCATGCTGCTCGGGCGCCGACACCATCCGCGCGGCGGCCTCGCCATCGACGTCCTGCACCTCGCGGCGCTGCTTGCGGTGCTGACTGTAGAACGTGTTGCGCATGATGGTGAACATCCACGCGCGCAGGCTGGTGCCTTCGGAGAAATTGTCCGACGAAGCCCAGGCCTTCATCAGCGTCTCCTGCACCAGATCATCGGCTCGGTCGAGACTGCCCGACAGCGAGATCGCGAAAGCGCGCAACGACGGGATTTCGGCGAGCAGTGCATCCTTGAGGCTCGGCGCCGAATGGTTCATCGTTGTCCCTCCGACGGTTCCGGCGGGATGTCGGTCCCGGTCGATGCAACCGCGTCGGCAGTGCCGGGCCGCTGTTCGCCGGACTCCAGTTGGTCGAGCAGCGCCTTGAAGCGGTCGGGCACCGGTTCTGAGACCATCCGGTCATAAAGCTGGCGAAGTTGCCGGCCGATATGGGCCTGGAACTTGGGTTCGACCATCGGAAGGGGACGTTTGTCATTGTGCGTGGAATTCATCGTCGGGTTGACTTTCATTCGATGCAACGAGTGCTCGGCGCGTCAGGTGGATCGAGGCCAAAACGCCGCGTATTGGGAAAGGTTCCGGGCGGCTCGAAAAAAGCGGGCGGATGGGAACCAACTGCCGGGGAGCGGCGTTGTCGTTTCGGATCCGTCTCCGGTCATTCCATGCCGGGGGCTCGAGTGAGGTCGTGTCCAACATGCCAATCACAGCACTGGTTACCCCGCAACTGCCTCTGCTGAGGCGCTATGCCCGCGCGCTGTCCGGCAATCAGGCGAGCGGCGATGCTTACGTTGTCGCGATGCTCGAAGCGCTGGTAGCCGATCCCGCGGTATTTGACCGCAACGTCGAGCCGCGAGTGGCAGTCTACAAGCTATTTTCGCGGATCTGGAATTCAATGCGGATCAACGGCGAACGCGATACCCCGCCGCAGGGCACCACCGCGGAACGCCATATCGAGGCGATCACCCCGTTGCCGCGGCAGGCCTTCCTGCTGACTGCCGTCGAAGGGTTTTCTCCCGAGCAGGCCGCCGACATCCTCTCGGTGGCGCCGACCGACCTGTCGCGGCTGATCGCCGAGGCCGGTCGCGAGATCGGGGAGCAAGTATCGTCGACGGTGCTGGTGATCGAAGACGAGCCGATCATCGCCATGGACCTCGAAGCGCTGGTCGCCGGACTTGGCCACCGGGTGATCGGCAACGCCCGGACCCACGTGGAAGCAGTCGCGATCGCCAAGGCCGAGCGACCCGGTCTGGTGCTCGCCGACATTCGACTTGCCGACGGCAGTTCCGGCCTGGCGGCGGTCAACGAGATCCTCGAATCCTTCGAAGTGCCGGTGATCTTCATCACCGCCTACCCGGAATCCCTCCTCACCGGCCAGCGTCCCGAGCCGACCTTCCTGATCGCCAAGCCGTTCCGCGAGGACACGGTCAAGGCGGTGGTGTGCCAGGCGCTGTTCTTCGGCGACGCGGCGACATCGCAACAGCGGCGGATCGCCTGACGTCACCGGCCCAGCGGGTGCCCCGGCTCGGCAGGGGCGGTAACCTCCGACGACGCCGACATTACCGGACGTTCGTGAATGCAGCAGGGCCCGACGGATCTCATTGGATACGTGTTGCTGGCGGCTATGGACATGGGTGTGACTGACGGATCGGTCGCAGCGTTGCACGTCGTCTCCGAACTGGTGACGTCGGTCGCGTGTTTCGTGGCGGCGCTGGGCATCGCCTGGTACGCCCGTCACCGGCGCGGAATGGTCGACGAATATCGCCGGGTGGCGATCCTGCTCTGCACCTTCGCGCTGGCTTGCGGCGCCACCCGGACCGTCGATGTCGCTCTGGTGTGGTTCCCGTATTTCTGGGTCGTCGGCGTGATCGAGGCCTTCGCCGCCGCCACCACGCTGGTGGCGGCGGTCGCCCTGTGGCCGAAGCTGCCCGGGCTGATCGCCCTGCCGTCATCGCGCGATCTGCTGGAGGCGAACAGGCGCCTGGCAGCGGAGGAACGGGCGCGCAGCAGCCTGGTCGACCGCCTGCGCAAACTCAACGACGAACTGGAACAGCGCGTCGCCGCACGGACGGTCGAACTGGCCGAAGCCAAGCACCGTTTCGAGGTGGCGCTGCTCGGCTCGAACATCACCATGGCCCAGCAGGATCGCGACCTGCGCTACGTCTGGGTGCACAATCCGCCGGAGAGCCTGCCGTGCAAGGATATCGTCGGCAAGTTGCCCGACGAAGTCCTGCCGAAGGCGACCGAGCAGATCCTCGACGTGGCCAAGCACCGGGTCCTGGCCACTGGCCAGTCGGAACGGATCGAGGTGACGCTGCACATCGACCGCAGCACGCGGTGGTTCGACGAGCGCATCGAGCCGGTGCTGCGCGACGGCGCGATCACCGGCGTCGTCAGTGTGGCAATCGACGTCACCTCGCACAAGCGCTACGAGCAGCACCTGCGCAATCTGCTGCGCGAGTTGACCCACCGCTCCAAGAACCTGCTCGCCGTGGTACAGGGGCTCGCCCGCCAGACGGCCGAATCGGTCGACACCATGCCGGAGTTCATCCAGCGCTTCAGCGCGCGGCTGCAGGCGCTCTCGGGAGCGCACGAGTTGCTGGTGCGGCGGTCTTGGCAGGGGGTCGAACTGCAGGATCTGGTGCTGCAGGCGATCGAGGCCGACCTCCCGCCGGTCGCCGACCGGCTGGTGATCCGCGGTGGACGCGAGATCCTCGGTCCGGAGGCCGCGCAGAACATCGCCCTCGGGCTGCACGAGCTGATGATCAATGCCCTGACCTACGGCGCACTGTCGACGCCGGGCGGACGCGCCGACATCTCCTGGGAGCGCATCCGGGTCGACGAAGCCGATTTCCTGGAACTGCGCTGGCAGGAATCCGGCGGTCCGGCGGTCGAGGAGCCGCGGCATAGGGGCTTCGGCCGGACGCTGATCGAGCGTCTGGTGCCTCGCGCCATCGAGGGCTCGTCGGAGCTGGTGTTCGCGCCGGACGGGTTGTGCTGGACGCTGCGCTTCCCGGTTTCGCGCCTCGTTGCCGACGCCTGAACGGCTGGCGTGCCGCACCTCGGCCCCGATGCGGCAGTCGGGCGCGGCTCAGATCCGTCCGGCGGCGCGCACCAGGGTATGGACGAAGGCGAGCTTGGCGGTCACCGCCTCGGGCAGTACGAACGGATAGAGATCGGGCTGGCCGAGGCTGCGGTTGAGGGCGTTGAGCGCCACCGTCACCGGCACCCAGGCGGCGACAAGGTCCGGCACGGCACCCTGGCGGTAGGGATCGAAGTCGATGGCGGCGGCGAGCGCCGCACCGCCCGGGCCGCGCGGCCGCACCACGAGGCCGAAGGCATGGGCCGTCTCCAGCGCATCGACGATGTGGGTGTAGTGGGCCCAGGTCTCGGCAAAGTCCTCCCACGGGTGGGAGGCGGCATAGGCGCTGATGTAGCGGTCGCGCCAGTTGGCCGGAGGGCCCCAGGCGTAGTAGCGGCGCAACGCCGCGGCATAGTCGTCGCGGTCGTCGCCGAAGTTCGCCCGGCAATCCCCGAGCAAGCCACCGTCGCGCACCAGCCGATCCCAATAGTAGTGGCCGATCTCGTGGCGGAAATGGCCGAGCAGGGTGCGATACGGCTCGCCCATCGCATGACGGCGGGCCTCGCGTTCGGCGTCGTCCGCCTCGGCGACGGCAACCGTGATCACGCCGGCGTCGTGGCCGGTCAACACCGGCTTGACGCGGCCGTCGGCGCCGGTGCCGTCGGCGAGCACATCGAAGACGAGGCCGTTGCGCGGATCGGTCAACGGATCGGGCAGCGGCAGGCGCCAGCGGGTCAACGAATAGAACAGCCAGCGCTTGGCGGCCTCCACCCGGCGCCACGCCTCGGCGTGGCCGGGGTTTGAGAGGTCGGGCACCAGGCGGTTGTGACGGCAGCACAGGCACAGGCCCGGTCCGTCCGCCGCCGGCATCAGCCAGTTGCACCCGGCGATCTCGGCATTGCCGCAGAAGAGGTAGAGCCGCGACCGATCGGCAAGCGCGTGCCAGCCGTCGGCCGCCGGCTCGACGGCGGTGACGATGCAGCGGTCGGGCAGGTAGCCAAGCCGATGACCGCACTCGACGCAGGTGGTGTTGTCGAAGTGCACGGCATTGCCGCAGGATTGGCACTGGAACAGTCGCATGGGCTTCAGAGGTCTCCGAACTGAAGGTCGTCGAGCGGGCGGTAGCGTGTGGCGGAGAAACGCCGCGAGGCCGACTCCACCGCGGCGACCGCCCCCACTCGGCAATGACGACCCAGCCTGACACTGCCGATCAGGCTCGATCTCGGTCGCGTCGCGGGGTGCGGCCTCCACATGGCGCGGACGATCGCCTGGCAGCGCCACGAGCGTCAGCGCATCGTAGGGCGCGGGACCGCCGCTGGTAAGCTCTGCCGTTCCGGCTCGCGGGAAGTTGCGACATCCGCAGATCCCCGCGGTCTCCGCCATCCCGACCACGCCACATGCAATCACACGGTTGGCGTCTGCATATCCGGCACGAGCAGCGAAGCTTGCGGGCATCGCAGGTGATATTTCCAGAGCACTTGCTGGCCAATACAAGCTTGAACTTCATGATTGTGCTCCGTCCATGGATATGCGCCATGCAATTGATTGCTTGAACCAAGTACGTCAGAGCTTTTCAGTTGGCTGAATTGGCTGTCAGAATTTTGTCAGCCATTTTTATAGCCTGCATCGGCCCGGAGGCAGCCGCAGTTATGCCTTGAAACTGCCCAGGATCGATCCCAACCCTTCGTGCGCGGCGAAGACGCCCTTCGGCGCATTCCTCTGCCTGTTCCGCCTTTGCGATCGCGGCCGGCGTCGCGGCTGCAGCGGTCGCCGGGGTTGGCCGTTCGACCTGGAGCCGGCAGGGGACAGCAACAACCGCGGCGGAGGAAGGGCTTCGCAGCTTGCCTTCTCCCGCACCGAGACGGGAGAAACGATCACGATGGAACTCGTCACGACCCAAGGTCTCGTGAAGCGCTTCGGAAGCCTGACCGCCGTCGACGGCGTCTCGCTCCGGGTCCAGCGCGGCGAGGTGGTCGGCTTCCTGGGCCCGAACGGCGCCGGCAAATCGACGACGATGAAGATGATCACCGGGTTTCTGCAACCCGACGCGGGTTCTGCCTCGATCGCCGGCATCGACGTGGCGAAGGATCCGGTCGCGGCCAAGCGCCGGGTCGGCTATCTGCCCGAGGGCGCGCCCGCCTATGGCGACATGGCCGTCGGCGCCTTCCTGGAGTTCTGCGGACGCATCCGCGGCCTGAGAGGGGGCAGGCTCAACGACCGGCTCGCCGACATGGTCGATGCGGTTGCGCTCGCAGACGTATGGAACCGGCCGATCGAGACGCTGTCGAAAGGCTTCCGCCGCCGCGTTGGCATTGCTCAGGCGCTGTTGCACGATCCAGACGTGCTGATCCTCGACGAACCGACCGACGGGCTCGATCCCAACCAGAAGCACGAGATGCGCGCCCTCATCCGGGCAATCGCCCCGGGCAAGGCGATCATCATCTCCACTCACATTCTCGAAGAGGTCGAGCCCGTCTGCTCGCGTGCGGTGATCATCGCCGCCGGCCGAATCGTCGCCGATGCCACCCCGCAAGAACTCACTGAGCCGACAGGCAAGCCGAGCGCGGTCTTCGTCACTGTCGGCTCGCGCGAGGAGACCGTCGTCTCCCGGCTTGAGATGGTGGTCAAGGGGCGCGTCGAGATCATCGAACGCTTCGACGGCTCGACCCGCGTCGTCATCCATGCCGACGGCACAACGCCGGACCCGATCGGTCTCGCCGCGGTGCTGGCCGGTTCGGGTCTGCCGATCGAGGAGATCGGCCTCTATCGCCCGAAGCTCGACGACATCTTCCGCGCGGTGACGACCGGCGGCAATCCGACCCTGCACTGACCACGCGAGGATCAGGAGAGAGCCATGAACGCGTCCCTTGCCACGGTGGGCATCGTGTTTCAGCGCGAATTCCGCGCCTATTTCGCCACGCCGCTCGCCACGGTGTTTCTCGTCGTCTTCCTCGCCGTCGCTTCCGGCATGACCTTCTTCCTCGGCGGTTTCTTCGACCGCGGCCAGGCCGATCTCACCGCCTTCTTCTTCTGGCTGCCCTGGCTGTTCCTCGTCCTCATCCCGGCGATCGCCATGCGGCTGTGGGCGGAAGAGCGCCGCTCCGGCATGATCGAGCTGTTGTTGACGCTGCCGGTCAGGACCGGCGAGCTGGTCGTCGCCAAGTTCCTGGCGGCATGGGCGTTTACCGGCGTGGCGCTCGTCCTGACGTTTCCCCTGTGGGCGACCGTCAACTATCTCGGCAAGCCGGATAATGCCGTCATTGCCGGCACCTATCTCGGCGCCTGGCTGATGGCGGGCGCGTTTCTCGCCGTCTCGGCCTGCGTTTCGGCGGCGACCAAGAACCAGGTGATCGCCTTCATCGGCGCCGCCGTCGTCTCCTTCCTCCTGGTCATGGCCGGGCTCAACCTCGTGCTCGGCGCATTGAGCGGCTGGGCGCCGGCCTTCGTGGTGGAGATCGCCCGCTCGCTGTCGTTCCTCGACCACTTCCAGCGCATCACGCTCGGCGTCCTCGAAGCCCCGACAGTGTTCTTCTTCGTGTCGCTGATCGTTCTCTGCCTTGTCGTCAACACGCTCCTCGTCGACCTGAAAAAGACTGTGTGAGGTCCGCCCATGACGAAACCGAACACGATTCTCCAACGCCTGTTCGCCAGCCGCGTCGGCGCGATCCGCACGGCGATCGGCCTCGCCATCGTGCTGTTTCTCGCGCTCAACGTGATCGTCGCCGATACGCTCAGATCCGCCCGCGCCGATCTGACCGAGAACCACCTCTATTCGCTTTCCGACGGCACGACCAAACTCCTCGCCGGCCTGCACGAACCGATCACGTTCCGGCTGTTCCTGTCGGAAGATCTCGTCCGCTCGGCACCGCAGCTCGCCGCCTACGCCGACCGCGTCCGCTCGATGCTGGAGACCTATGCCTCCGTGTCGAAAGGCAAGATCGTGCTGCAGGTGATCAACCCGAAACCCTATTCGGACGAAGAGGACCGCGCCGTCGGCTTCGGCCTGCAGCGCATCGCGCTCGCGGGCGCCGAGAACCAGATGTTCTTCGGTCTGGCCGCGACGAATTCGACCGACGGCCGGGCGCTCATTCCCGTGTTCTCGCCGGATCGCGAGAGCTTCCTCGAATATGACCTGACCCGCCTCGTCGCCAAGCTGGGCGAACCGAAGAAGCCGGTGGTCGCGCTGATCGACGGTCTTGGCCTCGACAATCCGGCGACCGGCGAGACCCAGACGTTGACGCAGCTGCGCGAGATCTACGACGTGCATATGCTGTCGGGCGATATCGACGCATTGCCGAAGAACACCAAGGTCGTCCTCGCCGTGCATCCGCAGAAACTGTCGGATCGTACGCTCTACACGCTCGACCAATGGGTGCTCGGTGGCGGAGGGACCATGATCTTCGTCGATCCGAACGCCGAGACCGCCACGCCGATGCAGCCCGGCATGCCGCCGGCAAACCCGTCGTCGAGCCTGCCGAAGCTGTTCGATGCCTGGGGCGTCGGTTTCGATGCGACCAAGGCGGTCGCCGATCCGACCTATGCCATCCGGACGACGCGGGAGGTCGAAGGCCGCGAGATGGAAGCCGCCAATCCCGCCTGGCTTGCCATCCGCGCGGATGGCATGGACCGCGACAACGCGTCGCTGTCACAGCTCTCCAGCCTGATCCTGACGTCGGCCGGCGCCTTTACCACGAGCCGGCCCGACGTGACGCTGACCCCGCTCTTGACCGCCTCGCCGAAAGCCGGCCTGGTCCCGGCGACCGACGTCGCCTCGCCGTGGCAGGATCCGCGCGGGCTGCTGGCCGGGCTGAAGCCGTCGGCCAAGCGGCTGGTCATCGCCGGTCGGCTCGGTGGCGCTCTGAAGACAGCCTTTCCGAACGGCAAGCCGCAAGGTTCCAAGGCTGAAGGACCCCCGCGCAGCGTGCTTGCCGGCAAGGCCAACGTGCTGCTTGTCGGCGATGCCGATATGCTCTCCGACCGCAATTGGATCCGCAGCCGCCAAGTGCTCGGCCAATCGATCGCCGAACCCTTCGCCAACAACGGCGATTTCCTGATGAATGCCGTCGAACAGATGGCCGGCGGCGCGGCGCTTGCCGATCTTCGCGGCAAGGCGGTCGACTGGCGGCCGTTCGACCGCATCGACGCCTTGAAGCAGGCGGCCGAGGACCGCTACCTGAAGACCGAGCAAGCGCTGGTGACCAAGGTGCACGACGCCGAGTCGAAATTGCGCGATCTCACCCCGGCCGATGCCAAGGACGGGCAGCCCCTCAGCCCGGAGACGCTGAAGGCCGCCGACGACTACCGCCTCGAACTGCTGCGAGCCCGAGCCCAATTGCGCGACGTGCAATACCAGCTCGGCCGCAACGTGGAATCGCTGCGCACCTGGATCACCGCGGTCAATGTCGCCGGCACGCCGATCGTCGTCGCCATCGGCGCGCTCGCCCTGGCGTTCCGCCGTTCCCGCCGGCCCGTTCCTCGCAAGCTGGCCGCCTGACCGCAACGACATCGGAGAGACAGGCCATGCAACGGAAGACCCTTATCGGCCTCGGGTTGGCGACGGTTGTCGCCGTCGTGGCAGCGGTCGGCGTGTCGGTATCGGACCATGCCGAGGGGATATTGGCCGACAGCGGCCGCACGCTGTTCCCCGATCTGAAGACCGACCTCGGTTCGATCGACCATGTGGTGGTGACGCGCGGCAAGGGTGTCACCACGGTGACGCGCTCCGGTGAGCATTTCGTCGACGCCTCCGGCTATCCGGTGAAGCCCAAGGCGATCGCCGATCTGGTCGCCAGTCTCGGCACGCTGGTCATCGACGAGAAGAAGACCGCCGAGCCCGTCCGCTATCCCGAACTCGACCTCGCCGATCCCACAGCCAAGTCCGGCGCCGCAGTGCGGGTCGAACTGAAGGCCGGGGACAGGACGGTGGCCGGGCTTTATGCCGGCAAGCAGGACGATACCGTTGGCAGCGCCTCGGGGGGGCAATACGTGCGGCGGCTTGATGGTCCCGCAAGCTACCTGGTGCGCGGCACGGTCAAGCTGCCGAATACCCGGGCGGACTGGTTCGAGACGCGGCTGCTCGGCATCGACGCCAAGACCCTGGCAGCGGCGACGTTCACGCCGCGCACCGGCGAGGCGGTCGATCTGGTCAAGGCCGGCGACGGCTTGGCGCTGGCGACGACGCCTGACGGCCGCAAGCCGGACACGACGAAACTCGATCGGCTGGCGCATGTCGCCAGCGCGCTCGATTTCGAGGATGTGCGCGCCGGCAAGGGCGCTGCTCCGCCCGGTGGCGCGGCGTTCCGGCTGACGACCGGCGCTGGCCTCGTCGTCACCATCGCCGAAGACGGGCCGTCGGCCGATCGTTGGGTGCGGATCTCAGCCGAAGCGGCGAAGGACACGGCGCACGCCGACGCCGACGCCATCAACGCCAAGGCGAAAGGCTTTGCCTTCCGCCTGTCGAGCCACGACGCCGAACCCTTCGCCTGGAAGGCTGAGGATCTCCTGGCCAAGCCGCAGAGCTGATCCGGCGTCAAGCCGCGAACCGGCGATTCCGCCTGACGCCGCGGGATCAGCAGCTATTCCGCCAGTTCGAATTCCTCATGCTCGATCAGATCGCGCAGCGACGCCTCGATGCGCTGCGGCTCGAGCACCTTGGTCTTGCCGACCACCTTGCCGTTGCGGGTGTAGACCAGCGATGGCGTATCGACCGCACCGAGCCGGCCCGCAAGACATTCGCCCTTGTAGGTGTCGACGAGACTCAATTTCACCTGTCCGGCGAAATGGCGCTCGATCTCGCGAACGACGGGCAGGAAGTCGCGCGAGCGCTGGTCGATCGGCGAATAGACGTAGATCATGCCGGGCAATTCCGCCTGCATGAGCTGCTTTTCGTAGACTTCGAGTTCGGCGATGTAGCGCTCCGCCTCGAAGCCGGCAATGGCGCCGTCCCCGACGGCCGTCGCCACTTGGCGCAGACATGTCTGGCGGACGTCACCGGCGGCGAACACGCCCTCGATGTTGGTCTGCATGCGGGTGTTGGTCGGGATGTAGCCGCGTTCGTCGAGCGTGACTTGGCCACGGAAAAGATCGGTCGCCGGCAAATAGCCGATGAAGTAGAAGCAGCGGTCGACGACTTCGGGCAGGAGTTCGCCGGTGCGCGTATCTTTCAACACGACGGATTCCAGCCGCCCCTCGCCTTCGAAATGGTCGACCACCGTGTTCCAGCGGAACTCCATCTTCGGCTCGCGCATGGCGTCCTGCTGGGCGACCGCATTGGCGTCCATGTGGCCTTCCTCGTGGATGACCGACATGATCACCTTGGAGGCGAACTTGGTGAGGAACAGACCCTCCTCGACCGCGGCATCGCCGGAGCCGATCACCATGACCACCTTGTCCTTGCAGCTTGCCGCATCGCAGGTGGCGCAGAAGGAAATGCCCTTGTCGTAGAGGAAGAGTTCTTCGCCCGGCACGCCCAGAAGGCGCGGCTTGCCGCCGGTGGCGATGACGACGGCCTTGGCATGATAGACGGTGCGGAAGGTCTCGACCGTCTTGTCGTCGCCGTCGAGCGACACGGCCTTGACCGGGCTGATCTTGAACTCGACGCCGAAGTGCTTGGCCTGTTTCTCGAACTGACGCATCAGCTCGAGCCCGCCGATGCCGTCGGGAAAGCCGGGAAAGTTGCAGATCTCGTTGGTATAGGTGGCAAGGCCGCCGATGAGGCTCTTCTCGATGACGAGCGTCTTCAAACGGGCACGACCGCCGTAGATCGCCGCGGTCAGCCCGCCCGGGCCGCCGCCGATCACGACGAGGTCATAATATTGATGGTCCTTCGCGGCAGGCATGATCGATCCGATTCTGTCCGGAAATGGGGGGAGCGGCGCCCGGTCGGACGCCGCCCAAAGTCGGCTCAGGTCCGAGCCGGGCGCTTCGCCCACCAGTCGGCGAGCAACCAGACCGCGGCGAGCGCGACGAACTGCGCGATGAGCGCCGGGAAGAAGCCGCCGAGGACATTCGGCAGATAGATCACCTGGCTCTGATCGACGGCGAGGCCGGGACCCCAGATCGGCCAGGTGGCGGCACCGATCGCGCCGCCGATGCAGAAGAACGGCAGCACCAGCCACTGCTGCAGGAAGCCTTCGCCGACCCGCATCAGCGTGCCGGAGGCGCAGCCGCCGGAGATCACCGCGCCCATGCCGAACAGCGTCGCGCCGACGGCGGTCCAGATGCCGACCGGACCGAAGCCGCCGACCTTCATCGCCGCATCCATCGAGCCGCCCTTGACATAGGCACCGATCTGAGCCGCCGCGATCAGCGCCGTCGAGACGGCAAGCGCCACCACCACCGCCTTGGTCAGGTTGGTACCGCCGGTCAGCACCGGATCGCGCATCGCGGCGGTGAAGCAGAAGCGCGAGCGCTGCAGGATGAAGCCGAAGGCGATGCCGATGCCCCAGGTAGCCGCGAGCACCGGCGAGTGCATGACGTTGCCGTAGATGACGCCGACGATCGCCAGCCCAATCACCAGGGCGACGCCGAGCGGGAACTGGATCACGTTCTCCTTCTTCGCGGCGCGGGTGCGCTGGATACGCTTGATGCCGCCGCCGGCCGGAGCAGGACTGGCGACAGTTGCGGCAGCCGCGACCGTGGCAGCCGGAGCGCTGGTCGACAGCTTCGGCGCACCGATGAACAGGGTGACGAGCAGCTTCGAGCCGATGATGGCGCCGATGAAGATGAACAGCATGAACACCCAGCCATGCAGCGACATCGACGGCAGCCCGGAGAACAGCGCGCCGATGTTGCAGCCGAAGGACAGGCGGGCGCCGAAGCCCATCAGCAAGCCGCCGAGAATGGCGGCCGTGGCCTGCCGGCCGCTCTTGATCGCCTTGATCTTGAACTGGCTGGCGAGCAGCGCCGAAGCCAGAGCGCCGAAAATCAGGCCGAGATCGACGACGCTGCCGGCATGGTTGAGAATGTTGAGGCCGGGCTTGTTGAAGGCAAGACCATGGGAAACCTCATGGAAGTAGGCCCAGGAATGGGGATCGCCGCCGACGAGCCCCCAGGCCCAGGCACCCCAATAGGTGAGCGCTGTCGTCACGCCCCAGACGCTGCCAGTCGATTGCAGCAGGGCGGAGGCAACGACGGCGAGCAGCACGCCGCCGGTGATGTAGCTCCAGGGCTGCACGAACACCGACTGGAACGCCGATTGGCGTTTGAGCAAGGCAAGAAGCGGTAGCGGAGACGAACCAGGTACGGCAGTTTGATCGGTCATGGTCGACCTCTGGGGCATCGCCGGCGGCACATGTGCAGCACTCGGCAACCAATACGAGGGCGCCCTGGCAAGATCCCGATGCGCTTCAGGGTCGGTGACCGCAAGCCTGCGGACGTACCTGCGCAAGGATCCGGCGCCCGCTCAATTCCTTCGACCTCAGTCGAGATGATGCGTCGGATCCGGACTCAATGGGTCTTCTCAATCACCAGCTCCCACTGCCCGTCGCTCACTTCCTCGATCTCAAAGTTGTGGCCTTCCTTGTTGGCCCATTCCGGGATGTTCTTCATCGCGCAGGAATGGTCGATCTCCACCACCAGAACGTCGCCGACGGCCAGTTCTGCGAGCGCGTTCTGGGTGCGGATAAGGGGAACCGGGCAAGCCTCGCCCAGGCAATCAAGCGTCTTTTCAGTCACAACGTCTCTCCCTCATTCGGTCGGGCAACGGGCGCTTGGCCAACGAAGCAGCGCGACCGGTTGGTCCGGGAGGATGTTTCAGTCGAATGAGCTAATATGCAATAAGTATAAGTAACGTCGTTGTGTTTCCCCCATACGCGTTCGGACGGGTTAAACATGCGCCGCAGCGAAAGGATCGGCGGCGCAGGGTCGATCCCCTGGCGCCCCCAAGGCCGGGAGCCGAGCCGCCGGATGCGGCGCCAGCCGCTCCCCGGCACTGCCCATTGAGGAGACGGACGTGCGACTTGGTCGTTTGAGTGTGTTGCCGGTTTCGGCCGCCTTTCTGGTCTTTGCCGTTGCGGCCGCGTCCGGCTCTCCGGTGATCCCGCCGACGGCGGACGAGGTGTTCCATCTCTCCGCCAAGTCCGACCATCCCGGCAGTCTGGTGCTCACCTGGACGATCGCGCCGGACACCTACCTCTACCGCGACCGCATTGCGGTGATGCTCTCGAGCCAAACGGTCAGCCCGCCGCTCGAACCCGGTATCGTCGTGAACGACCAGGTGTTCGGGCCGACCGAGATCTACCGCGACCATCTCGAGACGCGGATCGAGGTGCCGGTAGCCATGTCGGGCGGCCGGCTCACCGTTTCCTACCAAGGGTGCGCCGAGCACAAGCTCTGCTATCCGCCCGTCGTCAAATCGATCGACCTGAAGACGTTGGCGATCGGCGACGCGCCGGACTGATCCGCAGCCTTACGCCTACCCTCCCTCAGCCACTGGAGCCGATATGAATCGCCGTCAGTTGATTGCCCTCGTGCCGGGCCTCGTCCCCTTGTCCGCCAGCGCCGCGGCCGCCGCCGCACCGGTCAAGGTCGATGCCAGCACCCTGTTCAATGATCCGGAAGCCCCCGTCGGCGGCAACAGCCAGGGTGATGTCACCATCATCGCCTTCCTCGACTACAACTGTCCGTTCTGCAAGAAATCCGCGCCCGACCTCGATCGAATCGTGTCGACCGACGGCAAGATCCGGCTCATCTACAAGGATTGGCCGATCCTGACCGAAGCCTCGATCTACGGCGCTCAAGTGGCGCTCGGCGCCAAATATCAGGGCCAGTACGAGACCGCGCATCGCGCGCTGATGGCGATCCCCGGCCGCAACATCGACAAGCCGACCAAGCTGGCGGCGGTGAAGAACACCGGCATCGACATGGCTCGACTGCAGGCCGACATCAATTCCCACGCCGACGCCATCACCGGGCTATTGCAGCGCAACCTGGCCCTCGCCGAGGCGCTGAAGCTCGAAGGCACGCCGATCTACCTGATCGGACCGTTCCGCTTTTCGACGCTCGACTACGACGGTTTCGCCCAGGCGGTGTCGGATGCCCGCGCCCACAAGCCGGGGTGAGGCGGCGCCGATGCTGATTTGCGTTCGCTTGGCGGCAAGTCCGATGCGTGGCGGTCAGGGTCGACGGACAGGGCCATTGGCGCCGCGCCGGGCGGCACACGCTGCCGAACCTCCAGCATATTAGAAATTGCAAATGTATGATCGGCGCTCGTACCTGTCCCGGGGCCCATCGCCGGCCCGGCCATCAGGTCCGCGATTTTTGCACATATGTGCATAACCGAATAGCGCGGGCCGCAGCGGGCAGCTAGATTATGCACGTATTCCCAGAATGGAGATGGGATGGCGAGACCGCTGAAGCCACGCGTGATCGGCGACGACCTGCCGGCCAGCTACTTCAAGCCGCAGGGGATTCCGCTCGTCGACCTCGCTGAGGTCATTCTGACGCTCGACGGATTGGAGGCGCTCCGGCACGTCGATGCCGACGGGCTGGACCAGACTGCCGCGGCCGAGCGGATGGGCGTGTCACGCTCCACCCTGTCACGCATTCTGGCGGAGGCGCGGCGTGCCGTCGCCGAGGCGCTCGTCAACGGACACGCGCTCAGAATCGAAGGTGGCGTGGTGACACGATCGGCACCGCGAACGTGTCGTTATGTGCCCAAGCGCGAGCCGGAGGCCGGCTGACGCCCTTCCCCCGGGCCAGATGCCCGGACTTCCGCCGGGAACCATACGTTGAAGGAGAGAGACGACATGACTGTGCTGCTTGCCATACCGTCGGATGCCCCCGGCGGGCCCGAGGCCCATATTTCCACGCACTTCGGCCACTGCGACGTGTTCTCGGTATTTGCCATCAACGACGGCAAGATCGTCGACCAGTCGATCCTTGCCTTCCCACCGCATGAACATGGCGACTGCCTGGTCCCCGTCGGGCTGTTGGCCGAGCAGGGCGTCACGGCGATGGTCGCGTCAGGCATGGGCCGGCGGCCGCTGGTCGGCTTCATCTCGTCCGGCATCCAGCCGTATTTCGCCGGTGAGCATGCCAAGGTCGGCGACATCGTTGCGGCTTTCGTCGCTGGCGATCTCATGCCGTTCGGTTTGGAAGGCGCCTGCGGCGGCCATGGCGACGGCGCGTGCGACCACGACCACTAAATGCGCTGCGGTCAGACGGGACCGTGTGACCGCTGAATCTTCGCTGTAAACTTTTGATGGAGCAGTGATCCTTCTCCAGGAAGCGCCGACGGCGAACCTGCGACCGGCTGATGCGACACAACGTGTCAGAGCGCGAGCGTCACGCCGCCGCGACCCTTGACCAGCGTCGTCGCGCCCGCCTCGACGGCGAGGACATCGCCGTTGGTGCCGCTGACCGTCACCCCCTTCGGCAGCCTGAGCGACCAGACGGCATCCGAGGATGCGCCGACCTCGATCGCGTCGCGGGCACGCCGGACCGTCAGCCGGAATAGCTCGTTGCCAGCTGCATCCGGAATTGCGGCGGAGGCTTCACTTCCGGGCTTGAGCCCATAGGCGGCGAAGACAGTGCCATCGGCATAGTCGTAGTCGGGCCGGTCGTCACGACCGCCCCAGGCGATGAGCGTGTTCTGGCGGGCATAGAGCGGCAGGCCGAGGAAATCGTGGGTTTCCCGCCGCCAGCGGCCGCCGGCGATGACCTCGCCGGAGAGCAGGTGCGTCCATTCACCCTCGGGCAAGTAGAACTGGACGTCGCCCGCTTCGCTGAACACGGGGGCGACGAGCAGCGACGGGCCGAGCATGTATTGACGATCGAGCGTTTCGGTTGCGGGATCGTCGGGGAACTCGAGCAGCATCGCCCGCATCATCGGCAGGCCTTTCGCGGCGGCTTCGGCGGCGACGCCGTAGAGATAGGGCATCAGCCGGCACTTCAGCTTGGTGAAGTGCCTGAGGACGTCGACGGCCTCGTCGTCGTACAGCCAAGGCACGCGATAGGAGGTGAAGCCGTGCAGCCGGCTGTGGCTGGAGAGGAGCCCGAAGGCGCACCAGCGCTTGTAGAGGGGCGCCGGAGCGGTGTTCTGAAAGCCGCCGATATCGTGGCTCCAGAAGCCGAAGCCCGACAGCCCGAGCGACAGGCCGCCGCGCAGGGATTCGGCCATCGACTCGTAGGTGGCGACGTTGTCGCCGCCCCAATGCACCGGGAACTGCTGGCCGCCAACCGTCGCCGAGCGGGCGAACACGACAGCTTCGCTGTCGCCCTTCAACCGCTTCAGCAGGTTGAACACCAGGCTGTTGTAGAGGAACGTGTAATAGTTGTGCATCTTCTCGGGATCGGAGCCGTCGAAATAGACGACGTCGGTCGGAATGCGCTCGCCGAAATCGGTCTTGAAGCAGTCGACGCCTTGGCCGATCAACTGCTCGAGGTAGGAGGCGTACCAGGCGCAGGCTTCCGGGTTGGTGAAGTCGACGAAGGCCATGCCGGACTGCCAATGGTCCCATTGCCAGACCGAGCCATCGGCGCGCTTCAACAGATAGCCCCTGGCCTTGCCCTCGTCGAACAAGCGCGAGCGCTGGGCGATGTAGGGGTTGATCCAGACGCATATGTGCAAGCCCTTGGCCTTCAGCCGGGCGAGCATGGCTTCCGGATCGGGGAAGGCTGCCGGGTCCCAGACGAAGTCGCACCAGTGTTGGGCGCGCATCCAGAAGCAGTCGAAATGGAAGACGTGCAGCGGCAGATCGCGCGCGGCAAAACCGTCGACGAAGGAATTGACGGTCGCCTCGTCGTAATCGGTGGTGAACGACGTCGTCAGCCACAGGCCGAACGACCAGGCCGGCGGCAGTGCCGGGCGGCCGGTAAGCTTGGTGTAGCGGTCGAGCACCTCCTTCGGTTCGGGTCCGTCGATGATCAGGTACTCGAGCGACTCGCCTTCGACCGCGAAGCCGACCTTGGAGACGATCTCCGAGCCGACCTCGAAGGAGACCCGCTCCGGCTGGTTGACCAGCACGCCCCAGCCGCGGTTGGTGAGGAAGAACGGAATGCTCTTGTAGGCCTGTTCGGTGGATGTGCCGCCGTCGCGGTTCCAGATCTCCACCACCTGACCGTTGCGGGTGAAGGCGGTGAAGCGCTCGCCGAGACCGTAGACCAGGTCGCCGACGCCGAGGTCGAGGCGCTCGAAGACGTAAGTCTTGCCCTCGTGCTTCGCCGTGGCGTAGCCGCCAGCCCCTAACGGCGACCCGGTGATGCGCTTCTCGCCGCGGTAGACGTCGAGCCGCCAGTCGTCGACCCTGTCGATGCGCACCGTCAGGTTGCCGCTTGCCAGACTGATGAAACTGTCGTTGGCGGTGACGATCGGCTTGACGCCGGCGTCGGCGAAGAGTTCGAACGCCGGGCCGCGCCCGACCGCTCCGCGATGATGCTCGATGCGGATGCCGATGACGTTCGGGGCGGGGGAATACAGCCGATAGGCAAGGTATGTCGTCTCCTGATCCTCGAAGCGGCTGCGGTAGCGGCAGGAGGAGGCGTAGACGATGACGTCGCTGTCGCCAACTTCGGCGTCCCAGACATGGTGCGGCGAGGCGACCGTCATGCCTTGGGCGGTCCGCCAGACTCCGTCGCTGAACTTCATGATTTCCTCCCGGAATTTCTGGTCTCTTCGATAGACGATCAACCGCGGCAACGATGGCGCCCGGCGCCCCGGCGGCAAACGGCAGGCTCGCGATGGGGCTGCCCGCCGGGCCGCAGCGCCCGGCACGGCGGCTCAGGGTCGGGGTTCCGGCCGATCTCCATTTGCCTCAGCGGTAGCGGATCTGGTTCCAGCGATGGCCGATCAGCGACAGGATGATGATCAAGCCGTTGAAGAACTGGACGTAGAAGCCGGAGAGGCCGGCGCCGACGATGCCGGTCTGAATGAAGGAGACGGTGGTGGCGCCGATCGCTCCGCCCACGACGGTGCCGATGCCGCCCCAGGTCGGCGTGCCGCCGACGAACACAGAGGCGAGAACCGGCAGGAGGTAGCCGTCGCCGGCCGTCGGCCACCAGGTGAAGTTGATCATGGTGGAGAAGACACCGGCCAGACCGGCGCCGATGCCGACGAAGATGAAGCTCTTCACCCGGACCATCTTGACGTTGATGCCCATCTGCGCCGCGCTGTCGGGATTATCGCCGACGATGTGCACATGCGCGCCGAACCGGTGGCGGCCGTAGAGATAGACGGCAAACACGGTGAAGGCGACCGCCCACAGCATCTGCACTGGCAGGCCGAAGATATCGGAGGAGAAGGCCTGATAGAGCCAGGTGTCGCCGAGCGACGCCAGCGAGATCGACTTGCCTTCGGTGAAGATCAGGATCAGGCCGCGAACGACGAAATTCATGCCGAGCGTGGCGATCAACGAAGAGAGATTGAGATAGACGACGAGCGCGCCGACAAAGGCGCCGAGTGCTGCGCCGGTGACGAGCGCCGCCGCCAAGCCGAGCAGCGGGGAATAGCCGGCCTGGACCAGAAGCGCGAACATCCAGGCGGCAAAGCCCATGGTCGCCGGAAAGGATAGGTCGATCTCGCCGACCGTGACGATGAACACGAGGGGGACGGTCAGGAAGATCGCCACCGGCAGGGTGGTGAACACCGACGCGTAGAGCGTCCAGGAGGAGAAGACCGTCGGGTTGGCGGCGACGAAGATCGCCATCATCACGAGGAAGACGGCCAGCGAGCCGAGCGAGGCGCGGTTGGCGCTGATGAAGCGCCGGACAGGATTGTCCTGCGGATGGCGCCAGGTCTCCTTTGACGTCGGGGGTGCGGCCATGGTGGTCGGTCCTTGAATGGTGTCGCTCATCATGCCGCTCCCTGCGCTGCGTCGGCGGCCGTCGTCGGGTGGGCGATGTGTTCCATGAAGCGGATCAAGTCTTCCGCGGACGACATCTCGGCCTTCGTCGCCTGCAGGGCGACGCGGCCCCGGTCCATGACGACGAAGCGATCGGCGATGTCGTAGACGTGGTGGATGTTGTGGCCGATGAACAGGATCGAGCGCCCCGAGGCGCGCACCTGACGGACGAAGTGGAAGACCTTGTTGGTCTCGGTCAGCGACAGCGCGGTGGTCGGCTCGTCGAGGATGATGAGATCGGCGTCGCGATAGAGGGAGCGGGCGATGGCCACGCCCTGGCGCTCGCCGCCGGACAGTTGCCCGACGATCGATTGCGGCGTGAACACCCTGGAGGTAAAGCCGATCTCGCGCATCAGCCGGTGCGCCTCGGCGACCTCCTTCTTGCTGTCGAGGAAGCCGAAGCGGTTGGCGATTTCGTTGCCCATGAAGATGTTGCGCACGATCGACTGCTGTACGGCGAGCGCGCGGTCCTGGAACACCGTCTCGATGCCGGCCTCGCGCGAACGGGCGGCGTTCCAGCCGTGCACCGGCGCGCCCCTGACCAGGATCTCGCCGCTGGTCGGCCGGACCGCGCCGGCGAGGATCTTGATCAGCGTCGATTTGCCGGCACCGTTGTCGCCGATGAGGCCGAGCACCTCGCCCTTGTCGACGTGGAGGTCGACGCCGCCGAGCGCATAGACGTTGCCGTAGGACTTCGTGATGTCGCGCAGTTCGATCAGCCGTTCTGCCATGGCGCTTCCCCTCCTCTCTGGTACCGGAGCCGCCCGCCTCGAGCGCCGGACGGCTCCGCTGGTTGCGGATCAGCGTAGGCCTTGCTCGGCCAGCGCGCCGACGACCTTGTAGTTCTGTGGCGTCACGAAGCCGGCGCCGGTGTCGACGTTGATCGGACCGAGGCCGTAGACCACTTGCTGACAGAGGTTGAGGACCGGCAGATAGCCTTGCAGGAACGGCTGCTGGTCGGCCGTCAGCTGTACCCAACCCGCCTTGAACGCCTCGACAATCTGCGGGCTAGTATCAAAGCCGAAGTTGAAGATCTCGCCGGGCTTCTTCTTGGCCGCCTGCATGTAGGTCGGAACGTTGCCGAGCATCTGGCCACCCGGATAGCCGAAGGCCTTGGCGGTCGGGTTGTTGAGCAGGGCAGCGGTGACGATCGGCAGTGCCAGGTTGGGGTCGGCCGTCCAGGTCGGATCGGAGTTGATCTTGACCACCTTGATGCCGGCCTCTTCCATCGCCTTCACCGTACCGCGCTCGCGGTCGCCGCGGTTCTCCATGTCGAACGGGCCCATCATGATGGCGACGTCGCCGGCCTTGAGGCCCGCGAGCCGCACGGCCTCGGCGCCGAGCGCCCGGCCCTGCGCCTCCTGTTGCGCGCCGATATAGCCGCCGCCGTAGGCCGCGACGACCTTCGGCACCGGCACATTCTGGTAGATCATCTTGATGCCGGCTTTCGATGCCTGCTCTGCCAGGGGCATGATGGCGTCGTCGCCCGGATGGCCCATCATGGCGATGCCCTGCGGCTTCGATGCCACCGCTTCGCGCAACTGCTGCACCATCTTCTCGGTGTTCCAGCCGGAGAAGACGAATTCGACCTGTGCGCCGGTGTCGGCCTGCGCCTGCTTGGCGCCGTTGTAGACGATGGTGCCGAAGGCATCGCCCTCCGCGCCGCCGACGAAGAAGCGCAGGTGCACGTCCTTGCACCATTTGTCGCGCAGCGCCTGGGCATCGGCGAAACCCGACAGGCCAACCATGAGCGTGAGCGCGGTGGCGCCCAGGACGAAACCTCTCTTCAGCATGTTCTCCCTCCCCGTGCCCACATCATGAGGCACTGTTGTACGATCGTCGGGCCCGACTTGCCGCCGGTGTTGGTCTTGTCCAGTGGTCAGCCGGACCTTACGCGGGGTTGGCGACGAAGCGCGGACCACCCCGGCAATCCTTCAAATAGTTCAAGGCTCTCACCTGTCCGGTCAGTTCCAGGTCGTCGCGATAGACCGGGTCGTGCCAGCCCTCGATATCGATCGCGCCGGTAAAGCCGGCTAGCCGCAGTTCGCTGATGACCCGTGCCCAGTCGCTGTCGCCGAAGCCGGGAGTGCGCATCTGCACGAAGGGATGCCGGCCGAAGATGCCGTGCTCGCGGATGACGTCCCAGCGCACGGTGGCGTCCTTGCCGTGCACGTGAAAGATCTTGCTGCCCCATTTGCGGATCTGCGGGATCGGATCGATCAGGTAGACGAGTTGATGGCAGGGCTCCCATTCGAGCCCGAGCGCCCCGGAGGGTACCGCGTCGAACATCAGCTCCCAGGCGTCGGGCATATGAGCGATGTTCCAGTCGCCCGCCTCCCAGTTGCCGTGCATGGCGCAGTTCTCGAACGCGATGCGCACGCCTTTGTCCTCGGCCCGCCGGGCGAGTTCGCCCCAGACCTGCCGAAAGCGCGGCAGGCTTTCCTCGATGGGCTTGCCGCGGATGCGGCCCGTGAAGCCGCTGACGATGTTCGTGCCGAACAGATGGGCGTTGTCGATCAGCCGTTCCCACCCCTGGAGCGTTTCGCGATCGATGTCGGTCGCCTCGAGCGGGTTGCCAAAAATGGCGAGCGAGGAGACGACGGCGCCGGTGTCGCCGATCGCATCCCGGATCTGCCCGGCAAGCCGGTCGAGATCGACGTTGCCGAGCCGCTGCCAGAAGAACGGCTGAATGCTTTCGAAGCCGTGCGGCAGGATCTGCCGCACGTAGCCGGCAGGGTCGGCAATGCCCGCCTTCACCATGGTGCCGATACGGATGTCGAGGAGCGATCGAGTCATGACGGTGCGCCTTGTTCGGGAATGACCACGCGGGCCTGCGTCTCGGCGCTGGAAATCGCGCCGAACACCATGGCGAGGCTCAGGAAATTGTCAGCACCGCAGGTTTCCGGCGCCCGGCCGCTGCCAACGGCGGCGAGGAAGTCCTCGATGACGCCCTTGTGGCCGCCGATGCGGTCGGAAGGGTCGAGCACAGGGATCTCGACCGTCTCGACCGCATCGAACAGTCCCTCGCGCAAGCCGGTCCGGCGTTCGGCTTGAAGCCCGTCGAACCCGTCCCAGGTGGCCGAGCCGTGCTCGCAGGTGAAGCGCCAGTTGCTCTCCCAACTGGTTCGTCGGCCGATCGCCGACCAGCTGCCACGGTAGGTGAATGGCAGGCCGCCCGCGAATTCGAAAATGGCGGCGGCGGACGATCCGGAGCGGTACCAGGTGCCCTGCGGCTGCCATTCGCTGCAGTAGACGGATGTCGGCGTCGATCCGGCAAGCAGCCGGGCGACGTCGAAGGTGTGGATGGCCATGTCGAGCAGGAGGACATGGTCCATCGCTTCGCGAAAGCCGCCGAAATGCGGTCCGAGAAAAAAGTCCGCGTGCAGGCCGGTGAGTTGTCCGAGCACACCGGACGCGAGAAAGCGCTTCAGTCGGCGAACCTCGGCCAAGTAGCGCCGGTTCTGCACCACCGCATGCAGGCGATCGTGCGCCTTGGCCGCCGACAGGATGGCGCGGGCATCATCGAGACTTGCGGCGAGCGGCTTTTCGGTCAGCAGGTGGCAGCCGGCCTCGAAGGCCGTGATCGCCACCTCGCGTCGCGCCTCGGGCACGACGACATCGAACACCATGTCCGGCCGGACCGCCGCGACGATGCTCTTGAGATCCGCGCCGACGGTAACATCGACCAAGTTGAATTCGGCGGCACGCGCCTGGGCACGCGCCACATCGACATCGACGAGGCCGACGATCGTCAGCGCCTCGATCTTGCTGATTGCATCGAGCCAACGTGCGCTCATGGCGCCGCAGCCGACGAGGACGGCGGTGAACATGTGCTCCTCCCAGCGCGGCATCCACGCCAGGGGCTACCCTGCGGGCGTCGCAACGAGCCTGACCTCCGTTATCGTATTCAGGAGGTTCCAGACGGCGGGTGGACCCGCCTTTTTGATCTCGTAAACGTTTACGAAATTCCGCCATCTCCCCGCCATTGTCAAGACCGTTGGCGAGCCTGTATGAATGCACGGTCCGAAGGCCGGGGGCATCGGCGTTGAACATTCACGATTTAGCCAAGCATCTGAACATTTCGATCGGCACGGTCTCCCGCGCCCTCAACGGTCGGTCCGACGTGAGCGCGGAAACCCGCAAGCGCGTTCTCGACGCCGCCAGAAAGCTCGGCTATTCGCCCAACCAGTCGGGTCGCAGCCTGAGGCGCGGCTCGACCGGCATGGTCGGCTTCATGGTCATTGCCAATCGCTCACGCGCGGTCAGGGGCGAAGCCTTCTTCATGACGGTGTTCGACGGCGTGCAATCGGTACTGGCCAAGCACAATCTCGATCTTGTGATCTACTATTGCGGCGACGAGCAAAGCCCGGAAACCTACGTGCAGCGCATTGTCGAGCGAGGGCTCGTCGATGGGCTGATCGTGTCGCAGACGACGCGCGTCGATCACCGCATCGATTATCTTTTGCAGCAGAATCTGCCGTTCATCGCCTTCGGCCGCAGCCAGTCGGGCGGCGACCATTCCTGGATCGACCTCGACTTCGAGGGCGTGGCGGAGGAATCGATCGATCTCCTCTATCGGCTGGGACACCGGCGCATTGCCGTGGCGACGACGGCCGGCGACGTCAATTACGGCTTCATCTACGCCGAGGCCTGCCGTGCTGCGCTGAAACGTCGCGGCCTCGAGCTCGACGACGACCTCATCATCCGCGAGGCGATCTCCGAGGCGGGAGGCTACCGGGTTGGCGAGCGACTGCTTGCGATGAAACAGCGGCCGACCGGTGTGGTCTCGGTGGAAAACTCGCTCGCCATCGGGCTCTACTCCAAGCTGAAGGAAGCCGGCGTGGAGCCCGGGCGCGACATCGCCGTCGTCGGCTTCGACGAGACGCCGACCTTCGGCCTGTTTCTGCAGCCGTCACTGACGCGATTCCGGCTGGCGCTGGTCGACCTCGGCCGCTGGCTCGGCGAGCACATGGCGGAGCTGATCGAGGCCAAACGCAGCGGCAAGGCAGCTCCGGTCGCCCACAAGATCTGGCCGCTGGAGATGGTCCCCGGAGCGTCGACCATTCCGCTGCTGTCGGCAGCAGGTGGCGGCGAAACGGTTGCGCTCCGTCCCGAGACGAAGCCGGCGCGGCGGGTGCGGCGGGCGAGTGAGACGGCCGGCAGCTGACAGGCCGCCACAACCGCATTTAATTATCCGGCTTAATATCAGGATAAGCACCTTGCGGGGCTGGGTGGGGCTGACGGTGGACGACCATCTCGGAAGGTCCCGCGGCCGGGCGCAGGCGGCCGGTTGCGCCGCAGGTTCGTGCCGACAGATCTGCGGGCGGCTCGAGCCGGATGGCGGGGACACGCACGGCTTTCGCTGCAATTCCAGACCTAACTCTTTGATATCGATCGCGTTCGTAAGTTCAGTCCGAACGGGTCTAACCGCGTCGCGATTCCGGCCTGAGCGGTCTTTCCTCGGGCCGCGCGGATCGACGTGGACATCTCGCCGCTATCGCGCGCCTCGGCCGGCCCATCGCGCGCCGTAGCCGGATGCCGCCGTTCGCACGCGGCGGCGACGAGCGCTTAAGACTTCGTTACTGCGCCCAGGATTTCGCCAAGCGCCGACCGCATCTTTTTGAGCCCGGATTTTCGCGGTCTCCCGTTTAACTCTCGAAACCACCCGAATGAGCG
>JARLIU010000140.1 GCA_031291595.1 Ancalomicrobiaceae bacterium | reverse complement strand
TTGACCTCCGGCTGGAGGTCGCGGTTGAGGCGACGATGCAGCATGGCGATGCCGGTCGAGACGAGATAGGTCATCACGGCATAGACGGCGAGCAGCACCACGTAGACCTCGAACGGGCGAAACGTGTCGGAGGACACGATTCTCGCCTGGCCGGTCAACTCGTTGAGGGTGATGGTGGACAGCACCGACGAGGTCAGGATGATGTTGATCAGCACCGAGCCGAGCGGCCTGACCGAGGTCCTCAGCGCGATCGGCAGCACGATGTGGGTGAAGATCACCCGGCGGGAGAGGCCACTCACTTCGGCCGCTTCCAGGATGCCGTCGTCGATGGCGAGAATGCCGGCCCGGATCACGTCCGAGGCGTAGGCGCCGCCGGCGATCGACAGCGCCACGACGCCGGTTGTAAAGGCGTCGATATAGATGCCGATTTCCGGCAGGCCGTAATAGAAGAAGAACAGCTGCACGATGAACGGCACGTTGCGGAACACGTCCGCATAGACGAAGGCGATGCGGCGCACCAAGGCGCTTTTCCCGGCGCGGGCGATCGCCACCACCATGCCGACGACGACGCTGCCGACGAGCGCCAGCGCCGCGACCTCGACGGTCATGAGGGCGCCCTCGGCAAGCAGGCCGATGTACGGAACAAGGAGCGAAAGGTCGAGCCGCACGGTGCCTCGGCTTGTCACTGAAACCGGTTTCAACTATCCTCGCGCCGGTTCGCCGTTGTCAAGGGGAAGCTTGGCACCGCGACGGTGCGTAGGCGGTTTTGCCGCGTGTCCTGCCAGCCAATGGAGCTTCGCATGAGCAGTCTCGACCCCGCCGTCGCCCTCGTCGAGTTGGATCTGCCGGACTTCGGCGAGGCGAGCGTCGAGCCGACCATCCCGGCGGCGACCTACGAGGCGCGGATTGCGACGGCGCTGGCCCGCGCCGCCGCGCGCGGGCTCGAGGCCCTCGTCGTCTATGGCGACCGCGAGCACAGTGCCAACGTCACCTACCTCACCGGCTACGATCCCCGCTTCGAGGAGACGCTGCTGATCCTGAAGCCGGGCGCGGTGCCGGCGCTCGTCATCGGCAACGAAGGCTGGGGCTATGCGGAACTGGCGGGCGTGCACCTCGAACGCGAATTGTTCCAGACCTTCAGCCTCTTGGGTCAGCCGCGCGACCGCAACCGCGCCATCGCCGCCATTCTCGCCGGCCGCGGCATCGGCGTCGGCCAGAGGATCGGTACCGTCGGCTGGAAATATTTCGGGCCCGGCGATCCCGGCCTCGACGAAGCCTCGCTCGAAATCCCGTCCTACATCGCCGACACGCTGCGTCGGCTGGTCGGCCCGACCGGATCGGTCGTCAACGCCACCGACATCTTCATGTCCGCTGAGGACGGGCTCAGGGCCTTCAACGACGTCGATCAGTTGGCGGTCTTCGAATACGCCTCGACCTATACGTCGACAGGGGTGCGCAACGTGCTGTTCGGCGTGAAGCCCGGCATGCGCGAATCCGAGGCGGCACGGCTCATCGGCTACAACGGCATGCCGATGTCGGCGCACCTGATGCTGTCGTCGGGGCCGCGCGCATCCTACGGCCTGCCGAGCCCATCGGCGAAGGTGATCGAGCGCGGCGAGCCGCTGACGGTCGCCTATGGCGTCTGGGGCGCGCTCAACGCCCGCGCCGGGTTCATGGTCGCCTCGGCGGACGAACTGCCGGCCGGGATCCGCGACTATGTCGAGAAACTGGTTGCCCCGTACTATTCGGCTGTCGCCGCCTGGTACGAAACGCTCGGCATCGGCGTCAGCGGCGGCGAACTCTATGAAGTGGTGGTGAGCCGGCTCGCCGATCCGTTCTTCGGCATCGGCCTCAATCCCGGCCACCAGATCCACCTCGACGAATGGCTGAATTCGCCGATCACGCCCGACAGCCGCATTGAACTCAAATCCGGCATGGCGCTGCAGGTCGACATCATCCCGGCGACCAACTCGCCCTGGTTCACCACCAACATCGAGGACGGACTGATCCTGGCCGATGCGGATCTGCGTGCGCAATTTGCGGCGCGCTATCCGGAGGCCTGGGCGCGCATCGAGCGCCGCCGCGCCTTCATGATCGACCAACTCGGCATCCGGCTGAAGCCGGAGGTGCTGCCGCTCAGCAATATCCCGGCCTATCTTGCGCCGTTTCTCCTGTCGCCGCATCGCGCCATGGCGGTTCGTCGATAGGCGTGAGCGTCCTCCTCGCGCAGTTGTCGAGCCCTCGATCCGCCGGGAATCCTGCTGTTCTCAAACGCCGTTCGCGCTAGTCTCGCGGCACGGCGGCGGCGCGACCGCCGCGGCGGGATCCTGAAGAGCGGCGATGCGCATCCTGATTGTCGAAGACAACGGCCAACTGGCGGATTGGCTGGCCCGGCTGTTACGCAAGACCGGCTATACGGTCGATTGCGTCGGCGATGGCGAGGACGCCGATCAGGTGCTGCGCGGCGACGCCTACCAACTGGCTATCGTCGATTTGAGCCTGCCCGGCATCGGCGGCATCGAGGTCATCAAGCGCTTGCGGGCGCGCGGCGCGGCGACGCCGGTCCTGGTGCTGACGGCCAACGACACGGTCAGCGATCGCGTGCGTGGGCTCGACGCCGGTGCCGACGACTATCTGGCCAAGCCATTCGACGTCGCCGAACTGGAAGCGCGCGTCAGGGCGCAGCTGCGGCGCTCCGGTCCGATCCGCAATCCGGTGATCTCCGTCGGCCCGCTTGCCTTCGATACCAATGCGCGGCAATTCCTGCTTGCCGGCGAGCCGATGCAGCTGACGCCGCGCGAACAGTCGGTGCTCGAAGCCCTGGTCAGACGCGCCGGGCATGCGATCCCGAAGCCGGACCTGGTCGACACCGTGTTCGGGCTCGACGACGAGGTCGCCCCGAACGCCATCGAGATCTACATCCATCGCGTGCGCAAGAAGTTGGAGGGCAGCCGCGTGACGATCGCCACCTTGCGCGGCATCGGCTATCTGCTGCGGCTTGAGCCGGGTGGTCCGCCATGAGGCTCGCTGCCCGGCTGCGTTCAGGCCACAGTCTCCGGCTGCACCTCGTCGTCTGGCTGACGGCGCCGCTCGGCGTCATCGCCGCCGTCATGGCCTTCATCGCCTACTCGAACGCCGCCCTCACCGCCGCCGCGGTCACCGACCGTATCCTCTCGGCATCGGCCCAGACCATCGCCGAACAGGTGAAAGTCGAGAACGGCGAGGCGACGGCGCTCATTCCACCCTCCGCGCTCGGCATCTTCGCCACCGGGGCCGGCGACCGCGTGGTCTACAAGGTGCTCGACCCGACGGGCGACCTGGTCGCCGGCATCCCCGACGTCCCCGTGCCGTCGCGCCACCCGACCGTGGCCGCACCGGTGTATTTCGAGGCGGACTTCCGCGGCCAGCCGTTCCGCGGCATCGCCATGATCCAACCCGTCGTCGGCTTCACCGATCCGCGCGACCGCTCCGGCGAGGTGACCGTGATCGTCGCCGCCACCAAGCACGATCAACTGGCGATGACGCGATCGCTGTGGCTGCAAGGCATCCAGCCGATTGCCGTCCTCATGGTGCTGGTCGCCGGCCTCGGCTGGTTCGGCCTCGACCGCGGCCTCAGGCCGCTCGACCGCATCCGCCGCGATCTCGCCGCCCGTTCCGAGAACGATCTGTCGCCGCTGTCCGTCGCCGGACTGCCGACGGAAGTGCATCCGCTGGTCACCGCGTTCGACGGCGCGCTCGGGCGGATCGAGCGTTCTATCGCGGCACAGCGCCGCTTCGTCGCCAATGCCGCGCATCAATTGCACACGCCGCTGACGCTCTTGAAGATGCAGACCCACTACGGCCTGACCAGCGACGACGCGGCCGCCAAGGACGAGGCGCTCGCCGCACTCGATTCGGGGCTCGGTCAGCTGAGCCGCCTGTTGAACCAACTGCTGACGCTGGCCCGCGCCGAACCGCGCACGCCGACCAAGCCCGACGTCAAGCCGGCCGATATCGCGGCGCTCGCCACCGAAGCGCTCGCCAATCTCGCCGCCGTCGCGCTCGACAAGCGGATCGACCTGAGCTTCGAGGATCTGTCGTCCCGCCCTGCCGGGCCCGAAGCGCGGGGCGAGCCGATGCTGGTTGCCGCCTCGCCGACCTTGCTGCGCGAGATGATCGCCAATCTGGTGGAGAACGCCTTGCGCTACACGCCGGAGGGCGGTCGGGTCGCGGTGATGCTGGAGCGCGCCGCGACCACCGAGGGTACGGCGGCCGAAGCCGTCATCCGCATCACCGATACCGGGCCGGGCATTCCGGCCGGGGAGCGGGACAAAGTGTTCGAGCGCTTCTATCGCGTGCTCGGCACCGGCATCGAGGGTACCGGCCTCGGGCTCGCCATCGTGCGCGAGATCGCTTGCGGCGCCGGCGGATCGGTGGCGCTGGCCGACGGGCCGGGCGGCATCGGCCTCGAGGCGATCGTCCGCCTGCCGCTTGTCGACGGAGAGGCGCAGAAGCAAGGCCCGCCGGCTCCCTGACGGAACCGATGGGCCGTCCACCCGGCGCCCCCCCACGCCGCGCGCCGGCATGCGGTATCCCGTGAGGTCAGTGCCCCTGCACCGGCGGCCGCCAGCGCGCCAGCCGGTTCTCGATTCGCGTCATCACCCATTCGGCCGTCAGCACCACGACGACGATCAGCACGATCGCCGCATACATCGCCGCCGTATCGTGCACGCCGCGCGCCTCCTGGATCAGGAAGCCGATGCCGTAGCGGGCGCCGACGAATTCGCCGACGATCGCCCCGACGATGGCGAACGAGAACGAGATGTGCAGCGAGGCGAAGATCCAGCTCATGGCGGAGGGAATGATCACCGCCGTCGTCACCGCCCACGGCCTGGCGCCGAGGATCTGGGCGTTGGCGATCATCGCCCGGTCGGCCTCGCGCACGCCCTGGAAGGCGTTGGAGAAGACGACGAAGAACACCATGATGAAGGCGAGCGCCACTTTCGACCACAGGCCGAAGCCCAACAGCAGGATGAAGATCGGCGCCAACACGACGCGCGGAATCGCATTCAATGTCTTGATGTAGGGGGCGCAGATGTCGGCGGCCAATTTGTTGCGCCCGAGCGCTACGCCGGCAAGGATGCCGAGAGCCGATCCGGCGACGAAGCCGATGATCGCCTCCTCCATCGTCAGCCAGAGATGGTACCACAGGCTCGCCTCGTCGGTGCCTTCGAGGATGAGCTCCCACAGCCTCGCCGCGATCGCCGTCGGATAGGAATAGAAGAAGGCATCGATGACGCCGGTGCGCGCCGCCACTTCCCACAATCCCAACAGGACGACGAGGATGCCGAGCCGCCAGCCGATCACCAGCCGGCGATGGCGGAGCGCAGCCTCCATGGCCGCCGCCTCGATCTCGGCATCCGAGGTGCCGGGGGCATAGACGAAGTCGGAATCGTCGACCGCAACGCTGTTCATGTGACGCTCCTCACGCGGCGGCAAGGGTGCTCATCTGCACCTCTTGCTTCAGATCGGCCCAGATGCGGCGGGAGATGGCGATGAAGTGCTCCTCGTAGCGGACCTCGGAAATGACGCGGGGCCGCGGAATGTCGATCGGATGCACCGACTTGACCGTCGCCGGACGGGCCGTCAGCACATAGACGGTGTCGGCGAGCGCGATCGCTTCTTCCAGATCGTGCGTGACGAACACCACCGCCGCTCCGGTCTCCGACCACAGCTGCAACAGCTCCTCGTGCATCAGCACCCGCGTCTGCACGTCGAGCGCGGAGAACGGCTCGTCCATGAGGAGGATCTCCGGGTTGTTGATGAAGGTCTGCGCGAGCGCCACGCGTTTCCGCATGCCACCCGACAGCTGGTGCGGATAATGCCGTTCGAAGGCGGTCAGCCCGACGCGGGCAAGCCAGTCGCGCGCCTTGTCGTAGGATTCCGCCTTCGGGCGCCCGCGGAACAGCGGCCCGGCGACGACATTGTCGAGGACGTTGCGCCAGGGAAACAGGGCGTCGGCCTGGAAGGTGAAGCCGATGCGCGGATCGATGCCGGAAACCGGCTTGCCGAAAACTCTCACCTGGCCGCTGGAGGGATGCCCCAGCCCGGTGATCAGATTCAAGGTCGTCGACTTGCCGCAGCCGGTCGGGCCGACGAGGGCGACGAATTCGCCGCGCTTCACCGTCAGAGTGAAGTCCTTCAGCGTCGAAAACGCGTGCCCGTCCGGCGACAGGAACCGGCGGCTGACGTTGACGAGTTCGATGGCGGGGGTGTCGGGCATGGCGATCTCCTCTCCCGGCGGCGATGCTCGCGCGGAATCAAATTTCGGACGCGGGCTCGCCTCCGTCATTGCGAGCGAAGCGAAGCAATCCAGAATAATCATAGGGAGAAGTCTGGATTGCTTCGCTTCGCTCGCAATGACGGTAGATGCACCCGAAGTAACGTAATAGTCTACTTTGCCGCCTTGACGAATTCAGTCGTGTAGGACTTGGCGAGATCGATCGACTTGCCCTTGACGTTCTTGGAGAAGCCGGAGAGCACGGCCAGTACGGTCGCCGGGCCGTCGTCGGGCATCTCGCCGTCGGGAGTGAACATGCCTTTGCCGGCATCGAGCGCCTGGACGTACAAGTCGCGGTCCCCGGCGAAGTACTCCTTCGGCAACATCGGCGCGAACGCGGCGCCCGCCGCCCCCCCCCCCCCCCG
>JARLIU010000139.1 GCA_031291595.1 Ancalomicrobiaceae bacterium | reverse complement strand
GTATTCAGCTTGGAAGGCTGCTGCTCTACCATTGAGCTATACCCGCGTCGCACCCTTCTTAGCCCGCGACGTCCCGGTTTGGCAACGGTCTCGGCCGTGCCCGAACAGACAACGCCTCAGGAAGGGATGGTGGAGGAAGTAGGACTCGAACCTACGAAGGCTTAGCCAGCGGATTTACAGTCCGCCCCCTTTGCCGCTCGGGACATTCCTCCCCGAACCGAAAGATCAACCTCTTGAAAAAGCGGTGATCCTGGCACAGGCTTACGAGCCCACCGCTGGTCCAGCGGCCGGCCCGTTCGCCGTGGCGCGTGTTATGGCGATTGCCTCTCGCCCTGTCAACGCCGAATCGTCAGCTGTTACATGTTTGCCGGGGAAGAAGCGCCGGCACCTATTCTCGCGCCCTCCCACCGCCCGGCCAGGGCTTGACGCAGCGCCGGCGACGCCCAAAACCACACGCAAAGCCAGGCGGAAACCACGGGCGGATAGCCGTCACTTGCCGGCTTTCGCCTTCATCCGCGCCCGCAATCCGGCTGCCCGCTCCGGCTTGTTGACCTGCCGGCTGCGGCCAATCGCCAAGGCATCGGCCGGCACGTCCTCGGTGACGACGCTGCCCGAGCCGACATAGGCGCCGTCACCGATCGCAACCGGCGCGACGAGCGACGAATTGGAGCCGATGAAGGCATTGGCGCCGATGTCGGTGCGATACTTGCCGAAGCCGTCGTAGTTGCAGGTGATGGTGCCGGCGCCGATGTTGGTCTTCGCGCCGACGCGCGCGTCGCCGATATAGGAGAGGTGATTGACCTTGGCGCCGGCCTCGATGTGGCCGTTCTTCACCTCGACGAAATTGCCGATATGCGCCTCCGAACCAATGTCGGCGCCCGGTCGCAGCCGCGCATAGGGGCCGACCAGCGCGCCGGAGCGAACCACCGCCCCTTCCAAATGGGAGAAGGCACGGATGCGGGCCCAGCTCTCGATTCTGACGCCGGGACCGAACACCACATTCGGTTCGATCACCACGTCCGGCGCGATCTCGGTGTCATAGGCGAAGAATACGGTATCCGGCGCCGTCAACGTCACGCCCCTGGTCAGCATCTCGCGGCGCCGGCGCGCCTGCCAGATCGCCTCGCAATCGGCGAGCTGGGCACGGTCGTTGACGCCGCGGAATTCCTCTTCCTCGCCCGCCACCACCGTCGCCTTCAGGCCAAGCATCAGGGCGATCTCGACGGCATCGGTGAGGTAGTATTCGCCCTTGGCATTGTCATTGCCGATCGTGTCGAGCAGCGACAGGACGTTGCGCCCGGTGAACCCCATGATGCCGGAATTGCACAACCGGATGGCCTTCTCGTCCGGGGTGGCGTCGCGCTCCTCGCGGATGGCGGCGAGCTTGCCATTTTGAATCAACAGACGCCCGTAACCTGTTGGACTATCTGCCTCGAAGCCGAGAACGACGACATCGGCGCCCGCGGCCAGTTCGGCCCGCACGCGCTTCAACGTCTCCGGCCGCACCAACGGCGTATCGCCGTAGAGCACGATGACGTCGTCAGCCGGCTGGGTCAGCGCCTCGCGCGCCGCCAGGACCGCATGCGCCGTGCCGAGCCGTTCGCCTTGCGTGAACACCGTCACCTCGGGCGCGAGCCTCGCCACAGCCTTGGCCACGTCGTCCCGTCCCGGCCCGATGACGACCGCCAGCCGGTCGGCCCCGGCGGCGAGCGCCGCGGCGACGGCGTGCGCCACCAGCGGCTGCCCCGCCACCTCGTGCAGCACCTTCGGCGTGGCGGATTTCATCCGCGTGCCCTCGCCCGCCGCCAGGACGATCATCAGGGAGGTTCGGTCGGTCATGGCAGCGCTCCGCTAGCGGTGAACAGCGGGGCCAGATCTCGCGCAAAGGATGCGACGGGTCAAGGGCGGGCGGCAAGTCAATGTGTCGCTCGTGAGCGGCACGAATAGGAACTAAAATTACTCCATTGACTTCAACAACTCAAAGATTAAAAACATTAGACAACATATATATACCACCAGATGCAAAAGAAGCTAAAGAAATAAGCCCAGTAATCACTCCTCCCCAAGCCGACCACCTAACCCATTTTTGGAAGACGGAATTGGTCTTGTATTCGTTACCCCGGAGCCAGCTCAATATGTCGCCAGAGCTTGGAACGACGGCCTGCAAAAAGCTAAAATTTAGATATGCAAATAACGTTGCGAATCCAGCAAAGACAATGCCAGCTAAGAAAAAAACCAATGAACAAACAATAACATGAGAATATTTTGAGTAATAGGCATAATTATCGGTATTAGCCTTCCCAACAATATTCCCGGCCAAAGCGAGTAAGGCAATTATTGCACCGCCATTCACAAGAAACATCATCCTTATTGCATATGAGGAAAACTCCTTTACGGCCCTAAATACCTCAATAGTCTCGACGTGCGCAAACTTAGCGTATTCAATTATTATCTTTTCTTCACGATCAGATTCTAGGCCAGCCATTTGATGTCCTGACAACGAACATATGTTGAGGCATATTTTTGCACCTCAACATATCCCGGGCTGCATCTATGATCTATCCCTTCTCACCCCAGCCGGCTGTCGTATTCCAGCACCGCGTTCAACAGCACCTGGGCCCCGGCGGCGCATTCGTCGAGCGAGGTCGATTCCGCCTCGTTGTGGCTGATGCCGCCGGCACAGGGCACGAAAATCATCGTGGTGGGAGCGACTCTGGCGATATAGGCGGCGTCGTGGCCGGCGCCCGACACCATGTCGCGGTTGGAGAAGCCGGCCTTTTCCACGCCCTTCCGGACGCAGTCGATCAGAACGGGATCGAACTTCACCGCCGGCGAATCCCAGATGCGCTTCTCGTCATAGCTGAGCCGCATCGGGGTGAGGATGTCGGCGAGCGCGGCGCGGAACTTGTCCTCCATCACCTGTAAGACCGCATCGTCGGGATGGCGGAAGTCGATGGTGAAGAAGGTCTCGCCGGGGACGACGTTGCGGCTGTTCGGCCGGTTCTCGATCAGCCCGACCGAGCCGACAGCGTAGGGGGCGTGTTCCTTGGCGATGGCGTCGATGCGATCGATGACGCGCGCGGTACCGAGCAGCGCGTCCTTCCTCAGGTACATCGGCGTTGCGCCGGTGTGCGAATCCTGCCCCGAAACAGTCACTTCGTACCAGCGCATGCCCTGCACGCCCTGCAGGACGCCGATCACCTTAGCTTCGTTTTCCAGGATCGGCCCCTGCTCGATGTGCAGCTCGAACATCGCCTGGAACTTGTGCGCCCCGACCTTGTCCTTTCCCTTGTAGCCGATCGAGTCCAGCGCCTCGAGGAACTTCACCCCCTGCCGGTCCTCGCGCGCATAGGCGTATTCCGGCGTGAACACGCCGGCATAGACGCCGGAGGCGAGCATGGCCGGGGCGAACCGCGAGCCCTCCTCATTGGTCCAGTCGACGATCTCGATGGGCGCGTTGGTCTCGTAGCCCATATCGTTGAGCGTGCGCATGGCCTCGAGCGCGCCCAGGACGCCCAAGTTGCCGTCGAATTTGCCGCCGGTCGGCTGGGTGTCGAGATGCGAGCCCATGGCGATGGGAGACAAGTTCGGGTTCTTGCCCGGACGGGTGGCGAACATGTTGCCGACCTCGTCGATGGTCACCGTGCAGCCGAGCTTCTCGACCTCGCGGACGAACCAGTCGCGCACCTGTTTGTCCTCGGCAGTCAGTGTCAGCCGCTTGATGCCGCCCTTGGCCGTGCCGCCGAATTGGGCGGTTTGCATGAGACTGTCCCACAGGCGCTGCGGATTGATGGTCAGATTGGGAAGCATGGGAGGCTCCTGTCGACGTTACGATCCGCATGCCCGGCTGAGTGCGGCGCTCAGCAGCGGGTGCTCCGGACCGATGAATGGATTGATGATTGTGAGCCCGTTCCAGAAAAAGCCATGCTGCATATCCTCGGATAAGAGGATGGTGCAATCGGCTTCAACGGCGGTCTCGATGATGAAGGCATCCCAGATTTGGAATCGATGATCGGTGGCGAGGTGCACAGCCCGAAGCATCACGTGTGGCGGCCCGGCAAACACTTCGGCTGTCTGGGACCAGACCGCGATCGCTTCCAGCACGTCGCGGCTGGACAATCCGAACTTGCGTGTCAGCACATTGAAGGCCTCGCCGAGGACCTGTGTAGGCACAACCAGAGAAAGCTCCAGTGGATCAAGCACATCCAACGCCCGGGCGATCCGCTCCGGATCGCCCAAGCCCTGGGCGTAGACGAGGACGTTGATGTCGACCGCTATTCTCACTTGAACGTGTCCGGATAGGGCTCGTCCTCATAAAGCTCCTGGCGCGTCCAGGTAACGCCCGGGCGCTGCGGCTGTGATCGCAGGTAGTCCATCAGCCGACGATGAGCCGCGCGTCGTTCCGGCATCGCCTCATCCTCTCCGGCCGTCGGCGTCATCGTCATGACCTGCCGACCATGCGAGGTGACGATGACGGTCTCGCCCTCAGCCACCTGACGCATCAGGCTGGAAAACTGCCGATTGGCTTCTGCAGCGGTGACGATCTTGGTCATGCCACGCTCTCCTGCGAGGTAATGTAGTGATATTCACTACATTACCATGATCGCATCCGAGGAAAAGCCCCTTACGGCGTCACTTCGATCCGTTCGACGGCGCGCGGACGGGTCTGCGCCTTGAACTGCAGCGTCGCCGCGTGGCCCGGCGGGAACGGATCGCGCGGCACATACTGGCCGTCGCCGACCTCGGCCAGGATCTCGCCTTCCTTGTAGGCGACCTTGCCGCGCGACACGGTGATCACCGGCAGACCTTTCACCTTCTGCCCCTCGAACACATTGTAGTCGATGGCGCTGAACTGCTTCTGGGCGGTGATCGTCTTCTCGGCCGTGGGATCGAGAATGTAGAGGTCGGCATCCGAGCCCGGCGCGATGCGCCCCTTCTTCGGGTACATGTTGAGGATGCGGGCGACGTTCGACGACGTCACCGCGACGAATTCCTCAGGGGTCAGCCGGCCGGTGTTGACGCCATGCGTCCACAGCACGGGGATGCGATCCTCGAGCCCGCCGGTGCCGTTCGGGATCTTGCGGAAGTCGCCGATGCCGAAGCGCTTCTTCTCGGTCGAGAAGGCGCAATGGTCGGTGGCCACCACCTGCATCGAGCCCGATTGCAGCCCGGCCCACAGGCTGGCCTGATGCGACTTGTCGCGGAACGGCGGCGACATCACCCGGCGCGCCGCGTAGTCCCAGTCCTTCGACTGGTATTCGCTGTCGTCGAGCACCAGGTGTTGCGCCAGCGCCTCGCCGTAAATGCGCTTGCCGGCCGCGCGCCCGCGAGCGATCGCTTCATGCGCCTCGCGGCACGAGGTGTGGACGATGTAAAGCGGGCTGCCGACCATGTCGGCGATCATGATGGCGCGATTGGCCGCCTCGCCCTCGACTTCCGGCGGACGCGAGTAGGGATGCCCCTCCGGTCCGGTGACGCCGATGTCCATGTAGTGCTGCTGCAGCCGGAACACGAGGTCGCCGTTCTCGGCGTGCACCATCGGCAGGGCGCCCAGTTCGGCGCAGCGCGAGAACGAATGGTAGAGCTCGTCGTCGTTGACCATCAACGAGCCCTTGTAGGCCATGAAGTGCTTGAACGAGTTGATGCCGTAGGTCCTGACCACCGTCGCCATCTCGTCGTACACCTGCTTGTCCCACCAGGTGATGGCCAGATGCAGGCCGTAGTCCGACAGCGCCTTCTCGCCCTTGTGCCGCCACTCCTGATAGGCGGCCAACAGCGACTGCCCCGGTCCCGGCAGGCAGAAGTCGACCACCATCGTGGTGCCGCCGGCCAGCGCAGCCCGCGTGCCGGTTTCGAAGTCGTCGGTCGTCGACGTCCCCATGAACGGCATGTCGAGATGGGTGTGCGGATCGATGCCGCCCGGCAGCACGTAGGCACCGCCGGCATCGATCACCTGACTGCCCGCCGGTGCCGTCAGGTTCGGCCCGACGGCGATGATCGTGCCGCCGTCGATGAGCACATCGGCCTTTTGGCTATAGTCGTGGTTGACCACGGTTCCGCCACGGATGAGAAGGGTCATTTTTCGGGGGCTCCTACTTACGGTTCAATTTGTGGGACGATCGCGCTCGCAAGCAGCGGGTTCATGGGTTCAAGAAAGGGATTGATCACTGTGCAGCCCTGCCAGCCGAACCCATGCTGAAAATCTTCAGACAAAAGCATCGTGCAATCGGCAAGCGCTGCCGCCGCCAAGATCAGTGCATCGAATACGGGTAGCCTGTGCCTGAGGCGCAAATCGATGGACTGCTTCAATACCTGGTATGACGTATCAATCGTCGCATACAGGTCAGCCCAACTCATAACGAGCACAGCAGCGGCATCGGCCGCTATCCCCCGTCTCAGCATAACGTTGTGCAGTTCAGCAAGAACCTGAACGGGGATCAGCAGATCGACCGAATCCAATCCCCTCAACAGCTGCTTGGCCACATCCCGGCGCCGGACGTCATCAAGCCCCTCAGCATATACAAGAAAATTGGTATCCAACGCGATCTTCACCGCCTAGTCCCCGTCGTAGAGCTCGTCCCGATTGAACGGACCGAGATTGAGGGCTGGCTGGGTCTCGAGCCGCTTGATCAATTCGGCGTGCCGCTGTGCTCGCAGCTCATCAGTCATTACAGGAGTGAAGATTGCCCCTAGCGGGCGTTCAAGGCGGGCCACCGGGCGCGCGCCATCAACTATCGTGACAACGTCACCCTCGTGAAGGCCCGCAATAAACGCTCTCACGTGCTCATCGAGCTCTTGCAGCGCAACAGTCTTCATTTTGGACCTCCAGCCGCTCGCCCAACGCAATGATACCACGCCGACGGCGCCCCGTGCCTGCCGCAATGCCAATACCGGCAAGCAGCAGGCGAAGGGCATTCATTCGCTCGAAGCGATCACTTCAACCCCGCCGCATCGGTGACGGCGTGCGTCCAGGCGCCGACCGGCTGCTTGGTGATCACCGGATCGGAGCCGGCCGACAGCAGCGTCTTCACCGTGCGGTCGTAGTCGGCCTGCGCCAGCACGCCGTTCGACCCGGCGGTCAGCTTGTTGATCTCGGAGAGCATTTGCGCCTGATGCTTCTCGGTCTGGGCGCCGGACGCGTCGTTATCGAGCACGATCTTCACCGCCTCGTCGGCATGGTCGCGCGCATAGGCCCAGCCCTTCATCGACGCGGCGACGAACTTGCCGAGCTTGGCGACATAGGCCGGATCCTTCAGCTTGCTTTCCATCGCATAGAGGCCGTCTTCCAGCGTCGAAACGCCCTGGTCCTCGTATTTGAACACCACCAGCTTGCTGGCCGGGATGCCGGCGTCGATGACCTGCCAGTATTCATTGTAGGTCATGGTCGAGATGCAGTCGGCCTGCTTCTGAATGAGCGGATCGACGTTGAAGCCCTGCTTCAGCACTTTGACGCCCTGCGGCGAGCCATCGGTCTTGATGCCGAGCGACGACATCCAGGAGAGGAACGGATATTCGTTGCCGAAGAACCACACGCCGAGCGTGTGCCCTTTGAAATCGCTCGGCGACTTGATGCCGGTCTCGGCGCGACAAGTCAGCTCCATGCCCGACGTCTTGAACGGCTGGGCGATATTGACCAGGGCGACACCCTTCTCGCGCGCCGCCAGTGCCGCCGGCATCCAGTCGACGATGACGTCGGCACCGCCGCCGGCGATCACCTGCTCGGGCGCGATATCCGGGCCGCCCGGCTTGATGGTCACGTCGAGGCCGGCGTCCTTGTAGAAACCCTTGTCCTTGGCGACGTAATAGCCGGCGAACTGCGCCTGGGTCACCCATTTCAGCTGCAGCGTCACCGTGTCGGCGGCCTGAACTCCGCTTATCGCCGTCGCCGCCAGGAGAAGTCCTGCTGCGGTGGCCAGGAACGACTTGAACCGTACCATTGACTGCACTCCCTCTAGTTCGGTGGACGCCCTGATCTCACCGTTTGCGATAGGACGGATGCCAGAAGGTCGCCAGGCGCTCGCCGAGCGCCAGGACGCCGTAGAAGATCGAACCGGTGACGGCCGCTACCGCGATCTCGGCCCAGACCATGTCGAGGTCGGAGCGGCCGACCTCGGTCGAAATGCGAAAACCCATGCCGACGGTCGGCGAGCCGAAGAATTCGGCGACGATGGCGCCGATCATGGCCAGCGTCGAATTGATCTTCAGCGCGTTGAAGATGAACGGCAGCGCCGCCGGCAATCTGAGCTTGATCAGCGTTGCCGAGAAGCCGGCGCCGTAGGAGCGCATCAGGTCCCGTTCGAGCTTGCCCGCCGCGGCAAGCCCGGCGACCGAATTCACCAGCGCGGGGAAGAACGTCATGACGACGACGAGCGCGACTTTCGACGGCCAGTCGAAGCCGAACCACATCACCATGATCGGCGCGACGCCGATCATCGGCAGCGCCGAGACGAAATTGCCGATCGGCAACAGCCCGCGCGCCAGGAACGGCACCCGGTCGCAGACCAGCGCGATGCAGAAGCCGCTGGCCGAACCGATCAGCCAGCCGGGCAGCACCTCCTTCAGCACCGTCTGCTCGAAGTCGTCGCCGAGCATCGCTTGTGCCGTGGCCAGTCGCGCGCCGATCGCCGATGGGCTCGGCATCAGCACTTTCGGCACGCCGGCGCCGATGGTGATGACCTCCCACAGGAACAGCACGCAGATGCCGAAGGCGACCGGGATGAACAGGTCGAGGATGCGCTGACCGCTGCGGCTCGGGCTCGACTCCGAGGCGAGCCGCCCGACCACGAACGAGTAAAACGCCCAGATGGCGACGATCACCCACCAGAACCACGCCGGCAGCGGCGCCTTGAGCGCGGGATCGTGCACATAGGCGAGCGCCCATAACAGGATCGGGATCAGCACGATGAGGCCGGCGAGCCCGTCGGCGAGACGGGCGCCTTGCGGACGTCGAGTGCTCATCGCCGCCCTCCCATGCCCCTGACCGTGACGACCTCGGCCAGACCGACCGCGGCCACCAGCAGGGCCGCGAGCGCGGCAGCGGTAAACAGCGCCGCCCAGATCTGGATGGTCTGGCCATAGTAGGAACCGGCCAGCAGTCGCGCGCCGAGGCCGGCCTGCGCGCCCGTCGGCAATTCGGCGACGATGGCGCCGACCAGGCTGATGGCGACCGCGACCTTGAGGCTGGTGAACAAGAACGGCACCGCCGCCGGCCAGCGCAGCTTCCAGAAGGTCTGGTTCGGCGAGGCGTAATAGGTGCGCATCAGGTCGACGAGCATCGGGTCGGGCGAGGTCAACCCCTTCACCATGCTGATGGTCACGGGAAAGAAGCACAGGTAGGCCGAGATCAGCGCCTTCGGCAAGGTGCCGGTGATGCCGATGTTGCCGAGCACCACCACGACGATCGGCGCCACGGCCAGGATCGGCACTGTCTGCGAGGCGATGATCCACGGCATCAGCGCCTTCTGCAGCGCCTTCAAATGCACGATGGCGACTGCCAACAGGATGCCGGTGAGCGAACCGATCAGAAAGCCAAGGAGCGTGGTCGAGAGCGTGACTTCGGCATGGTAGACGAGGCTGCGCTTCGAGGTCACCGCCACATCGAGAATGGTCTTGCGCATCTCGATCAAGATCTGGTGCGGCACCGGCAGCGGCGGCCGCTCCTGGCTCCAGGTCGCGGCGACGAAGTCGGTGAAGCCGAACTTCACGTTGTCACCGGCCAGCGTCATGACGACGCCGGCGTTCATGACGATCGCCGCCAGATACCAGACGACGATCAGCACGATCACCACGGTGGCGATCGGGATCGCCCGCCCGCCGGTCACCCGGGCCAAGCGCCGGCCGAGCCGGTCGGCCGGGCCTGCGCCCGGCCGACGACCATTGGACGTCGCCTCAGTCGTCATAGGAGTGCCCTGCCCTGAGGCCCTCGCGGACCCGGTGAGCGATCTTCAGGAACTCCGGCGATTCGCGCATGTCGAGCGTGCGGTCGGCCGGCAGGTCGCAATCGACCACGTCGATGATGCGGCCGGGGCGCGGGCTCATCACCACGATGCGGGTCGACAGGAAGACCGCTTCCGGGATCGAATGGGTGACGAACACCACCGTCTTCCTGGTCTCCGCCCACAGCTTCAACAGCTGCCCGTTCAGCTTGTCGCGCACGATCTCGTCGAGCGCGCCGAACGGTTCGTCCATCAGCAGGAGTTCCGGGTCGAACGACAGGGCGCGCGCGATCGAGGCGCGCTGCTGCATGCCGCCGGACAATTGCCAGGGGAACTTCTTCTCGAAGCCGGTGAGATTGACCAGCGCCAGTTGCGCCCTCGCCCGCTCGTGCCGCTCGGCCCGCGGCAGCCCGATGATTTCCAGTGGCAGCATGACGTTGCCGATCACCGTGCGCCACGGATACAGCGCCGGTGCCTGGAACACATAGCCATAGTCGCGGCGCGTGCGCGCCACCTGCGGCGGCACGCCGTTGACCTCGATGTCGCCGCTCGTCGCCTGTTCGAGATCGGCGATCACCCGCAACAGCGTGGTCTTGCCGCAACCGGACGGACCGATCAGCGACACGAACTCGCCCTTGTGGATGGAGAGGTCGACTTTCGACAGCGCGTATACCGGACCGTCGTCGGTCTCGAAGGTCAGCGACAGGTTCCGGGTGGCAATGACCGGGTAGGCGCTTCCACTCGCAGGCCTGGCGGCTTCGACGCCGGCGGCGGTGCCGCGCCCAAATGTTTGCTGATTGCCGTCGGATTCGACGCTCATCCAGGATCCCTTGGCTGCGCTTTAGCTAGGTAGATGCCCGAAAGGACTGATTGTTTTTCTGAACGTAGTCGAGGCCGAACGGCTCGTCTACGTCAGAATTTGGTTTAACGTGTTCTAAATGATGAACATCTGAACGGATTTGACCATATGGACAAACGTCGAAGTTTTTGCACACACGGCCATTGCTGATGAATTTCAAGGCTTTGTGAAACATTGTGCAATTCGCGTCTGCGGTCATCGCCGCGGCAGTCGGTCGACCAAAGTCGGGTATCGTCCTGATGACGAATTGCCGACTGCCTAAACCTTGGTCAGCAGGGAAAACACCAACGGCCCGCAGCGCGTAGCTCCAGGCCAACCCCATCCGTGACATCCAGTATCGACCAGATCGCGGCGTTTGCCCATGCGACACGAAGACCGCATGCAGGATCCCCCGGCGGCACGGCCGAGCGCCTGTCGGACCTGCCAGCGCTGTCGCGACTCCGCGCTGCCGGCGCTGGCTACCCGCGTCGCGGCTGCCTCAGTCGCGGACGGCGCGCATCCGGGCGAACAGCCGGCGCCAGCCCGCGGCGATTGCCCGTTTGCAGCGGCCGAGCACATTGGCCGCCGGCCGGAACGCGCGCCGCAACCGCTCGGCCAGCGCCACGCCGAAGCGCCAGGCCGGCGAGGCCTTGAGCCGCGCGAATGCCCAGTCCTTTGTCCGCATCGCGTAGCCGAAGGCCCAGGCGAACCAGCCGATCGTCAACAGCTGATCGCGGGTGACGTGAAAGATGCGTTCGACGATGAGCAGCGAAAGCAGGTGCGAGATGGCCAGCATCACCGTTCCCGAGACGAAATGGCCGATGCCGAGGAGAACGAGGCCGCCCAACTTGAAGGGTTCCAGCACGATGAACGGAACGGCGAAGAACACCAGTGCCATGTAGGGCGGGCGCCGCCGCATCCACAGGGCGAGCCGCACGAACAGCCGCAGTCGCCCGAGAGTGGCGAACAGCGGCCGCAGCCATGCCAGTACCAGATCGTCGAACAGGACATACAAAAGGACGAAGACAGTCGCCAGCACCTGCAGCAGGCGCAGCCCGACGCGCAAGGCGAGCGACCGCTTCGGCCGGACGGGCGCCGGCGGATCATTCGCGGGAGGATTATCGGGAGTGCTGCCGTGCTCCGGGGTGTCGGCCATGACTACGGCTCCGTCGATCCCCGCCGCCGTCCGGGCGCTCACTGTCGGCGCACCCGGCCGTCAGGCGGATGTCACCGTCACAGTGCGGATGACGGAGCGCCCGGTCAAGCCTCGATCGGCGGATGCTGCGCTTCGGCGCGATGCACGCGGCCCCTGAGCGGCTGTTCCTCGACGAAGGCGTAGAAGGTAAGTCCGAGCAGCAGCATCGCGCCGGTCATGCCGAACACGATGGAGAAGGCGTGCGCGGCAGCGGCCTGATCGGCCGCGTGCGCCGCCGCCTTCGCCCCTTCGCCGAGCGACTGGACGATGCCTTGCGACAACAGCACCGCACCGAGCACCGCGATGCCGATGACGCTGCCGAGCGAGCGCATGAACGACAGCGTGGCGGTGGCGGCGCCGAGGTCGCTCGGCTCGACCGCATTCTGCACCGCGACGGTGCACACCGGGAACTGCACGCCGATCGACATGCCGAACAGGAAGATCAACACCTCGACCAGCGCGAAGGTCAGCCAGCCGGCAGTCAGCGCGAGCAGCGCGACGACGATGAGCCCGCCGAGCCCGGTCCACAACACCATTGCCTTGTAGCTCGGCACCCGCGTCATGAAGCGCCCGCCGAGATTGGCGCCCAACACCGTGCCGACCATGAAGCCGACCAGTCCCAGGCCGGACGCGGCCGTGTCGAGCCCATAGGCGAGTTCGAAGTAGAGCGGCGAGAACACGGAGATGCCGATATAGCCGCCGGTCGAGCAGAACACGCAGAGCGTCGACAGCATGACCACCGGATTGGCGAGCACGCGCATCGGGATGATCGCCTCGTCGGTGCGCGTCAGGTGCCAGGCGGTGACGCTGATCAATGCGGCCGTGAGGCCGAGCAGGCCGAGGATCACCGGCGAGGCCCAGGCATAGGCGCTGCCGCCCCAGGTGAAGGCGAGCAGGAAGGTCGTCGTTGCGGCGACGACCAGCCCGGCGCCAAGGAAATCCAGCTTGTGCGGCCGATGCACCGGCGGCAGTCGCTTGAGGGTTTGCCAGGAGACCGCGACCGCCGCGCCGGCGAGCGGCAGGTTGATCCAGAAGATCATCGACCAGTTGAGGTGTTGGGCGAACACGCCGCCCATGACCGGGCCAGCGATGGAGGCGGTGGCCCAGACGGCGGAAATATAGATCATGTAGCGGCCACGGTCGCGCGGCGCCACGACGTCGCCGATCACGGTCTGCGCCAGCGAGATCAAGCCGCCACCACCCAACCCCTGCAGCGCGCGGCCGAGAATCAGCGCCAGCATGGTCGGCGCCAGCGCGCAGGCGATCGAGCCGAGGACGAAGATCGCGACTGCCGCCAACAGCACGGGACGCCGCCCCTTGATGTCGGCGATCTTGCCATAGAGCGGCGTCACCGCCGTGGCGGTAAGGAAGTAGGCCGAGATGATCCAGGACAGATAGGCCGCATCGCCGAGCCCGGCGCCGATGGTCGGCAACGCCGGCGAGACGATCGTCTGGTCGAGCGCCGCCAGCATCATGACCAACAGCACGGCGACGACGATGCGGGTGCGCTCGGCCTGGGTCATGCCGTCATGCGGGGAAGTTTCGCCCATGCGTCGCGACCTTTCGGCGTTCGGGTTTGCGGCAGCGCTGTCCCGCCGGCGGGCGTGTCGGGCACACCGGCTGGACGAGCGGCGGATCGGGTTGAAGAAGCGGCCGATGCAATGCCGACCGGCGGGCGCGCGGCAATCTGCCCCGGCGCCCGAGGCATATAGGTCGCGCCCGGCCTCCGGCAAAGTGTCAATACTGCAAAAAATCGGAACTAGGACGCTGGTCTGGAATGCGTCATCGACGGCAACGGACCCAGAGCACGCATGCCGCGCAATCGTCGCAACGAGACAGCCGCAACCGCCCTCGTCTCACTCGAATTCCATGATCACCGCGTCGACGGCGAGGCTGTCGCCCGGCTTGGCCTTGACAGTCTTGACCGTCAGATCGCGTTCGGCGCGAAGCACGTTCTGCATCTTCATCGCCTCGACGATGGCGAGCATTTCGCCGGCCTTCACCTCCTGGCCGATCGCGACGCCGATCGACACCACCAGCCCCGGCATCGGGCAGAGCAGGAACCGCGAGGTATCGGCCGCCGCCTTCTCCGGCATGAGCAGGTCGAGTGCGGCGGTGCGCGGCGTCATCACCTTGGCAACGACCGAGGCGCCGCGATAGCGCAGTTCGACACCGTTGACGACCGGCCGCACCTGCACCGACAGCGGCTCGCCGTCGATCTCGCCGATCCACACCAGATCGCCCGGCACCCAGCGCGAGGTGACCGTCACCGCTTCCGCCTCGCCGACCTTGACGTCGAGTTCCAAGGGAATGTCGACGAACCCCTCCTCGATCGCCATCGGGATCTGCTCGCGGTCGAGCTTGACCACCCAGTCGCGGCGCAAGGTGCCGGAATGCGGGCGCAATCGGCCAGGCAGACTGTCGAGCCGGTCGCGCCGGATCATCTCCATCGACAGGGCGACGATGGCGAGCCGCGGCTTGGTCTCCTCGTCGACCGCGGTCGGCTGGAACCCGTCCGGATATTCCTCGCGGATGAAACCGGTGGAGAGATGCCCGGCTCGCCAGCGCGGATGCGCATGCAACGACGTCAGGAACGGGATGTTGTGCTGGATGCCGTCGATGACGAAGGCATCGAGCGCCGCCGACTGCGCCTCGATCGCCTCTGCCCGCGTCGGCGCGTGCGTGACCAGCTTGGCGATCATCGGGTCGTAGAACATCGAGATCTCCGAGCCCTCGACCACCCCGGTATCGTTCCTGACGGTGATCTCGCCGTCGGACCCTTCCTCCGGCGGACGATAGCGCGTCAGCCGGCCGATCGACGGCAGGAAGTTGCGGTAGGGATCCTCGGCGTAGATGCGGCTTTCGACCGCCCAGCCGGTGAGCGTCACATCCTTTTGGCGGATCGCCAGCTTCTCGCCGGCCGCCACAAGGATCATCTGTTCGACCAGATCGAGCCCGGTGATGAGTTCGGTCACCGGATGCTCGACCTGCAGGCGGGTGTTCATCTCCAGAAAGAAGAACGACTTGTCCTGGCCGGCGACGAATTCCACCGTGCCGGCCGAATCGTAGCCGACGGCCTTGGCCAGCGCCACCGCCTGCTCGCCCATGGCGCGCCGCGTCGCTGCGTCGAGAAGCGGCGACGGCGCCTCCTCGATGACCTTCTGGTTGCGGCGCTGGATCGAGCATTCGCGCTCGCC
>JARLIU010000014.1 GCA_031291595.1 Ancalomicrobiaceae bacterium | reverse complement strand
TGCCGCGCGCTCATACGCAAATGTCGGAATCCCAGGACCACTAGCAATTCATTGAGTCTAGTGGAGCTTTGAATTTGACATTTGAGTGAGGCCGCGCAGCTCGGTGGGACTCAAATGTCAAATTCGCTCCACTAGTTGGTGGCGGAGCGGCCGACGAGCGGCACCGAGCGGGTGGCGGCATCGGCGGCGGCGGCCGACTTCACCGCGTCCTGCACCTTCTCGAAGGCACGGACCTCGATCTGGCGGACACGCTCGCGGGAAACGCCGAATTCCTCCGAGAGGTCTTCCAGCGTCATCGGGTCGTCGGACAGGCGACGGGCCTCGAAGATGCGCCGCTCGCGCTCATTCAGCACGCCGAGAGCGTTGCGCAGCAGCTTCATGCGGCCGCTGAGTTCCTGTTCGTTGCCAAGCCGCGTCTCGACGGTCTCTGCATCGTCGACCAGCCAATCCTGCCATTCGGACGATTCCTCGTCGGCCCTGAGCGGCGCGTTCAGCGAGGCATCGCCGCCGAGCCGGCGGTTCATCGAGGTGACTTCGTCCTCGGAGACGCCAAGCTTGGTGGCGATCTGCTTGATCTGATCGGGCTTCAGATCGCCGTCGTCGAGCGCCTGGATCTGGCTCTTCATGCGGCGGAGATTGAAGAACAGCCGCTTCTGGTTGGCGGTCGTTCCCATCTTGACCAGGCTCCACGAGCGCAGGATGTACTCCTGGATCGACGCCTTGATCCACCACATGGCGTAAGTCGCGAGCCTGAAGCCCTTCTCCGGCTCGAAGCGCTTGACCGCCTGCATCAGCCCGACATTGCCCTCGGAAATGACTTCGCCGATCGGCAGACCATAGCCGCGGTAGCCCATGGCGATCTTGGCGACGAGGCGCAGATGCGAGGTCACCAGCCGCTGCGCGGCCTGCGAGTCGCCATGCTCCTGATAGCGCTTGGCGAGCATGTATTCTTCCTGCGGTTCCAGCATCGGGAACCGCCTGATCTCGTCGAGATAGCGTGAAAGCCCGCCTTCGAGCGAAGCCAGCGCGGGCAGTGAAACAGCCTGGGCCATGTATGCACCCTCTCCTTCGGGTCTTGATCACCCGTCTTCCGGTCGGTCTGCCACGGATGCGACCGCGTCACGAACCGGCGTGTTCGGGACCCCGACCATCGGCGATCCCGTGCGACACCCCTCTCCCGGGGCTGCCATGCGATCATCCTAGCCTGAAGTTCGGCGGAAACGCGACAAGAGTTTCAGGTCGGTGGGTCACATTGTTTTGAAAAGTTGAACTATGTGTAAAGTTGGGCCGGATCCTTCGGGTTCGCGGCAAGAGTGTGGCACGCCGCGGGCCCTGCATCGGCTCGACCGCCGGCTTTCCTCAGAGTGTACGGTGGGTTCCGTCGCAGGTTTGCGGCGTTCCCGAGTGTTTGCAGCCGCAGAACCAGACGGTGCCGTCCTTCACAGCCGTATAGGGTTTCGGCGTGAAGTCGGTGACACGGTGGCTGCCGTCGCAAAAAGGCTGGCTCGACGAGCGGCCGCAGGCGCACCAGTAGACGGTCTGGCCGGCGGTGAGTTCGACGGGGTAGGGGCCCTTCTGGGCGATGACCGGGGCCGACATCGGCGACACCTTCATTGCGGAGACTACGTAAAGTCTACGCCTGTCGGGCCGGCTCGTCATCGCGCCAATCGTCGAATGGTCTGTTCAGCATTTGCGCCAGGCAACGTCACGCCTTCTGCGCGGAGACCGCCCTCAGGGCTTCGAGCAGCCGGCTGAAATCCGTCGGCAGGTCGCCCTCGAAGCGCATGACTTTGCGGGTCTTCGGGTGCTCGAACGCCAAGAGATAGGCATGCAGTGCCTGCCGATCAAGCGCGAGCAGCGCCGCGGCGACATCGGGGGCCGACTTCTGCAGCTTGTCGACCTTGGTGCGGTAGCCGGAGCCGTAGTCGGCGTCGCCCAACAGCGGGTGGCCCATCGCAGCCATATGCACGCGGATCTGGTGGGTGCGACCGGTCTCCAGCCGGCATTCGACCAGACTGGCGATCACCTCGGCCTCGGAGGAGGCTGTATCGCGCCGTTGGTCCTGGCGGCGCGTCTCGGCGGGAAGCGCAAAGCGTTCGACGATCTCGTAGTGGGTGATGGCCTCGCGACCTCCCGAATTCACCACCGCCATCTGCTCGCGGTTCTTGGGCGAGCGGCCGATCTGCGATTCCAGCGTGCCGGCGGATTGTCGCGGCACGCCCCAGACGATCGCCAGATAGGCCCGCTCGAGCGGTCCCTCGCGGCCGTGGTCGGCGAACTGTTTCGACAGGCCGAGGTGGGCGCGATCGGTCTTGGCGACGACCATCAGGCCGGTGGTGTCCTTGTCCAGCCGGTGCACGATGCCCGGACGGGAGACGCCGCCGATGCCCGACAGCGACGCGCCGCAATGGTGCAGCAGGGCGTTGACCAGCGTGCCGGTGAAGTTGCCGGCGCCGGGGTGGACGACGAGGCCGGCCGGCTTGTCGACGACAAGAAGTTCGGCATCCTCGTAGACGACGTCGAGCGGGATGGCCTCGGGTTGGGGGATCGCCGCTACGGCGGCCGGCACGTCGACGACGAAGCGCTCGCCCGCGTTGACCCGCCGCGATCCGTCACTTAAGGTCCCGGCCGCGCCCGAAACGCGGCCTTCGGCAATGAGCGCCTTCAGCCGAGAGCGCGACAGGGCGGGGATGCGCCTGGCGAGCGCGGCATCGAGCCGCTCGGGTTCGGCGCCTGCCTCGATTGTCACGTCGATCGGGCCGAGTTCGGTCGGTTCGGCAGCGTCGTCGGCGCCAACGTCCAGCAGCTCGTCGTCCTCGACGGGTGCGGCCGCGTTCGGCGGCAGATCGGTCCCGGCCAGCTTTGCCGGCACTCCGGCTCCGGCCGGCTTTGCCGGATTGGCGGCGGCGGTCATCCCAGGCTTACGCAAGCGGTTTCCCTTCGTTCCAAACTCATTCGACCCAAACTCATGATCACTCCACGCCTCGACGACGACGCCCCCGAAAAGCCCCTCGATCCCGCGGTTCTGCGCGTCCAGCAGCGGCTCAAGCGGATGATGGTGTGGTCGCGCGGCATCATGCTGGTCGGTTTCGCCGCGCTGTTCGGCGTCATCTTCTACAAGTTCTATTGGGTGCAGCCAACGCCGGGGCCGAATTCCTTGAGCGTCGCGCGGGGGCAGACGCTGGTCCAGACCCTGCCGCTGCCCGATGGCGCCAAGGTTGCGGCCGCCCGGCTCGATGGCGACAAGCTGATCGTGACGCTCGAGACGGCCAAGGGCGCCTCCATCCTGGTCATCGATGCGCAGTCGTTGCAGACGCTGCGCCGGCTCGATTTCGCCAAAAGCCAGTGAGGCGGGCGCTGCGGCAAGCTGTCGGCAATCGCTCGGATCGGCCGAATTCCGCTTGCGTCGCAAGTGGGGCGAGGCTATAGAAACCGCCTCATCGCGGCAGGTTGCCTTTCCGCGAGCGCGGCGCCCTTCGTCTATCGGTCAGGACGACAGCCTCTCACGTTGTAAAGACGGGTTCGATTCCCGTAGGGCGCGCCACTTCGGTCCACATCTGCGAACACCGATGTTGTTGAAATGCCTGCCTGAGCCGGGCGTGCGTTGAGATGCGCGGCTTGCGCGCCCCGAACCGCATGTCGATATCGGCCTCGGCGATGTCGAGGGGGCTGGCCGCGTCGGGATCGGACAGGCTTGGGACGAGCCGATGCGCACTTTGCGGGCGCATCGGCGTTGCTGGTTTTGCCTGACCTCAGCCGAAAATCTTCACCGCGCTTTCCAGCGTCTTCCACACGCCCCAGGCGAGCGGAATGCCGACCGCCGCCCAGGCCAGCGCCACCCGCCAGTCGAGGCCGCCGAGGCCGAACTCGTATTGGCCGTTCGGGCCGGAGGGGATCGACGCGGCGGACTGGAGCTTGATGACGTCGGTATCTTTCATCAGCCATTTCGGGTTCACCGGACGGATGAGCAGGTTGCAGACGAAGCCGGCGACGAGGAATCCCACCAGGATGTACATGGTGGCGTCATAGAGCTTGTCGGCCGGCACGCCCGCCGACTTGTTGAACTCGCGGATGTAGTTGACCACCGTCGGGCCGATGATGCCCGCCGTCGACCACGCGGTCAGAAGCCGTCCGTGAATGGCGCCGACGAACTGGGTGCCGAAGATGTCGGCGAGATAGGCCGGCACGGTGGCGAAGCCGCCGCCATACATCGACAGGATCACGCAGACGGAGGCAACGAACAGCGCCTTCGATCCCATGTGGGCGAAGCTCGGCGCAAGGGCATAGAGCACGATGCCGAGGGTGAAGAAGGCGAAATACGTCATCTTGCGGCCGATCTTGTCGGACAGCGACGCCCAGAAGAAGCGGCCGGCGATGTTGAACAGCGACAACAACCCGGCAAAGCCCGCGGCGATGCCAGCGATCGCCGTCTTCTGCGTCGCATCAAGCGCGGCGAAGCCGAGTTCGGGCTTGCCGATCAGCGATCCGCCGAAGAGTTCCTGCAGCATCGGTGAGGCCATGCCGATGACGCCGATGCCGGCAGAGACGTTCAGGGTCAGCACGGCCCAGATCAGCCAGAACTGCGGCGTCTTATGCGCGTCGTTCAGATGCACGTGGCCACTGGTGATCATGGCGCTCTGCGACACCGGCGCCTTCCAGCCGGACGGGCGCCAGCCCGCCGGCGGGACGCGGTAGCCGAATGCACCGGCCGTCATGTAGATGAAGTAGCCCAGCCCCAAGACGACGAAGGTCTGCCATACACCGGCGCCCTCGGGGGTCTTGAAGGAATTCATCAGGATGTTGGCGAGCGGCGAGCCGATCATGGCGCCGCCGCCGAAGCCCATGATCGCCATGCCGGTCGCCATGCCGCGCCGGTCGGGGAACCACTTGATCAGCGTCGAGACCGGCGAGATGTAGCCGAGCCCAAGTCCGACACCGCCGATGATGCCGGGGCCGACCCACAACAGCCACAGCTGGTGGGTGACGATGCCGAGCGCGCCGATGATCAGGCCGCCGCCCCAGCACAGCGCCGCGACGAAGCCCGCCTTGCGCGGGCCGGCGCGTTCCAGCCAGCCGCCCCAAACGGCGGCGGAGGAGCCGAGCACCACGAAGAACAGGGTGTACATCCAGCCGAGGTCCGCGACCTTCCAGTCGCAGGAGGTCGCCACCATCATGCCGATGTAGCTCATGTCGGCCGGGCAGGCGATGGACTTGCCGACACCGACCGATTGGCTGAGCGGTAGCCAGAACACCGAGAAGCCGTAGGCCATGCCGATGCACAGGTGGATCGCCAAGGCGGCTGGCGGAACCAGCCAACGGTTGAAGTTGGCGCGCGCGACGGTCCGCTCCCGGTCGAACAATCCAGGACCGGACGTGCCTCCATAAGAAATGCCTGCTGTCATTCCCATCCCCTCCCCATTTCGGGCTCGCTTCCGGCCCGTCTCGTCTCGATTGCGGGAGTTGGCTCTCCCGATAGCTTTTGAGGTCGGAATCCGGTCCCTCAGGTACTCACGTCTTGATGTTTGCCAGCGCCCGGGCGGCGGCCGGGGCGAGGTCCGTCTGCTCGCCGCCGGCGGCAACGAATGCGGCGCGCATCGGGCGGCTCCAGAACCTGTTGATGTGTTCGGCGACGCCGGCGGCTGCCTCCTCCTCGCCGTAGACGGCGAAGAAGGCGGCGATCTGGTTGGCCATATGGGCGAGCTTTTCGGTGTCGTTGGCGCTCATGTCACTCGGCAGCCTCCACCACACGCTTGCGCAGCGCATCCTCGAGCTGGAAGCGCTCCTGCCAACGGCCAAGATGATTGGTCGGGCGGACCTCGACCGCCGTCACCTTGTATTCGGGGCAGTTGGTGGCCCAGTCCGAATTTTCGGTGGTCACCACGTTCACGCCCGACAGCGCGTGGTGGAAGGTGGTGTAGACCACGCCCGGTTGCATGCGTTCGCTGACCTCGGCTTTGAGCGACACCTCGCCCTTGCGGCTGGCGACCGCGACCAGATCGCCGGTGCGGATGCCGCGCAGCTCCGCGTCGAACGGGTGGATTTCGAGGACGTCCTCCGGGTGCCAGACGGTGTTCTCGGTGCGGCGGGTCTGGGCGCCGACGTTGTACTGGGAGAGGATCCGGCCGGTGGTGAGGATCAGCGGGAAGCGGACGTTGGCGCGTTCGTCGGTCGGCTGATACTCGGTCAGCATGAACTTGCCGAGGCCGCGCACGAAGCGGTCGACATGCATGGTGGGCGTGCCATTGGGCGCCTTGTCGTTGCACGGCCACTGGATCGAGCCCCTCTCGTCCAGCTTGGCGTAGGAGACGCCGGCAAACGTCGGGGTCAGCGCCGCAATCTCATCCATGATCTCGGCGGGGTCGGCATAGGACATGGCATAGCCGAGCGCATTGGCCAGTTCCTGGGTCACCGCCCATTCCTGCTTGCCCGCGAGCGGCGACATCACCTGGCGGACGCGGTTGATGCGGCGCTCGGCGTTGGTGAAGGTGCCATCCTTCTCCAGGAACGAGGCGCCGGGCAGGAAGACGTGGGCGTATTTGGCGGTCTCGTTCAAGAACAGATCCTGGATGACGACGCATTCCATCGCGGCCAAGCCGGCCGTCACGTGGATGGTGTCGGGATCGGATTGGGCGATGTCCTCGCCCTGGACGTAGAGGCCCTTGAAGGCGCCGCCGACCGCGGCGTCCAGCATGTTGGGGATCCTGAGGCCCTGTTCGGGCGACAGGTCCACGCCCCACAGCGTCTCGAACATGTTGCGCGTCGCATCGTCGGAGACGTGGCGGTAGCCGGAGAACTCGTGCGGAAACGAGCCCATGTCGCAGGAGCCCTGCACGTTGTTCTGGCCGCGCAACGGGTTCACGCCGACGCCGGGCCGGCCGACATTGCCGGTCGCCATGGCGAGGTTGGCGAGCCCCATGACCATGGTGGAGCCTTGCGAATGCTCGGTGACGCCGAGGCCGTAGTAGATCGCGCCGTTGCCGCCGGTGGCGAAGAGACGCGCCGCGGCGCGCACCTCGGCCGCCGGCACGCCGGTATGGACCTCAGAAGCCTCGGGCGAATGGCGCTCGTCGGCGATGAAGCGGGCCCAGACCTCGAATTCCCTCAGGTCGCAGCGCTGGCGCACGAAGGCCTCGTCGACCAGACCCTCGGTGACGATGACGTGGGCAAGCGCGTTGACCAGCGCCACGTTGGTGCCGGGCTTGAGCTGCAGGTGGTGGCTGGCACGCACGTGTGGCGTCTTGACCAGGTCGATGGCGCGCGGGTCGGCAACGATCAGCCTGGCGCCCTGGCGCAGCCGCTTCTTCAGCCTGGAGGCGAACACCGGGTGGCCGTCGGTCGGATTGGCGCCGATGACGATGATGACGTCGGCCTGTTCGACCGACTTGAAGTCCTGGGTGCCGGCCGAGGTGCCGAAGGTCTTGGACAGGCCGTAGCCGGTCGGCGAATGGCAGACGCGGGCGCAGGTGTCGACATTGTTGTTGCCGAAGGCGGCCCTGACCAGCTTCTGCACCAGGAAGACTTCCTCGTTGGTGCAGCGGCTGGAGGTGATCGCGCCGACCGAGTCGCGGCCGTAGGCGGCCTGGATGCGCTTGAATTCGGCGGCCGCGTAGGCGATCGCCTCGCCCCAAGAGACCTCGCGCCACGGATCGGTGGTCTTCGACCGGATCATCGGTTTCACGATCCGGTCCTTGTGCGTGGCGTAGCCCCAGGCGAAGCGACCCTTGACGCAGGAATGGCCCTCGTTGGCCTTGCCGGCTTTGAGCGGCAGCATGCGCACGAGACGGTCGCCCTGCATCTCGGCTTTGAACGAGCAACCGACGCCGCAGTAGGCGCAGGTGGTGACCTTGGAATGGTCCGGCTGACCGTGGGCGACGACGGATTTCTCGATCAGCGTCGCGGTCGGGCAGGCCTGGACGCAGGCGCCGCACGAGACGCATTCGGAGGAGAGGAAATCGGTTCCGCCAGCCGATACCCGGCTGTCGAAGCCCTTGGCCGTAATGGTCAGCGCAAAGGTACCCTGGACCTCCTCGCAGGCGCGGACGCAGCGATTGCAGACGATGCATTTCGACGGATCATAGTCGAAATAGGGGTTCGACCGGTCCTTCGGCGTCGCATGGGCGGCGTCGAAATGGTTGTCGCCGGTCTCGTAGCGGACCTGCCGGAGACCGACGGCGCCAGCCATGTCCTGCAGCTCGCAATCGCCGTTGGCGGCGCAGGTCAGGCAGTCGAGCGGGTGGTCGGAGATGTAGAGCTCCATCACCCCCTTCCTGAGCTTGGCCAGCCGGTCGGTCTGGGTGCGGACGACCATGCCGGCCTCGGCCAGCGTGGTGCAGGAGGCCGGCGTGCCGCGCCGTCCCTCGATCTCGATGAGGCAGAGCCGGCAGGAGCCGAACGGCTCCAGGCTATCGGTGGCGCACAGCTTGGGGATCTTGGTACCGAGCTGCATGGCCGCGGCCATGACCGAGGTGCCGGCGGGAACGCTGACGCTCTCGCCGTCGATGTGCAGCGTCACCCTTGTTTCGGAGACGCGGATCGGCGTGCCGAAGTCGGCTTCCTCAATCAGCATGGCGTTCTCCTGTCGCGTTGCGTCGACGTGTCGACTGTCATTCCGCCGCACTCCTCAGCGCCTTCGCGCGTTGGAAATCCTCGGGAAAATGCTTGAACGCGCTCATCACCGGCAAGGGCGTCAGACCGCCCAACGCGCAGAGCGAGGCGTCGGTCATCACCGTGGTCAGGTCCTGCAGCATCTCCGTCTCCACCGGGCCGGCGCCGCGCTCGATGATGCGGTCCATCAGTTCGCGCCCGCGCACCGCCCCTAGGCGGCAGGGCGTGCATTTGCCGCAACTCTCGTGCGCGCAGAAGGCGAAGGCGAAGCGAGCCTGACTGGCGAGGTCGACCGTGTCGTCGAACACGACGATGCCGCCGTGGCCGAGCATGCCGCCTCTGGCCGCCATTGCCTCGTAGTCGAGCGGGGTGTCGAACAGGCTCTCGGGAAAATACGCGCCGAGCGGTCCACCGACCTGGACGGCGCGGATCGGCCGGCCCGAGCGGGTACCCTTGCCGATGCCCTCGACCACCTCGCGGATCGAAATGCCGAAGGGCAACTCGAACAGGCCGCCGCGCTTGACGTTGCCGGTCAACTGCACGATCAGCGTGCCGCGGGAACGGCCCTGGCCGAATTTTTCGTAGGCTTCCGGCCCTTCGCCGAGGATGTACGGCACGGCGGTCAGCGATTGCACGTTGTTGACCACGGTCGGCATGCCGAACAGGCCGGCATGGGCGGGCAGCGGCGGCTTGGCACGTACCACGCCGCGCTTGCCTTCCAGGCTTTCGATCAGCGACATCTCCTCGCCGCAGATGTAGGCGCCGGCGCCGAGCCGTGCCTCCAGTTCGAAAGTCTTGCCCGAGCCCATGACCGAACGGCCGAGCAGGCCGGCGTCGGTGGCAATGGCGATCGCCTTCTCCAGCACGCGGAAGGCGTCGATATATTCCGAGCGGACATAGAGGTAGCCCTTGTCCGCACCGACCGCGAGGCCGGCGATGATCATGCCTTCGATCAGCATGAAGGGGTCGCCTTCCAACACCATGCGGTCGGCGAAGGTGCCCGAGTCGCCTTCGTCGACGTTGCAGACCACGTATTTGCGCTCGGCCCTGGTTTCGGCGACGGTCTTCCACTTGATGCCGGTCGGAAATCCGGCGCCGCCGCGACCGCGCAGGCCCGAGCGGATCACCTGGTCGATAATCTCGATGGGGGCGAGCGCCAGCGCCTTTCTGAGGCCGTTCAGGCCGCGGTGGGCCTCGAAGTCGGGTAGCGATAACGGATCGATCAGGCCGACGCGCCGGAAGGTGAGGCGGGTCTCGCGGGCGAAGTCGGGATGGCTCTCGATGTTGCCGATGCGCAAGGGATGGTCGGCGCCGGTCAGGAAGCCGGCATCGATGAGCCCGGCGACGTCCCTGGGCGTGACCGGGCCGTAGGCGATGCGTCCGGCCGACGTCTCGACCTCGACCAGCGGTTCCAGCCAATAGAGGCCGCGAGACCCGTTGCGGACGAGGTCGATGTCGACACCGCGGTCGGCGGCCGCCGCCACCACTGCCTTGGCGACCCGGTCGGCGCCGACGGCGCGGGCGGACGTATCCAGCGGGATGTAGAGGCGGATGCTCATCGGCGCGCCTCCGCGATGAGTTCGTCGAGCAGCGTGGTGTCGACCCGGCCGAACGGCTGCTCCTCGACCAGGATCGACGGACCCAGCGCGCAGTTGCCCAGGCAGTAGACGCTCTCGACGGTCAACCGGCCGTCGGATGTCGTCCGGCCGACCTCGATGCCGTGCGTGTCCTTCAGGTGCGCGACCAGATGCTCGCAGCCGACCGACTGGCACGCCTCGGCGCGGCACAGGCGGATGACGGTCTCGCCGACCTCCGAGGAGCGGAAGTCGGGATAGAAGCTGATGGTGCCGACGACCTCGGCCTTGGAGAGATTGAGGACATCCGCAACGACCGACACCGCCCGATCGTCAATATAGCCGAACGTCGCCTGCAGCTCGTGCAGTATCGGCAGCAGCGCACCTTCCTTGTCCGCCAGCCTCAACGCCATTTGCTTCGCCAATGCAGCATCCCAACGCCGATGTCGGGCCATGCGTATCCAACCTCCCATGCCGGCGCGGGCGCGATGTCTTACCGCGGAGATTTCCGGTCCGGTCTAATGCTTATACGGGATGATTGGCGCGCAAATTTGAACAGGGCAAATTGTTTGTTTTAAATGCTCGATAGATCCCACCTATCAATAAGCGCCGCTTCAGGCGCGCACCGGCTCGATCGCCGTCACCGGTCGGGTCATATCCATCAGGTTGCGGGCGATCGGCGGCAGCGGGGTGCGGTCGGCGACGATCAGGCCGATGGTGCGGCGGGCCTCCGGCCTGACGAGGGGGAGCGCCCGCGTGCCGATCGGCGTTCCGAAGAATTCCAGCAGCTGGCGCGGGACGACGCTGGCGATGCCGGGCAGCCGCGCGTGCGTGCACAGATTGAAGATGGAATTGGTCTCGATGACCGGCACCGGCACCTGGCCGACCGAGCGGAAGATGCCGTCGATGATGCGGCGGTTCTGCATGTCCGGCGTCAGCAGGCAGAGTTTCAGCGGCGCGGCTTCGATCCAGGCGATCTCGGTCTGACTGGTGAGGCCGGGATCGTCGTCGCGGACCAGAAGCACATAGGATTCCTGGTAGATCGGATTGACGATCACGTTCTCGAGCGGTTCGTTGTCGAGATAGGTGATGCCGGCATCCAATTCGAATTCAGCGATGCGGCGCTCGATCTCGTGCGAGTTCAGCGACAGCACGGTCAGCGAGACGTTGGGAAAGCGCTCGCAGTAGGGACCGGTCACCTCGGCGATCATCGGCAGGGCGGTCGGGATGGCACCCAACCGCAGCCGGCCGCTGACGCCTTGGCGGCCCTCGGCCACCGACTGCCTGAGCACCTCGGCTCCGGCGAGGATGCGCCGAGCGTGGGCGAGGACCAACTCGCCCTCATGGGTCAGCCCCTTGAACTGGCGATCGCGCTCCACGATCATCACGCCGAGTTCGGTTTCCAGCTGCGTGAGCGCCGCCGACAGCGTCGGCTGCGACACATTGCAGGCCTCGGCGGCACGGCGGAAATGCCGCTCGCGCGCCAGGGCATCGAGATAGACGAGGTGCTTCAGGATCATAGGCGCAGCGTTCCATCCCGGATGATCATTCACGCGAGCACAGTCGAGAGCTGCCGCGATCGTCATGACAACTTAGGGAGAACGCGCGTCCGCTGTCGAGGCAATTGCGGATCCGCCATTGGGCGAAGGCAGGCGGCGGGCGACGTCGTCGGCATCCTCGATGCGAACGCAGGTGAGGGGGCGCCGGCCGCAGCGATCACGCCAGCCTCAAGTATAGTCGCAGGAAGTTGAAGACGTCCCAGACAGGAAAACGCACGAAGCGCGCCGCGGCAGCCGTTTCCGATCACGTCGGTTCGGCTGGCGAGCGAGCGACGCTCCGATGCCAGGCGTGCGAGCAGGGTCTCGTCACTCAGGACCGGGTCGATCGGGATCGACCATGCCTGGAGCCGGATCCGTTCAGGTGGACCGGCTTGGAGATCCACCTGAACGCGGAATCGCTATTCTACCAAAGACCGAAGAAGAGCTGATTCAGATGTCGCCTGTTTCCATCCGACGACGTCGCGCTCTACGTCGGTCGGCCCTCGAACCGCAGCAGAATTGCCTCGCGCAGGGCGCCCTGCACACCAAATAGGCAATATGTCGCCCCGTCCCGGACGATAAACTCGAGACTGCGGTCTTTCGGGCGGTCCTTATAGGTCACCGGACCGGCGTAGTGGGTTTCCGGTGCGGTCTGGTTGAACGCGGCAAGGAAGCCGTTGGCCAGCGCGTCGTCCAACCGTTTGGCGCCGATCCGGGCGCTAATCTCGTCCACCAGCGCCTGATCCATTCCGCAGGTGTGATAGACTTCAACAACCTCGCCCGCTGCCGCAGGAGCAACAAGGCACGACAAAGCGATCGCAGCGAGTGTGCAGCGCATGAGACCTCTCAACGTTGGCGTTTGTGGACCTACAACCCCATTCCGGCCGGGAGGTTCCCCGGCCAGGGGACGGCTCACGGACAAAGCCCGTGAATCAGCCTTGACTGCTGTTGAGCAAGGACCGTGCCAGTCGACGCCGATACCCGGTCGGAAAATGCTGTCCGTCGCTGCGGCATTGCGCCGCTATCTGGCCGGCGTGCCGTCCGCTCAGGCGATCAGGCCGAGCACCTCTTCGGCGGTGGAGCAGATGGCATCGGGGCTGAGACCGGTGAGATCGGCCCGGAATGTCGCTCCCTGCGCGTGGCTGCCGCCGAGGAAGCCGATGACGGCGATCCCGGCCCGTTTGGCCGCTTCTATCCCGGCGGGGCTGTCTTCGATCACCAGACAGTCGCGCGGCTCGACCCCCATGGTCTTCGCCACATGCAGAAACAGGTCCGGCGCCGGCTTGCCGCGCGCCACCATCGAGGCGGAAAAGATCCGTCCGGTGAAGCGATCGGCGAGGCCGGCGGCGGCGAGCGTCACCTGGATGCGCTTCGGCGAACTGGACGAGGCCAGGCAATAGGGGACGGTCAGGCGGTCGAGCAACTGGCGGATGCCTTCGATCGGCTTCAACTCCTCGCGGAACCGCACGAACAGGCGCTCCTGCAGGCGTTTCTCGGCGGTAGCATCGATTCGGACGCCATAGGTCTTCAACAACATCGCCTGAACGCTCGCAGCGCTGCGGCCGATGACCTTCTCGGCGATCTCCGGCATCGTCACCTGCAGCCCGGAGGCGTTCAAATGGTCGACGAGCACAGCGGTGGCGATCATCTCGCTGTCGACCAGCACGCCGTCGCAGTCGAAGATGATCAGGCGCTTGTCGGCAAACGGTCCGCCGGACCGCTGGTGGCGGCCGTCCGGCTCCATCGCCATCAGCTGTTCGACCTCGCGGCGGTGCTCCTGCATGGCGAGGAAGATGCGGTAGTCGCGGTCGTAGCTGGCGGCGGCGGCGCTCGACGGCAGGCGGGTCCTCGTCTCGCCTGCCATGGCAGCGGCGGCCTCGGCGAGGCTCGGGTAGATGCCGGCGGCGACGGCTGCGGAGATGGCGGCGCCGAGCAGCGTCGCATCGGCGCTCTCGAGCGTCACCACGCGGCAGCCAAGCACGTCGGCATAAAGCTCCATCAGCAGAGAATTGCGGGTGTGGCCGCCGGTGATGCACAGCGTATCGATCGCCTGACCCTGGCTGCGGATGGCATCGAGGATGTGCCGGAGGCCCAAGGCCAGTGCCACCGCCGTGCGCCAATACAGCGCACACAGGCTGTCGAAGCCGGAGTCCATCGCGAGCCCGGAAATCACGCCGAGTGCACGCGGATCAGCCAGCGGCGAGCGGTTGCCGTGAAAGTCGGGCAGCACATTGAGCCGGGCGGCAAAGCCGTCGCCTTCGAGCGTCCGGAGCTCGCCGATCCGTTCGATGACGCGACGGTGCTGATCCGGAGTCGGCTCGCCACCGGAGCCGTGCCAGCGGATGACGTGGTCGAGCAGCGCGCCGGAGGCCGATTGCCCCCCTTCGGTCAGCCAATGGTCGGGCAGCACCACGCCCCAGTAGGGTCCCCAACTGCCGCCGTAAGCGACGGGCGCGTGCGACAGCACCATGGCGCAGCTGGACGTTCCGGCGATGATGGCGACCCGGCGTTGCATCTCGGCGGCATCGCCGGCGGAGCGCCCCAGCAGGCCGAGGGCGCCGGCATAGGCATCGACCAGTCCGGCGCCGACCCGACACTCGGTCGTCAGGCCGAGATCGCCGGCGGCTTTTTCGCTGAGCGGTCCGAGATCGCTGCCGACGGCAACGGCACGCTGCGGCAGGCCGCCGCGCACGAGGAGGTCATCGAGGCCGACGGCCTTCAGATAATCCTCGCTCCAGCCTTCCGGCGCATGCGCCAGATAGGTCCATTTGCAGGTGAGGGTGCACTGCGAGCGCTCGTTCGAGCCGCTGGCCTTCCAGGTGAGAAAGTCGGCGAGATCGAAGAAATAGTGCGCCCGCGTCCAGGATTCCGGCAGGTGCCGCTTCAGCCACATCAGCTTCGGCGTCTGCATCTCCGGCGACATGACGCCGCCGAGATAGTCGAGCACCTTGTGGCCGGTGGCGGTGCATTCCTCCGCCTCGCGCATCGCTCGGTGGTCGAGCCAGCAGATCGTATCCCAGCGGCTCTGTCCGGTGGTCGATACCGACACCGGGCGACCGCCGCCGTCGCGGGCGACCAGCGAACAGGTGGCGTCGAAGCTGATGCCCGCCACTTCGTCGCCGGAAATGCCGGCCATCGACAGGGCGGCCCGCGTCGCTGCGCAGACCGCCGACCAGATATCCTCGCTGTCGTGCTCGGCATGGTCCGGCGCCGGCCGATTGAGGATGATCGGATGCTCCGCCCGCGACAGACTCTGGCCGTCGCGGTCGAACACACCAACGCGTGCGCTGCCCGTTCCGACATCGACAGCACACAGATACCGCAGCATAGTCGCTTCTATCGACCCCCGATGTAGTCGCTCAAGACGGCTGCGGCGCCCCGCTGCCACAAATCGCCGAGGTGTCCGGCGAACAGCCCGGCGAAGCGGGGCGATTCCCCCACGTCGCCGAAGATATCATGAAGCCCGGCGAGGAATGCGCCCGGGGTGCTCCGTGCCTCGATCGCCAGAGCCTTGAGACGCTGGGCCGCAGCATCGTTCGGGGCGATCTCGTGGCCGGCGTCGTCTTCGAGCGCGCAATAGCGGCACCACAGCGCCGAGACCAGCGACAGGCCGGTGACGTCGAGCCCTTGCGCCAGCCGGTCGCGCGAGGACGGGATGATGAACTTCGGCTGGCGGTTGGAGCCGTCCTGGCACAGTCGCGGGACGGTGTCGCCGATCTTCGGATTGGCGAAGCGCGAGGCGATGAGCTTGTAGTAGCCGATCAGATCGGTGTCGGGCACCGGCGGCACGATCGGCACGATCTCGCTCAGTTCCAGCTTTTCCAGGAACGCCGCGATCAGCGGATTCGCCATGGCGTCGTGCACGTAGTGGATGCCCATCAGCGCCGCCGGATAGGCGATCGCCGCATGGCCGCCGTTGAGGATGCGGATCTTCATCAATTCGTACGGTGCCACTTCATGGGTGAAGGTGACGCCGACATCCTCGAACGGCGGCCGCCCGAGCGGGAAATGATCTTCCAGCACCCACTGCTTGAATGGCTCGCAGAACACCGGCCAATTGTCCGACATGCCGAAGGTGGACTTCAGATAGTCACGTTCGCGATCGGTCGTCGCCGGCGTGATACGGTCGACCATCGAGTTCGGGAAGGCGACGTTGGCCTCGATCCAGGCGGCGAAATCGGGGTCCGACAGTGCCGATAGCCCGGCGAGCGTCTGGCGGGTCACCGTGCCGTTGCCGGGGATGTTGTCGCAGGACATGATGGTGAAGGGGGCGAGGCCGGCGGCGCGGCGGCGCTTCAGCCCCTTGATGATCAAGCCGAACACCGTGCGCGGATTGTCCGGGTCGGCCGCATCGGCGACGATCTCGGGATGGTCCGCGTCGAACTTGCCGGTGGCGGAATTGAGAAAATAGCCGCCTTCGGTGATGGTCATCGAGACGATGCGGATCTCGGGCGAGGCGAGCGTGGCGATCAGCCGGTCGCGGTCGGAGACGGGGATGAAGTCGATCATCGGGGCGAGCACGCGCGCCGCGGCCGGATCGCCGCCGAGTTCGACCAGCGTGGTGAGGTAGTCCTGGGCCGCGAGCGCCTCGCGCATGGCGATGTCGGACGCCCGGACGCCGGCACCGATGATGCCCCAGTCGAACGCCTTGCCCTCGTTCATCAACAGATCGAGATAGACGACCTGATGCGCGCGGTGGAAGTTTCCCACTCCGAAATGCACGATACCCGGCGACAGCTGCGAGGGCCGGTAGGCCGGTCGGGCCACAGCGGCGGGAAGCCGATCGAGCATGGAAAGGGACAGGGCGGTCGTCATGGCATATCTCCTAAAGAGACAGAATCAAACTCTGTGCGCGGAAGCGGTGTTGCTTGGCGCTTCTGGGGTCGTCCGTGGTGGGTGGCGTCAGCTCATCCAGTTGCCGCCATCGACGTTGAAGGTTTGGGCTGTGATGTAGTCGCTCTCGGCCGAGCCCAGGAAGACGGCCATGCCGGCGATGTCCTCCGGCCGGCCCATGCGCCCGAGCGGTACGTCCTGGCCGACGAGAGTTTTCTTTTCGCCGAGCTTGCGGCCCTCCCATTGGGCGAAGGCGGCATCGACCACGTCCCACATCTCGGTGTCGACCACGCCCGGCGCAATCGCGTTGACGGTGATGCCGTGCCTGGCGAGCGCCAGTGCGGCCGACTGCGTTGCCGAAATGACCGCCGCCTTGCTGGCACAATAGACGAGGACCAGCGCCTCGCCGCGTCGCCCGGCCTGGCTCGACATGTTGATGATCTTGCCGCGGCGCGCTTCGGCGATCATGTGATTGGCCACCGCCTTCATCATGAACAGCGTGCCCTTGACGTTGATGTCGAACACCCGCCCGTAGCTGTCCGCTTCGAGGTCCGTCACCGGCGCCATCTCGAAGATGGCGGCATTGTTGATCAGGATGTCGATCGGGGCGTGCGCGGCGGCGGCGGCGACACAGGCTTCGATCGAGGCGAGGTCTGTCACGTCCACGTTCACCGCATAAGCCGAAGCGCCGATGCTGTCGGCGGTGTCCTGCGCCCGCGCGAGATCGATGTCGGCGATCGCCACCGTGGCGCCTCCGCGCGCATAACTCTCGGCGAACGCCCTGCCGATGCCGCGTGCCGCACCGGTGATCAGAGCATGCCTGCCAGCAAGCCTGGTCATTTGACCGCCTTCCCCTGGCCGTCAAATTTGTGGATGCGGTCTGCGTCGGGCGTGATGCCGACCCGGTCGCCCGGCTTGAAGCCGACGTAGCCGCCTGCGCGCACGGTGAGCGTGCCCATGTCTTCGGTATGGACGTGCAGGAAGGTGTCGGAGCCGAGGTGTTCGGTGACGCCTACGGTGCCCTGCCAGGTGCCGCCCTCCGAGAGAATGGTCATGTGCTCGGGTCGGACCCCGATGGTCTCGACGCCGAAGGCGGCGGCTGCGGCGCCGCGGATGAAATTCATGCGCGGCGAGCCGATGAAGCCGGCGACGAACAGATTGGCCGGGCTGCGATAGAGATCGAGCGGCGAGCCGACCTGTTCCACCTGCCCCTTGTTCAAGACGACGATCTTGTCGGCCATGGTCATGGCTTCGACCTGGTCGTGGGTGACGTAGATCATCGTCGCCTTGAGCTGCTGGTGCAGTTCGGAAATTTCCAGGCGCATGTTCACGCGCAGTGCCGCATCGAGATTGGAGAGCGGCTCGTCGAACAGGAACGCCGACGGCTGGCGCACGATGGCCCGGCCGATGGCGACGCGCTGGCGCTGGCCGCCGGACAATTGCCGCGGCTTGCGGTCGAGGTAGTCGGTCAGGTTGAGCGTCTCGGCCGCGTCGGCGACCTTGGCGTCGATCTCGGCCTTCGGCATGCCGGCCATCTTCAACGGGAAGGCGATGTTGGCCCTGACGCTCATGTGCGGATAGAGCGCATAGGATTGGAACACCATCGACAGCTGACGCTTGGCCGGCGGCAGCCTTGTGGCATCCTTGCCGTCGATCAGCACGGCGCCGGAGGTGACGTCCTCAAGCCCGGCGATGAGGCGCAGAAGCGTCGACTTGCCGCAGCCGGACGGACCGACGAAGACCACGAACTCGCCCTCTTCGACTTGCAGGTCGATCGACGGGATCACGTTGACTTCACCGAACTTCTTGTTGACCTGTTGGAGCGTGATGCTGCCCATGGTTCCCGTCCTTATTTGACTGCGCCGAAGGTGAGACCGCGCACCAGCTGCTTCTGCGAGAACCAGCCGAGGATGAGGATCGGCGCGATCGCCATGGTCGAGGCGGCGGAGAGTTTGGCGTAGAAGAGGCCCTCGGGGCTCGAATAGGAGGCGATGAACGCCGTCAGCGGCGCGGCTTGCGCGGCCGTCAGGTTGAGCGTCCAGAAGGCCTCGTTCCAGGCAAGGATGACGTTCAAGAGAAGCGTCGAAGCGATGCCGGGCACCGCCATCGGCGTCAACACGTGCACGATCTCGTTGTACAGCGAGGCGCCGTCCATGCGTGCCGCCTCAAGGATCTCGGTCGGGATCTCCTTGAAGTAGGTGTAGAGCATCCAGATGATGATCGGCAGATCGATCAAGGTCAGAATGATGGTCAGGCCGAGGCGGCTGTCCAATAGCCCGGTATCGCGGAAGATCAGGTAGATCGGCACCAGCACGCCGACCGCCGGCATCATCTTGGTGGACAGCATCCACATCAACAGATCCTTGGTCCGCTTGGTCGGCTGGAACGCCATCGCCCAGGCGGCTGGTACGGCGATGATGAGGCCGATGACGGTCGAACCGAGCGAGATCGTCACGGAATTGAGGAAGTGCATGAAGTAATCGGAGCGCTGCTGCACTTCGCGGTAGTTGTCCAGCGTCCAGTCGAAGAGGAGGAGCGATGGCGGCATCGCCACGGCTTCGCCCTCGGTCTTGAACGAGGTGAGGAACGTCCACAGGATCGGGAAAAAGATCAGAATGCCGATGGCCCAGGCGATGATGGTGACGGCCCACTTGCGGGTTCTCGTGACGCGGCGCGCCATGGCTCAGGCCTCCAGTGTCTTGCCGATCATCCGCATGAGGAAGATGGCGACGATGTTGGCGAGGATGACGGCGACGATGCCGCCGGCGGAGGCGCCGCCCACGTCATACTGCAGCAGCGCCTGCGCATAGACGAGGTAGGCGAGATTGGTACTGTCCGTGCCTGGACCGCCGTTGGTGGTGACCAGGATTTCGGCGAAGACCGACAACAGGAAGATGGTCTGGATCAGGATCACCACCGTGACGGCACGCCCGAGGTGCGGCATCACGATGTAGATGAAGCGGTAGACCGGTCCGGCACCGTCCATTTCCGCCGCCTCGCGCTGCTCCTCGTCGAGCGACTGCAGCGCGGTCAACAGGATCAGGGTGGCAAACGGCAGCCACTGCCAGGCAACGATGATGATGATGGCGAGAAGCGGCGTCGACGCCAGCCAGTCATGCGGCTGGAACCCCATCGACTTCTGCAGGAAGGCCAGAAGCCCGCTCACCGGGTTCATGAACATGTTCTTCCAGACGAGCGCCGCAACGGTCGGCATGACGAAGAACGGCGAGATCACCAGGATCCGCAGAATGCCCTGGCCGAACATCGGCTGATCGAGCAGCAGCGCCAAGAGGATGCCGCCGACGATGGTGATGATCAGCACGCCGACGACAATGAGGAGCGTATTGACGATGGCGGTGAAAAACGCCGGGTCGGTCAGGAAGTAGCTGTAGTTCAGGAAACCGGTCCAGGTCTCCGTCCCCGGCATCAACAGGTTGTAGTGCAGGAAGGAAAAGTAGATCGTCAGGCCGAGCGGCACGATCATCCACAGGAACAACAGGACGACCGAGGGTGCGACCATCAGTCGCCCGGCGGCTCTGGAGTGATAGGTCGACATGGCGTTCCTCTTTCGACGTGCCGCGGCAGGTTTGTTGTTGCGTCGCGGATGGCGGGCAGGCGGCGCGAAGCGCGCTCGTCCGGTGTCTCGTTCGGGTGGCCGGGGACCGAACATCAAATCGTCGCCGATCCGGCCGGACAGCTACGGCAATCATATCTTCACGCCCGGGGCCCGGGCAGAAAGGCCGGAGCCGCCGATGACGGCTCCGGCAAGGGTGTTCGGGAGGCTTACTTGATATATCCGGCCTTGGTCATTTCACGGGTGGTGAGGGCCTGCGCGGCGGCCAGCGCATCGTCGACCGACTTCTGGCCGGCGAGCGCGGCGGAGAACTGCTGGCCGACGGCCGTGCCGATGCCCTGGAATTCCGGGATCGCCACGAACTGCACGCCGACATAGGGGACCGGCTTGACGGTCGGCTTGGTCGGATCGGCTGAGTTGATCGAGTCGAGCGTCATCTTGGCGAACGGCGCTGCCTTCTGGTACTCCGGGTTGGCGTAGAGCGAGGTGCGCGTGCCCGGAGGCACGTTGGCCCAGCCGTCCTTCTGGGCGACGAGGGCGAGGTATTCCTTCGAGGTCGCCCAGGAGATGAACTTCTCGGCGGCATCGACCTTCTTGGAGCCGGCCGGCACGGCCAGCGTCCAGGCCCACAGCCAGTTGCCGCGCTTGCCGAGGCCGTTGTCCGGGGCGAGCGCATAGCCGACCTCGTTGGCGACCTTGGACGTCTTCGGATCGGAGACGAAGGAGGCGGCGACGGTGGCGTCGATCCACATGCCGCACTTGCCGGACTGGAACAGCGCCAGGTTCTCGTTGAAGCCGTTCGATGAGGCGCCGGGAGGTCCGGCGTCCTTCATCAGGTTGACGTAGAAGGTGAGCGCCTTCTTCCACTCGGGCTGGTCGAACTGAGCGTGCCACTTCTCGTCGAACCAGCGCGCGCCGAAGGAGTTGGCGGTCGCGGTCAAGAACGCCATGTTCTCGCCCCAACCGGCCTTGCCGCGCAGGCAGATGCCGTAGATCTCGTTCTTCTTGTCGGTGATCTTGCGTGCCGCTTCGGCGACGAAGTCCCAGGTCGGGGCGTCGGGCATCTTCAGCCCGGCCTTGTCGAACAGGTCCTTGCGATACATCACCATCGAGGATTCGCCGTAGAACGGCGCGGCATAGAGCTTGCCGTCGATCGTCAGGCCGCTGCGGATGGCCGGCAGCAGGTCGTTGACGTCATAGTCGGCGCCGAGCTTGTCGAGCGGCACCAGCCAGCCTTGCTTGGCCCAGATCGGCACTTCATAGGTGCCGATCGTCAGAACGTCGAATTGGCCGCCCTTGGTGGCGATGTCGGTGGTGACCTTCTGGCGCAGCACGTTCTCTTCGAGCGTGACCCATTCCACCTTGATGTCGGGGTTCTTGGCCGTGAAGTCATCCGTCAGCTTCTGCATGCGGATCATGTCGCCGTTGTTCACGGTGGCGATCGTCAGCGTCTCCGCGTTCGCAAAGCCCGACATGACGAGCAGCGAACACATTCCCAACAGCCCAGATTTGAAAGTCATGCAATCCTCCCTACGCCGATTTTGCGGCATCTCAGGCGAGCCAGCCTTGGCCGGGGCCTCGTCCCGCCGACGTGTCGCGGCGGTATGTTCGACCAGAGCATTTGCTCACGCCTTGAGTAAATTCTCATTCGCGCCGGCCACTGTCAACGACAATTCGTCGCTGCGGCGCACAAGGAGAGGGCGGGCTCGACCCGGAGTGTCGATTAACGCCCTGATCGGGCACGCGTTTAATGCGCTGCCGCGATTGGCGAGCTTGACAGGCGGATCGGCCTGGTTGCTACTTGCGCCAATGCGGCCGCGCGGCCGTGTCGCGAGGAACCCCATGGTGCTCCATCGAGACGGCGAAGAAAACGGCAAATTGGACGACGCCGCGCGGGCAGGCTGGCTCTATTACATCGCCGGCAACACGCAGGATCAGATCGCCGCCAAGCTCGGCGTTTCCCGCCCGAGCGCCCAGCGGCTGGTCTCGCTCGCTATTTCCGAGCGTCTCATCAAGTTCGAGCTCGATCATCCGATCGCCCGCTGCCTGGCGCTCGGGGCCGAACTGGAAAAACGCTTCGGGCTGAAACTCGCCGAGGTGGTGCCGACCGACCGCGATCACCCCGATGCGCTGTACGGCGTCGGGCATGCCGCGGCGGTGCACCTGGAGCGGTTCCTCAAGTCGCCGAGCCCGGTCACGCTCGGCATCGGCACCGGGCGGACGCTGAAATCCGCCGTGGACCAGATGTCGAGCATGGAATGCCTGCACCACAAGGTGGTGTCGGTGACCGGCAACATCGCCCCGGACGGCGCCGCCGCCTTCTTCAGCGTGATCTTCAATCTTGCCGACAAGACCAAGGCGCGCAGCTATCCGTTGCCGTTTCCGGTCATCGCCTCATCCGTCGAAGAGCGCGAGATCCTGTTCCGCCAACCGATGATCCGGTCCAACATGCGGCTGGTCGACGATGCCAGGACGATCTTCGTCGGCATTGCCGGATTGGGCGACAAGCCGCCGCTGCTGCTCGACGGCTTCCTGAGCGAAGCCGACCTTGATCAGCTGCGCAAGGCGGGCGCCATCGGCGAGATCACCGGCTGGACCTTCGATGAGCGCGGCGACCTCATCCACGGCCTGACCAACGACCGGGTGATGAGCGTGCCGCTGCCAAATCTGACCGACAAGATGTGCATTGCGGTCGCGGTCGGGCAATCGAAGCTGCAGGCGATCCGCGCCGCCATTACGAAGCCGCTGGTCAACGGTCTGATCACCGACGAGGCGACAGCCGAAGCGCTGTTGTGAGGACCGGACGGCGCGACCGGACGTGTGCGGATCGGTGGGCCATGCCGGCGCTGGCCGGTGGTATCGCCCATCCGGCCGGGGCCTATCCGAGCGGGCGGGCTCAGACGGCGCGCCGCCGCCCGGAAATCGCATCGAGCAGATAGCTGCGGATCTCCGTGCCCGACATCGGCGCGGCGTAGAGGCGGCCCTGCGCCACGCGTATGCCCTGGCGTTCGGCGAGGTGGCCGTGCGCCTCGGTCTCGACGCCCGTGACGCTGCAGCCCGAGCCGACGCGATCGCCGAGGCGCGACACGGTGGCGACGATGGCCGCCAGATCGGCGCCCGCATGCGAGCCGAATTGGCCGTCGACCACGATGCGGTCGAAGCGGTGGTGGGTCAGCAGGCCGAGAATCGAGCGATCGGAGCCGACTTCGGCGATGCACAGCCCGATGCCGAACCGCGACAGCCCTTCGAGTATCGGCCGCGGATCGCGTTTTGGCGAGGTCAGCGTCGCTTCGGCAATGCGCAACTCCAGCCGTTCGGCCGGCAGATGTGCCGATTGCAGCGCATCGACGACCGAAGCGACGAAATTGCGATCATAGAATTGTCGCGATGAAACCGAATAGGCGAGCAGCGGCGCTCCCGGCCAGCTCGCGGCCTCGGCGCAGGCTCGCGACAGCAGCCGCATGCCGATATCCTTCAGAATGCCGAGTTCCTCGGCGAAGTTGGCGAAGGCGTCTGCCGCGACGGGACCGCGCTCCGGGTGGCGCCAGATCATCTGCGCTTCGATGCCGACCGTCCGCTGGCTGTCGAGTTCGATCATCGGCTGGAACACCAGATCGAATTCATCCTCGCCAAGCGCCCGGCGCAGATCGAACTCGCCGTTGCGCCGCTGCCGCATGTCGGTATCCATCACCGGTTCGAAGAACCGCCAGCAGCCACGCCCGTCGGCCTTGGCCCGGTAGAGCGCCAGATCTGCCGCCTTGGTGATGTCGTCGGTCTCGTTGCCGTCGTTGGGTGCGACGGCGATGCCGACGCTGGCGCCGATTTCGATCGTGTGCTGACCGAGATGGAACGGGCGCCCGACACTCGCGATGATTCGGTCGGCGACGATTGCCGCGGCCTCGCGCGGCTCGCCGAGCCCGGGCATCAGCACGGCGAACTCGTCGCCGCCGAGGCGGGTGAGCGTATCGGTGTCGCGCACGCCCTCCGACAGCCGTTCGGTCACGGCCTGCAGCAATGCGTCGCCGACCGGGTGGCCGAGCGTATCGTTGACGCGCTTGAACCGGTCGAGATCGATCATCAACAAGGCGAACCCAGGTCCGCGCCGAGCCGCGGCGACCGCCGCATCGGTGCGCTCGCGCAGCACCAGGCGATTGGGCAGGTCCGTCAAAACATCGTGGCGCGCGAGGTGGGCGATGCGCGCCTCGGCCTCGTAGCGTTCGGTCATGTCGATGATCACACCGTTGGCGCTGACAAGATCGCCATTGGTGCCGTATTCGAGATGAACGCGGACGGTGAAATGCCGGATGCTGCCATCGTCCGGACGGCGGATGCGGTAGTCGCACCGCGATTCGGCGAGGTGACCCGCCATGTCTGCGGCCAGACTTGCGTCGAGCGACTTGCGATCCTCCGGCAGCATGTAGCCCCACCATGCGTCCGCCGGGATCGGCTCGTCGCCGGGCGGCAGCCCGTAGAGTTCGCGCGTGGTGGCGTCGCAGACGATGCGCTGCGAGACAAAATCGTGGCGGAACGTGCCGATGCGACTGATCTGCAGCGACAGCCGGAGCAGAGCTTCGGCCTTGCGCGTCTCGGTGACGTCGATCAGCACGCCGGTGGAGTTGTGGCGGCCATCGGCGTCGTACTCGTGCCGCACCCGCACTTCGAGCAGCCGGGTGACGCCGTCGCTGGGCCGCACGAAGCGGAAGCTGAACGCCTGCTCCGGCGTCTGGCCGTGGCGAGCGGTTACCATCTCCCGCTTGATCCGCACCCAGTCGTCCTCGGCCATATGCCGCTCAATGCTGTTGTAGGAGGCGAGCCTGGTCCCTTCCGCCAGGCCGAGGATGCGGCAGGTCTCGTCGCTCAAGTGCAGATTGTCCTCGCCGAACCGCCGCCAGAACGTGCCGATATGGCCGACCTGCATGCTGAGCCGCAGCAGCGTCTCGCGCTCCTTGACCTCTTCGGCTGCCTGCTTGACGTCGGAAATGTCCTGCACCACGGCGATGGTGCGGGTCGGCTGGCCGGCCTCGTCGACGGCGGAGACCTTTACCCCGACATGCACCCAGACGATTGTCCCGTCTGGCCGGAGGTATCGTAACGACCTCGCGATGCTGCCCTTGTCGCGAAGTGCGTCTACGGTGGCGGCGAAAATCGGCAAGTCTTCCGGGAAATAGACGTTGTCCGGGCCGAGACCGGACAGCAATTCCGCGGCGCTGCGGCCGGTGATCTCGCAATAGCGGCGGTTGACGCGCACGAAGCGCCGGTCCGGCAGCGACATTTCGGAGAAGCCGACGGCATCATTGTCGAAGATCGCCTCGATGGCGCGTTCCTTCTCGCGGATGCGGGCGTGACGCGCCTCCTCCTCGGCCTCCCGCGCCGCGGCAAGCGCCGCAGCCTTGGCTGCCTGGGCACGCCGGGCCAGCCGCTCCCACCGTCGCGCCACGCCGTAGCCGGCGATCACCAGGATTTCCCACACGGCGAGGAGGATCACGCCGAACCAGATATCTCCGATCCACGGTGTCAGCACCTGGGCTCGCGGTCGGCTGGCCGATACCGTCAGACCGAGGCTGCCGGCATCGGCGGCGGCCGACACGACCGGCTCGCCGGAACCGGGGCCGAGTGTCGAATTCACCAAACGCTGCAGCTGTCCGGGAGTGCCGGTATAGTCGAGCGACAAGGATACCGGCACGCTGCGCTCGATATCCGTCAGGATGGCGTCGAACCACGAGAGGTCGAAGACGATGATGACGGCGCCGGTCGCCACTCCGGACTGAGCGGCCAAGCGGACGGCGACATAGATGACGTTCGCCCCGCTGTCGGTTGCTGGCGTCAACATCAGCTGCCGGCCGGACGCCGTGTCTTGCAGCCCTGCGAGCAGGCGTTTGATCGCGACGTCGTCGGGGGGGTGCCGCCCGAACTCGGAGGCGGCGACAGGCTCGCCGAGCGCGTCGATGATCAGAATGGCCCGCACGTGCGACATCGCGTGGCTGCGGGCGGTCAGCGCCGCCTCGACGTGCGGATCCTGCCGGTGGGAGCGAAGATCCTCGCTGCTGACGAAGCCGCCATCCTGCAGCAGCAGCGCAACGCCAATGCCCAGCTGGTTGACGGAGCGGAACGAAAAGTCGATCCACTTCGCGGTCAGCTCGGCCGTGTGCCCGAGTTCGTCCGTCGCCTTGGCAATTGCCGCCTCGTGCCTGACATAGGTGCTCACGCCGGTGAATATCACCGGCACCAACGCCAAAAGCATTGCCGCAAGTGGAAGTGAGAATCTCTTCTGTATTGAATGCATCGAGAGACTATTCTCTATATCTTGAAAAGATGATCGATGCGATGCGACCAGGCATGGCGGCTGGCTGGCGCGTCGCGACCAGAACCCACCCTATTGATCAGAGATACGAATTTACATTTCGTGAATATAAGGGGCGGATTGCCGCGAACCAGCTGATAGATCCGCCTTTTCTGCAACAGGCGGCGCTGTCGCGGCAGCGGCCGCGCGATCCGGCAGAGGACGCCGATGCCCGGCTTGCCCCAGCCGTCGGAACGCGTGGCCGGGCTGCCGCATCCCGCGTCGATCTCCCGATGCGGCTATCCCCAGTCGGGGCTGCGACTGCACGGCCAACGGTTGCAACCGCAGCCGACCCGAGGCAGGCTGGCATGTTCATGGCAGGCGTTCGGGGATACTTTTCGATCGGATGGAGTCGTCCGCAGGAATGAGCCCGTGATGAAGGAGAGGAAACTGCCGGTCGTCAGTGCCGAGGAAGCGTATCGCCGCTTCGAAGCAGCGCTGCGTCCGGAGCCGGTCGGCGTCGAGACGGTTGCCTTGGGCGAGGCGCTCGGGCGCGTGCTTGCCCGCAAGCTTGCGGCACCGATCGACGTACCGCCGTTCGACCGCGCCGTCGCCGATGGCTATGCCGTCCGCGCTGCCGATGTGGCGGCGGCGTCCGAGGCCGCGCCGGTCCGGCTGCGGCTGGCTGGCGAGGTTCGCGGCGGCAGATCGTCGGGGTGGACGGTCGCTCCAGGCACTGCGGCGGCGATTGCGACCGGCGGCCCGATGCCACGCGGCGCCGACGCCGTCGTCGCGGCCGAGCACTGCGACGCCGAGGACAAACGCTCCGTCCTCGTCCGCAGCCCTGTCGCTGCCGGGCGGAACATGAGCTTTGCCGGCTCGGATCTAGCGCGCGGCGAAATGGTGGTGCGGCGCGGCAGGTCGGTCGGATTGCGCGAAATCGGGTTGATGGCGGCTTGCGGTATCGGCCGCATCCAGGTCTACCGGCGCCCGACAGTCGCCGTGATCTCGACCGGCGACGACCTGGCGGCGCCCGGCGAGCGCCTGCCGCCAGCCGGCAGCTATGACGTCCAGGGACCGATGCTGGCCGCCGCCATCGTCGAGACCGGCGGCCTGCCGCTGGTCTTTCCCATCGTTCCGGTCAACGAGGCACGGCTGGCAACGACGCTGGCCGAGGCATTGGCTTCGGCCGATTTCGTCATTCTATCGGGTGGGCCGTCGAAGCGCGCCGGCGATCTGACGTCGCGCCTGCTCGACAGGCTGGGACCCCCGGGCGTCGTCGTCGACGGCGTCGCCATCAAGCCGGGCAAGCCGCTCCGTCTGGCGGTGGCCGGAGGCAAGGGCGTCGCCGCGTTGCAAGGCTTCCCGGCCGCGGCGATGCTCACTTTTCGCGAATTCGTTGCGCCGTTTCTGCGCCGGCTCGCCGGCCAGCCGCCGCGTCGCGAGGCGACTGTCGTGGCCACCGTGTCGTTCGACGTGCCCTCCGAGATTGGACGCACCGACTACGTCATGGTCGGGCTCGACGCCGGAGCCGACCGTCAGCTCGTCGCCCATCCGGTGGTCAAGGGCCAAGGCGCGATCTCGGCGTTTGCCGAGGCGGACGGGTTCGTTTCCGTCGCCGCACCCGCCGACCATCTCGCCGCCGGCATCGAAGCCGACGTGGCGCTGTTCGCCGCGAAGATCCGGGCTCCCGATCTCGTCATTGCCGGCAGCCATTGCGTCGGGCTGGAGCCATTGGTCGACGCTCTCGCCGAAGCGGGGATCGAGGCACGGATTCGGTCGATCGGCAGCATGGGCGGCCTCGCCGCCGCCCGGCGCGGCGAATGCGACATCGCACCGATCCACATCCTGCATCCGGACAGCGGCATCTACAACGAGCCGTTCATCGACGACGGGCTCATGCTGGTGAAAGGCTGGCGGCGGCGGCAGGGCATCGTCTTCCGCACCGGCGACAGGCGCTTCGAGCGCAGGACTGTCGCGCAGGTGATCGACGCGGTGGCCGGCGATCCGTCGGTGCTGATGGTCAACCGCAACGCCGGAGCCGGCACGCGCTTTCTCATCGAAGGCCTGTTGCAGGGAAAGAAGCCGGAGGGATGGGCCAATCAGCCCAAGTCGCACAATGCCGTCGCTGCGGCCGTTGCGCAGGGACGCGCCGACTGGGGCATGGCGATCGCCACCGTCGCCACGGCCTATGGGCTGGGATTTCTGCCCTACGCCGACGAGCATTACGACTTTGCCGTCGTCAGGCAGCGCGCCGAGCGGCCGGCGGTCAAAGCCTTTCTGAGCATCCTGGCCAGTCCGGCGACGGGCGAACGGCTCGCCGCGCTCGGCCTGGCGCGCGACTGACGGTGTTGACTGATGAAGCGCGCCGGTCTGCGTTCTGCTGTCGCAAGGGCCTCGGCGCCACTGTCGGTCGGGGAGGACGCGCGGCTCCGATGAACGACCGCAAGATCGTCCAAGATTGCGTCCGGGTGCCGTCCTATCTTGATCGGCAGTCGGAAGGAGAAGGATCATGTTCGCTTCACCCGTGATCAACCACTTGGTCGGTGCCGATCGGCCAGTCGACATGCGCCCGAACTGGACGTCGCATCCCACCTTCGCCGGCGTGCGCCTCGCTCGCTTGGTTGGTCCGGCCGAAAGCGGGGGCGCGCTGACGACGTTGCTCGTGTCGCTGGCACCGCACGCCCGCATGGAGCCGCACCGTCACGAGCGGCAGACCGAGCAGCATCTGGTCCTCGCCGGTCATGGCCGCATGACGCTGCAAGAGGGGGAGCAGGACTACGAGCCGGGAACTCTCGTCGTCATCGCCGAAGGCAAGGAGCATTCGGTCGCTGCCGCAGAAGATGGTATGATGCTGCTCGCCGTATTTACGCCGGCGTCCGCTTGATCCGCCCATGTCGCCTGTCGTTCGTCATTGGTCAGCCAGCGGCTTCGATGCCGTGGAAACCCGTGGGGTCGTTCAATCGACCCCGTGGCACGATCATGCGCGGCTCATCCTCGGAATCGTCGACGGCGGCCGGCGCCGCATCGCCTTCAGGCACGCGACCATCGACGTGATCGCCGGCCAAGGGTTCGTCATTGCGCCCGGGATTGCGCACCGGGTGCTGAAGGACGGTCCGTCGGATCACCGCGTCCTGTCCGTGCCGCCGCGCTTCGGCGCCCCGGCCCCGGCCTCGGGGCTTATTGTCGATGAGTGTTGGGCGACAGCCTTCGTCTTAGCCTTCAACTCGTTGGCGGCGGGGGATTTGTCGGCAATTCGCGACCTCGTCGCCTTCGCAGTCTCAACGCTCGGACGAATGCCTGCACCCGGCCCGGAACCTCGATCCGTGCGCAGCGTCCGTCACCAACTCGCGGCGGCCGACGTCGAGCGGCCAACGCTTGGACGTCTGGCGACGACGACGGGGCTCTCACCCTGGCATCTGCAGCGGCTCTATCTCCGGCATACGGGCCTCAGCCCGCACGATGCCGACCAAGCCAACCGCCTCAGGATGGCGCGCGATCTCGTCCTAGCTGGGGCGCCGTTGTCAGTTGCGGCGTTGGCTGCGGGATTTTCGGACCAAAGTCACTTCAGCCGCGTGTTCAGCCAGCTGATGGGATTGCCTCCGGGGCGCTGGGCAGCGCAGGTTCAGCGCGCCGCCCAGAGCAGTCCGCGCTTGACGATGGTGGCGGTCGGCTCGGAGCGCAATTCCGCCGCATCATGGCCGAGCGCGCAGTAGAACACCCGGCCGTTGCCGTGCGTCTTCTTCCAGACGACCGGCATCACCACGCCGTCGATCCATGCAGCGTGCTCGCCGGAGAAAGTCGTGGTCGCCAAGACCTCGATCGCCGGGTCGACATGCATGTAATACTGCTCGGAGTGATAGTCGAAGTCAGCGATGCCGGCGACGATCGGATCCTCCGGTCGGGCAATGTTGACGCGATAGTCGATGAAGTCGCCCGGATGGCCGACCAGCTGGCCGCCGCACATGAACTGGTACTGGATGCTCTCGCGGAACGAATCGCCCATGCCGCCGTGGAAGCCGCCGAGCCCGACGCCGCCGGTGACCGCCGCGATCAGATTGTCCAGTTCCTCCTTTTCGATCCGCCACATGGTGCAGATCGGCACGATCAGGCTCATCTCGCGGATCGACGGATCGGCAAAAGCCTCGGTGGTGCCTTCGACGTAGACCTTGAACCCCTCGGCTTCGAGCGCGGCGGCGACGATCCCGGCGCATTGCTCGGGCTCATGCAGCGACCAACCGCCCCAGACGATCAACGCCTCACGCATGCCGTGTTGTCCTCTGTTGCCTGCCTGATCGGTCATCGTCATCGCGCCAGCCTGCGCATGGCCGGACCGGTGGTGTTCCAGGGCGCGCCGTAGAGGTCGCGCAACATCATCGCCGCCGCGCCGCGGGCCCACATATCCTCGCCCCGGATTTCATGAACGATTTCGGTTACGTCGTCCATCCCGTCCGGCGTGTTGTCGCGGACGGCCTGTCGCAGCGGATCGAGCAGCGAGCGGCCGAGTGCGATGCCGAGGCCGGTCAGGATGATACGCGGCGGTGCGAACAGCGAGATGAGATTGGCGATGGCAATGCCGAGCGTGGTACCGGCGCGCGCCAGAATCGCCGCGACTGCGGCATCGCCGGCCTCGGCTCCGTCGCGGGCCAAGGCGACGCTGCGATCCGGCCGGCCGGTGATCGCGGCATGATCGCCGCCGAGTTCGCGGCCGAGTTCATCGAGGATCGCCGCCAGCGAGGCGACGCTGCCGAGCCGCTTCGGAGTACCGTCTCCGCCCGCAACGACGACGTCGCCGAGGTCCGGGCTGAGGCCACCCGGAATGCGGAACACCTCGCCGCGATGGATGACGCCGAGCCCGAGCGACTGTTCGAGGGTGATGACGAGGAAGTCGTCGAGGTCGCGGCCGCGCCCGAACCAATGTTCGGCGAGCGCGGCGAGATTGACGTCGACATCAAGGGTGACCGGCACCGACAGCCGGTCCGCCAGATCGCGGCCGAGCGGCACGTTGGCCTCGGAGAACACCGGGCCGCGCCGGCAGATGCCGGCATCGCGCGCCACGATGCCGGGCAGGCCGATGCAGACGCCGGCGATGCGCGACATCGGCAGATTGGCATCGGCCACCGAACGCCGCACCCCGTCTTCGACCAGGTCGGCGATGACGCCGGCCGGCTGGCGGTCGAGCCGCACCGGCAGGGTGAGGCTTTCCAGCACGTCGGCGCGGAAATTGGTGGTGGCGACGGTGATCTGGTCGGGCGTCAGCCGGACGCCGACGACATGGGCGGCATCGGGGTTCAGCGCCAGCTGTACCCGCGGCCGGCCCCGCGTCGCTTCGTCGCGCAGGTCGCCGAGGGCGGTCGGGATGATCAGGGCATCGTCGAGCAGTGCCGCGGTGATGGCGGACACCGTCGTCGGCGACAGTTCGGTGTGCTCGCAGATTTCGACCCGCGAGATCGGGCCAAAGCGGCGGATCGTGTCGACCACGCTGAGCCGGTTGATCGCACGCATCAATTCGGGATCGGCGGTCTTCATTCAGCCCACACTCCGGCCACCCATCGTGGCAGTTTTTTCCGAGCCCGCTCAAAAGTGATTATGCGCATGAAGACCGAATGCCGAGGCTCTCCCGCCTTGTCCCGAAGCCCGCACCCGGCCGCCTGCGGATGCTCCCCATCGGCCAAATCGAGGCGATCCGACTGATCGGTGCACACCCAAGTCATTGAATCTGGGGAATTTCCGTGTGGATCGAACGCCATGATCCGATCTACCCGGAAACACCTTCGGCCGGTTCCAGTCCGTGATGGTCTCCCCTAGCGCACGGCCACACCCTTGACAATTCCGGGAGCCGACAATAATTTATTTTTGACGCGGAATAAATAGGGTCCCACGCAGCATTGCTGGAGCCTATCAGAAAGCGAACAGGGGAGGGTTCTGCCATGCAACAATCGCCCGAACGGACGGATTTGGCGAGCACCTAGTGCAGGTTCCGACAGGGGACCCCCGAACTTCGATGTCCAGGCGTTGCCGCGGTGCAGCGAGGTCTGCCCGCCGTCAGCGAGTTTATGCGCGATCCTCATGAATAACCAGAAAAATGGGGGCCTCTCGGGCGACCGCTCGTGCGTGTTTCTCGCCGTCCCGGCCACCGTCCCGCCAGCGGATCGCCCGGCACGCCATTTCCCAAGGGAGGCAAATTAATGAGTGCTAGCGTACTGGCCGGTCAGGGGATAGCCAAGAGCTTCGGCCCGGTCCAGGTGCTGTTCGGCGTCGATTTCGCTGTTCGGGCCGGCGAAGTGCACGCGCTCGTCGGCGAGAACGGCGCCGGCAAATCCACGCTGATGAAGATCCTCGGCGGCTACCAGCCGGCATCGGCCGGAACCATTCTGGTCGACGGCAAGCCGGTCTCCTTGCGCGATTCCGAGATCGCCGAGCGCCTCGGCATTGTGATGATCCATCAGGAGTTCAATCTGGCCGAGACCATGACCGTCGCCGAGAACATCTTTCTCGGCCGCGAGATCGTCAGGCATTGCTTCATCGATCGCGAGGCGATGCGGCGGGCTTCGGTCAAGGTGCTGGCCGAACTCGAGTGTGTGGTCGACTCGGACGCACGTATTTCGGAGCTATCAGTCTCGGAAAAGCAGATGGTCGAGATCGCCAAGGCGGTTTCCCGTGACGTGCGCGTGCTGATCATGGACGAGCCGACGGCGGTGTTGACCGGGGCGGAGACCGAGGTGCTGTTCCGCCTGATCCGCCGGCTGCGGAGCCAAGGCGTCGGCGTCGTCTACATCTCGCATAAGCTCAATGAAGTGAAGGCGATTTCGGACCGGGTGACGGTGTTGCGCGATGGCCGCTTCATCGCCACCGAGGCAACCGCGGCCGTCACCCCGGACGACATCGCCCGGCTGATGGTCGGGCGCGACATGTCGGACATGTACCCGCTGCACCATCTGCCGCCGGATGATGCGCCGGTCGTTCTCGCTGTCGACGGGCTGACCGTTCCGGGCTGGGTGGAGCGTGCCTCGTTCGAGTTGCGCCGCGGCGAGATTCTCGGCTTTGCCGGGCTGATCGGCGCCGGGCGCACCGAGCTGATGGAGGGCGTCGTCGGCCTGCGCTCCCGCTCCGCCGGCCAGGTGACGGCCGGCAACGGCAGGTCGATCCGCTCCTACGACGACGCCATCGCGGCCGGCGTCGCCTATCTGACCGAGGATCGCAAGAAGCGCGGCCTGCTGGTCGACAAGCCGCTGACCCCCAATCTCACCCTGCTGGCGCTCGGCCGCTACGGCAAGATCTTCATCGATCTGGCCGCCGAGCGGGCGGCGACGGCCAAAGCCATCGACACCTATCAGATCAAGGCCGGCGACATCGACATGAAGGTGTCGTCGCTGTCCGGCGGCAACCAGCAGAAGCTGCTGCTCGCCAAGACCATGCAGGTCGAGCCGAAGATCCTCATCGTCGACGAGCCGACGCGCGGCATCGACGTCGGGACCAAGCACCAGATCTATCTGTTTCTCGACGAGTTCGCGCAGGGCGGCGGCTCGGTCATCGTCATCTCCTCCGAAATGCCGGAGCTGATCGGCCTGGCCCACCGCGTCGTCGTCATGCGCGAGGGGCGGGTTACCGGCACACTTGCGGGCGCCGAGATCGATGAAACCAACATTGTCCGTTATGCAACTGGATTGAGTGGAGTGGGCGCCGATGCCTGATACATCCCACGCGGCCAACCGGGCGTCGTCCGCCCGGCGGCGCGCCGACTTCAAGGCCCTCGGCCCCTTCATCGCGCTCGCCGCACTGATCGTGCTGGGCGCCGTGGTCAACCCGGTGTTCCTGACCCCCGGCAATCTCATCAACGTGTTGACCCGCACGGCGTTCACCGGGGTCATCGCCATTGGCGGCACCTTCATCATCACCACCGGCGGCATCGATCTTTCCGTCGGCGCGCTGGCGGCGTTCGTCTCCGGCGTGATGATCATCGTCATGAACGCCTTGACGCCGGAAGGCCTGCCGCCGCTGATGGTCGTCCTGCTCGGCACCTTGACCGTCATGGTGATCGGCGCGCTTGCCGGCCTCGTCAACGGCCTGCTCATCACCCGTGGCCGCATCGAACCGTTCATCGTGACGCTCGGCACCATGGGGATTTTCCGCTCGCTCGTCACATACCTCGCCGATGGTGGCACGCTGTCGTTGAACTCGCAGATCCGCAGCTTCTACCGGCCGGTCTACTACAGCGGCGTTCTCGGCATCACCTACCCGATCATCGTGTTCGCACTGGTCTCGGTGATCGGCGCCATCGTGCTGTATCGCACCCGCTACGGTCGCTACGTCACGGCGACTGGGGCGAACGAGGAAGTCGCGCGCTATTCGGCGATTCACGTCGACCGCATCAAGCTCGCGGCCTATGCGCTGCAAGGCCTGTGCGTCGGGCTCGCAGTGTTCCTCTACGTGCCGCGGCTCGGCTCGGCCTCGGCTACGACCGGTCTCGGCTGGGAACTGGAAGCGATCGCCGCCGTCATCATCGGCGGCACCTTGATGAAGGGCGGCTCGGGCCGCATCTGGGGCACCGTCTCCGGCGCCATCATCCTGGCATCGATCGACAACATCCTGAACCTCACCGGCGCCATCAGCGTCTATCTCAATTCCGCAATCCAGGGCTGCATCATCATCGTCGCGGTGCTGGTGCAGCGGGATGCCAAGTCACGGCCGTAACCGCAATCCGGCCCCGACTGACAACGACAACGCTCCCCCGATCCCGGGAGCGGCAACCAGGGAGATGACACGATGAAATTTTCGATTGGCCTCGCGGCGCTGGCCGTCGGCATGATGATCGCCGCCGCGCCAGCCGGCGCAGCAGACAAGAAGGTCCTCGGCGTCTCGATTCCCTCGGCCACGCACGGCTGGGCCGGTGGGCTCAACTGGCATGCCCAGCAGGCCAAGATCGCCCTGGAAAAGAAATACCCGGACCTGTCGATCGCCCTCGTCACCGCCGGCGACGCCACCCGCCAGGCGAACGATCTGGAAGATCTGGTGCAGGTCCGCAAGATCGACGCGCTCGTCATCCTGCCGTTCGAATCCGCGCCGCTGACCGAACCCGTCCGCCAGGTCAAGAACGCCGGCAAGTGGATCACCATCGTCGACCGCGGCCTCACCGATCCGTCGATCCAGGACCTCTATGTGGCCGGCAACAACCCGCAGATGGGCGCCAACTCGGCCAACTTCATGGTCAAGAAGATGGGCGGCAAGGGCAACATCGTCATCTTGCGCGGCATTCCGACCGTCATCGACAATCAGCGCTTCGATGCCTTCATGGACATCGTCAAGAAGACCGACATCAAGGTGCTGGATTCCAAATACGCCAACTGGAACCGTGACGACGGCTTCAAGGTGATGCAGGACTTCCTGTCGCGCTTCCCGAAGATCGACGCGGTGTGGGCGCAGGACGACGACATCACGCTCGGCGTCATCGAGGCGGTCAAGCAGGCCGGCCGCGAGAAGGATCTGTTCATCCTCGGCGGTGCCGGCATGAAGGAGATGGTCAAGCGCGTCATGGACAAGGATGTCCTCGTGCCGGCCGACGTGCTCTATCCGCCGAAGATGATCGCCGACGCCATGGAGCTGACCGCCAAGCATATGATGGAAAATGCGCCGCTCGAGAAGCAGTACATCGTCGACGCGACGCTGGTCACGCCCGAGAACGCCAAGCAGTTCTATTATCCGGACTCGCCGTTCTGATTGGTTGCTCTGCTCATGCCGGATCCGCCGCGGGACAGTCGCGGCGGATCCATCGCCGAACATCCTGCCGCAGACCTGGGAGATCATCCGAGGCACGGTGTCATTCCCGGCCGATGGCCGAACGGCCCGAGGGGAAGGGAATCCAGACTTTCTTCCGTTGAACTGATGGTCTGGATCCCTGCCGGCCCTCCCAACGGGTCGGGCGCTCGCAAGGGCTCACCCCTCGATCGGCTGCCGCCGATCTCGCCGGGATGACAACCGAAATTCGGCACGCTCGCTCCGCCTGCCTGCGCGAAATCCCATCCACCTGGAGTGATCCCATGAAAACGATCAAGGGCCCGGCGATCTTTCTTGCCCAGTTCGCCGGCGATACCGAACCATTCAATACATTGCCGGGCATCGCCCGCTGGGCGGCGGACCTCGGCTATACCGGGGTGCAGATCCCGGCCTGGGACGGAAGGCTGTTCGATCTCGACACGGCCTCGACCAGCAAGATCTATTGCGACGAGGTCAAGGGCATCCTCAAGGACGCCGGCGTCGAAGTGACCGAGCTTGCCACTCATCTGCAGGGCCAACTGGTGGCCACCCATCCAGCCTACGACCTGATGTACGACGGCTTTGCCCCGGCGAGCGTGCACGGCAATCCGGCGGCGCGGCAGGCGTGGGCGGTCGAGCAGATGCTGAAGGCGGCGAAAGCTTCCGAAAACCTTGGGCTCACGGCGCATGCCACCTTCTCCGGTGCGCTGGCCTGGCCGTATCTCTATCCGTGGCCGCAACGCCCGGCCGGTCTGATCGAGACCGCGTTCGACGAATTGGCCAAGCGCTGGAAGCCGATCCTCGATGCCTTCGACGCGTCGGGCGTCGACGTCTGCTACGAAATCCATCCCGGCGAGGATCTGCATGACGGCGTGACTTACGAGATGTTCCTGGAACGTGTCGGCAATCACCCGCGCGCAAATCTGTTGTATGATCCCAGCCACTTCGTGTTGCAGCAGCTCGACTATCTCGACTACATCGACATCTACCACGATCGCATCAGGATGTTCCACGTCAAGGACGCCGAGTTCAATCCGTCCGGGCGGCAGGGCGTCTATTCCAGTTATCAGCCGTGGGTCAACCGTGCCGGCCGCTTCCGCTCGCTCGGCGACGGGCAGGTCGATTTCGCCTCGATCTTCTCCAAGCTGGCACAGTACGATTTCGCCGGCTGGGCGGTGCTCGAATGGGAATGCTGCCTGAAGCACCCGGAGCAGGGCGCGGCGGAGGGTGCCCCCTTCATCCATGACCACATCATCCGCGTGACGGAAAAAGCCTTCGACGATTTCGCCGGCGCCGGCACCGATCTGTCGACGAACCGCCGGATCCTCGGTCTGGCTTGAGCATAGTCCCGAGAAGTTGCAGACTTTTCGGACAAGAACATGCGTGACAGCAACTGATGAGAGCATTGCTGCGGCTTTGCTCGAGGCAATGCTCCAGGGAGAGTTCCATGACCATCGAGGCTTCATCGACCGCAACCGCCCGCCGCCGGCTCAGGCTCGGCATGGTCGGTGGTGGCCGCGGCGCCTTCATCGGCGCCGTGCATCGCATTGCCGCCCGGCTTGACGACCGCTACGAACTGGTCGCCGGCGCGCTCTCCTCCGATCCGGAGCGGGCTCTGGCGAGTGCGGACGACCTGCTGATCGCCCCCGATCGTGCCTATGCCGACTTCGCCGACATGGCGCGAATGGAAGCGGCGCGGCCCGATTGCATCGACGTGGTGGCGATCGTCACCCCCAACCACCTGCACTTCCCGGCGGCCAGGGCGTTTCTCGCCGCCGGCATCCACGTCATCTGCGATAAGCCGATGACGCGCACCGTCGCCGAGGCCGAGGCGCTGGCCGATCTGGTGGAGAAGTCCGGCCTGGTCTTCGTGCTCACCCATAACTACACCGCCTATCCGATGGTGCGGCAGGCCAAGTCGATGGTGGCCGATGGCGTGCTCGGCAAATTGCGGCTGGTGCAGGTCGAATACCCGCAGGACTGGCTGACCACCGCCGTCGAAGCCACCGGTTCGAAGCAGGCGGAATGGCGCGTCGATCCCGCCCGTTCGGGGGCCGGCGGCAGCCTCGGCGACATCGGCAGCCATGCCTTCAATCTGGCCGAGTACATCTCGGGCCTCAAGGTCGAAACGCTGGCCGCCGATCTCGAATGCTTCGTGCCCGGCCGCACCCTTGACGACAATGCCAACATCCTCATGCGCTTCGCCGGCGGCGCCAAGGGGATGCTGTGGTGCAGCCAGGTGGCCCCCGGCAATGCCAATGCGCTGAAGATCCGCCTCTACGGCGAGAAGGGCGGCCTCGAATGGCAGCAGGAGAGCCCGAACACGCTTCTGCACACGCCGTTCGGCGAACCGCCGCGGCTGATCACCCGCTCCGGTCCGGGCGCCAATGCCGCCGCCGCGCATGCCACGCGCGTTCCTTCCGGTCACCCCGAGGGCTACCTCGAAGGTTTCGCCCAGGTCTACGCCGATGCGGCCGAACTCATCTCCGCCCGGCTGGACAAGCGCGCGCCCGATCCGGCAGCATTGGGCGTGCCGACCGTACATGACGGCGTGCGCGGCGTGCGCTTCATCGATGCCGCCGTGCGCTCCGGTCGGGCCAACGCCGGTTGGACGATCGTCTGACGATCCATCGGCGGCTCCGGGCGACCGGGGCCGCCGCCAATGTCCGAAACCTCGCGTTCGCAAGGAGACGCAGCATGGACCGTTTCACCGGCGGCTGCCTGTGCGGCCATGTGCGGCTCGCCGCGACGGGGTCGCCCTATCGGGTCGGCATCTGTCACTGTCTCGACTGCCGCAAGCATCATGGCGCGCTGTTTCACGCATCGGCGATCTTCCCCGACACCGCCGTGACGATCACCGGCGAGACGCGCGACTACGCCGGCCGGTTCTTCTGTCCGCGCTGCGGCTCGTCGGTGTTCTCTCGCTCCGACGACGAAGTCGAGGTGAACCTCGGCACTCTCGACGCTCCCGACCAGTTCATGCCGACCTATGAGCTTTGGACGGTCCGCCGCGAATCCTGGCTGCCGCCGTTCCCGCTTGAGCGCCGCTACGAGCGCGACCGCGACGCTCCAAGTCGTTCCGAGCCTTAAGACGGCTGGTCGGTGCGGCGCGGTGGGGTGGTGAGCCAAGGCAGGCGTGCCGCGGCTACAACCCTGGCTCCTGCAAAAGGCGAATTCTCGCGCAACACCAGATATTTGACGCTGGTTTCGTGTATTCAGGTCGTGATGATCCATAACTGAGTGGGTTATCGCTTCGGCAAGTCCAAACGTTTAAGCAAGTTCATTTCTTTTGCTGTAGCAGCAACGCTTGCCTGCCTCTGTCAGCCATCTGTTAAAAATGACATATAGAAATATTGCTAACTTTAAGCTGTGTCTTAGCTGATTCTTTATTAACTCTTCCGCGCGACACTCGTCCGATAACATAAAGTTCCAGGGATCGGATGATGAAACGCCTCAGACTTCCCCGCTTCCGCTCGACCGGAACCAAGATCGGCGCCGGCACCTTGTGCCTCGTCTGCCTCGTCGTCCTCGTTGCCGGTTCCGGTCTCAACAGCGTGTTCACGATCGGCGGTACCGTCGGCCGGACCAGCGCCAGCGCCCAGATCCTGGTGAAAGTCAGCGACGCTGCGCAGAACCTCAGCCGGTTCTCCATCGGATCCGATTCCGAGATCATCACCAGCGCGCAGCAGGCTTTGGTCGAGGCCAACGTCCTGCTCGGCGGCATGGAAGGCGCCGCCTTCCGTCAGGTGCCGCTCGGCGAATTGCGCAAATCGGCGACCGCGCTGTGGAAGGCGTTCAACGAGATCGACTCGTTGCAGTCGACCCGCGCATCGAAGTTCGACGGCATCACCGATGTCGCCGGCAAGATCCAGGACGACGCCACCGCGGCGTTGAAAGAGGCCAGCGATCCCGCGGTCGCGGCCAAGGCAAGCGCGCTGCTGGCCACCGGCAAGCAGGTTACGGCCGATGCGCAGATGTTGCGGCTCGCCATGCGCACGTACGTGCTGACGCGGCGCGACGACGACCGCAAGGCCTTCCAGGATATGTTCGCCGCCGTCCGTGCCGAAACCGACAAGCTCGACAGCCCACGCAAGAAGCCGCTCGCCGATGCGATGGGCGATCTCGACGACTCCTTCCAGGGGCTCGTCAAGCAGGTTGCCGCCTTCGACACGGCGGCCAAGACGGCCCGTACTGAGGCGAATGCGGTGATTGCCAAGATCGGCGAGGCCATCGCCGCCGAGGCGGACGGCGCCGTCGCCAGTGAGAGACAGGCGCTGATCCAGGCGGGCGTCATTGTCGGCCTGGCGATCCTGTTCGCCATCATCGTCGGATGGACGCTCACCCGCATCATCGCCCGGCCGATCGCCAAGATGACGGAATCGATGCGGCGGCTGGCCAGCGGCGAACTCGACGTGCATTTCGGAGCGAACGGCCGCAATGACGAGATCGGCCATATGGCGGATGCGCTCAGGGTGTTCCGCGACAATGCCATCGATCGCACCAAGCTCGGCCAGGAGCATGCAGCGGACGAACTGGCCCGCCGCCACCGCGCCGACGACGTGCAGTCGATGATCATGTCGTTCCGCGGCGCCATCGAGACGTTGATGACATCGCTCGCCGACGAGACCCGAACCGTGCAGCAGAGCGCGCAGAATCTGGCGAAACTGGCATCCGGTGCCGCCGAACGCGCGTCCGGCGCGGCCTCTTCCGCGCATGACGCCATGTCCGGCGTCACCACCGTGGCGGCGGCGGCCGAGGAGATGCAGGCCTCCATCGGCGAGATCGGCCGGCAGGTCGGCGCAGCCTCCAACGTGGTCGGCAAGGCCAGTCAATCGGCCGCCTCGGTCGACGTGAAGATCGCCCAGCTCGCCCGGTCGGCCGATCAGATCGGCAAGGTGGTCGGCCTCATCAACGAGATCGCCGAACAGACCAATCTGCTGGCGCTCAACGCCACCATCGAAGCGGCGCGCGCCGGCGAGGCTGGTCGCGGCTTTGCCGTGGTGGCGAGCGAGGTCAAGCAGCTGGCCAACCAGACCAGCAAGGCGACCGAGGAGATCGCCCGGCAGATCGCCGAGATCCAGAAGACCACCGAGGATACGGTCCAGGCGGTACGCGGCATCGTTTCGACCATGAAGTCGGCCGACGAGGCGTCGAATGCCATCGCCTCGGCGATGATCGAGCAGGAAGCCGCCACCCAGGAGATTTCGCGCAACGCCATGGCCGCCTCCAGCCGCACCGAGGAAACCTCCGGGGCGGTGGTCGAACTGACGACTGCGGTCAAGGAGACGGCGGAAGTGGCGCAGCGGCTGATGGCGGCCTTCCAGTCGGTCAACCGCTCGGCCGCCGACATTTCCGACACCATCGACGGCTTCCTCGCCCGGGTCGGCGCCGCCTGAGGCGCGCGTCCCGGCGCCGCCGCGATTGCGCCGCAGCATGCCGCGCCGATCGCCTCCGCCGCCGATATGCTTCGGCGGCCGGCCGCCCCGCCCTTGACCGATCGATCGCGCATCGATTGAACTCCTGCAGGTCGAACGGCAGGAGGCAGGCATGAAGGTTGGCATCGTCGGGGCGGGCATGGTGGGATCGACCGCCGGATATGCACTGGCACTATCGGGCATCGCCAGCGAGATCGTGCTGATCGATCTGAATTCGGCGCTCGCCATCGCCCAGGCCGAGGATATTGCGCACGCCGTGCCGTTCAATTCGGCCAGCGTCATTCGCGCCGGCAGCTATGCCGACCTTGCCGGTGCCGGCGTCGTGGTGCTGGCAGCCGGCGTCGGCCAGAGGCCGGGCGAGACGCGGCTGCAACTTCTGGGACGCAACGCGCAAGTGTTCCGCAAGATCGTCGGCGAAGTGCTGACCCAGGCACCCGAGACGATCCTCTTGGTGGCGGCCAATCCGGTCGACATCATGACGTATATCGCCACCAAACTGTCCGGGCTGCCACCGCACCGCGTCATCGGCTCCGGCACCATCCTCGACACCGCGCGCTTCCGTAGTCTGCTCGCTGGCCACCTCGGCGTCTCGCCGCAGGCGGTGCATGCCTATGTGCTTGGCGAGCACGGCGATTCGGAAGTGCTGGCGTGGTCGAACGTGCATGTCGGCGCTATCTCTCTTCTCGACTTTGCCGAGCAGATCGGCCGGCCGATCACCGGCGACCTGCGTGCCGAAATGGATAGCAACATCCGCAATGCCGCCTACCGCATCATCGCCGGCAAGGGCGCGACCTACTACGGCATCGGCGCCGGGCTGGCTCGCATCATCCGCGCCATTGCCAACGACCAGCGCGACGTGTTCTCCGTCTCCATCCTGACGCCGTCGATCGCCGGCGTCGACGCTGTCGTCGGCTCGATCCCGCGCGTCATCGGCGCCCGCGGCGTCATTGTCGACATCGTGCCGGATCTCGACGCGGTCGAGCACGCCGCGCTCAACCGCTCGGAGACGCTGTTGAAGGGATTGGCCGACCAGGTCGGACTGTGAGGCGGATGACCGCGGGCACGGCGCCGAGCGCCGGGCGACCCCGGCATCCGCATTCGTTCGGGCATGCCGATTTTGGCCTTTCCCTCATGCGGCTATGTGGCTAAGCGTGGTCGACCCTGGAGAAACCCGATGCCGGCCATGAGACCTCTCGCCCTGTCGCTCGCACTCGCCGTGGCGCTCGTTTCGCCCGCCCTGGCCGGCGTGAAGATCGGCGTCGTCACCTCGGCTTCCGGGCCGATCGCGCTCGTCGGCATCCCGCAAAAGAACACAGTGCCGCTCTTGCCGAAGACGGCCGGCGGCGAGACGATCGAGTATATCTCGCTCGACGACGCCTCCGACCCCACTGCGACCGTGACGGCGTTCAAGAAGCTGGTGCTGGAAGACAAGGTCGACGCCATCATCGGCCCCTCCGGTTCGCCCAATGCGCTCGGCGTCATCGGCTTTGCCGCCGAGAACGGTGTGCCGATGCTGGCGCCCGTCGGCTCCGCCTCGGCGGTGTTGCCGATGGACGCCAAGAAGAAGTGGGTGTTCAAGACGACGCAGAACGACGGGCTGGTCGCCGATTTGTTGGTGTCGCACATGGTGAAGACCGGGGTGAAGACCGTCGGCTTCATCGGCACATCGGATGCCTACGGCGATACCTGGGCCAAGGTGCTGAAGGACGCCGCCAAGGCCAAGGGCATCGCCGTGGTCGCCGAGGAGCGCTTCACCCGCCAGGATACGTCCCTGATGGCGCAGGGGTTGAAGATCACCTCCAAGTCGCCCGACGCGGTGCTGATCGGCGCGCCCGGTTCGTCCTCCGTCCTGCCGGAAACGACGCTGGTCGACGTCGGCTATCACGGCAAGATCTATCAGACGCATGGCGCGGCGCTGCAGGAGTTTCTGAAGCTCGGCGGCAGAAAAGTCGAAGGCACCATCCTGGCCGGCTCCGGCATGCTGGTGCTCGACGAGATCCCGGACTGGAACCCGGCCAAGAAGATCGCGGTCGACTACATCGCGGCTTACCAGAAGCTCTATGGGGTGAAGCCGGCAACCTTCGGCGCCAATGTGCTCGACGCCGGACTGCTGCTGGAACAGGCGATCCCGGATGCGCTGAAGCAGGGCAAGCCCGGTACGCCGGAATTCCGCGCTGGCTTGCGCGATGCCTTGGAGGCGACCAAGGAACTCGTCGGTGCCCAGGGCGTCTACAACATGACGCCCGAGGATCACAGCGGCTTCGATGTCCGCGGGCTGGAACTGCTGACCGTCTCCGGCGGCCAGTTCCATCTGTTGAAGTGACAAGGGGCTCCAGCCGCATGCGCCCGACAGCGGCCAAGGCGCCGCCGCCCGGTTCCGTGGCGAGGGATGGCAGGCGATGAACGGGCAAATCGCGCTCATGCTCGGCCAGGACGGCATGACCTCCGGCGCGATCTACGCGCTATTGGCGCTGTCCATCATCCTGGTGTTCTCGGTGACGCGCATCCTGCTGGTGCCGCAGGGGGAATTCGTCACCTTCTCCGCCCTGACCATGGCGGCGATGCAAAGCGGCCGTCCGGTCAGGCTCGGCGTGCTGGTGTTTGGTCTCGCGCTGGTCGCTCTCGCCATGGATATCGTCGCCGAGCGGCAGCGGCATCGCCGTTGGACCGTGCCGCGGACATCGCTGGCGCTCGCCGCGCATGGCCTCTTCGTCGTCGGCCTGGGATTGTCGGTGCCCTTCGATCATCTCGGCCTTCTGGTGCAGATCGGCTTCGCGCTGCTGACCGTCGTCCCGCTCGGACCGCTCATCTATCGCGTGTTCTTTCAGCCGATCGCCTCGGCGCCGTCGCTCGTCCTCCTCATGGTGGCGATTGCGGTGCATGTGGCGCTGATCGGCGGCGGCCTCCTCATCTTCGGTCCGGAAGGCGCGCGCACCGAGCCGTTCTCCGACAGCGTCGTACAGCTCGGGCCGGCGATCATCGCCAGCCAGACGCTATGGGTGATCGGCGTCTCGGCGGCTCTCACCGTCGCGCTCTGGCTGTTCTTCGAAACCAGCCTGTGGGGCAAGGCGCTCAGGGCTGCCGCCTTCAATCGCTTAGGGGCCGAACTCGTCGGCATCTCGCCGGTATTCGCCGGCCGCACCTCGATGACGCTCGCAGCCCTCATCGGCGCGGTCTCCGGCATCGTCGTCGCCCCCATCACCACGATCTACTACGACAGCGGCTTCCTCATCTCGTTGAAAGGCTTTGTCGGCGCCATCATCGGCGCCATGTCGAGCTATCCGGTCGCCGCGCTCGGCGCACTGATGGTCGGACAGGCGGAGTCGTTCTCCACCTTCTGGGCCTCGAGCTACAAGGAGATCATCGTCTTCACCCTGCTGCTGCCGGTGCTGCTGTGGCGCTCGCTGCGGCAGCCAAGCGTCGGGGACGACGAGTGATGCGCCGACTGCTTGCCTCGCCGGTCACCGGCATCGCCGCCGCCGTCGCCGCGCTCGGGTTGATGTCGGCGCTGCTCACGCCGTATCAACTGACGCTGGCCAACAATATCGGGCTGGCGTCGCTGACCGTCTTGGGGCTGGTGCTGTTGACCGGCGTCGCCGGCATGACCTCATTCGGCCAGGCGGCCTTCGTCGGCGTCGGCGCCTATTCGGCTGCGGTCATCGCGACGGTGCCGGCCGCCAACCTGCCGCCCGGACTGTCGCTCCTCGCCGGCTCGCCGCTCGGCGGCCTCCTCCTCGGGCTGGTCGCCACGGTGATCGTCGCGAGCGTCCTCGGCGCGGTGACGCTGAGGCTTTCCGGCCACTATCTGCCGCTCGGCACCATCGCCTGGGGCCTGTCGTTCTACTACCTGTTCGGCACGACGGAACTGTTCGGCGGTTTCGGCGGGATCAGCGACATCCCGGCGCTTCATCTCGCCGGCCTGACGTTTTCCGACGCGGCATCGCTTTACTGGCTGATCTGGGGCGCGGTGATCCTTGCCGTGCTGGTGACCGCCAACCTCTTGGATTCTCGCAGCGGTCGTGCCATCCGGTCGTTGCGCGGCGGCCAGCTGATGGCCGAGTCCATGGGCGTCAACACGTTTTCCGCCAAGATGACGGCCTTTCTCGTCGCCGCGCTGTTTGCCGCGGTCGCTGGCTGGCTGTATGCCTACACCCAGCGCTTCGTCGCCGCGGCTCCCTTCGGCACCCAGGCGGGCATCGACTTCCTGTTCATGGCGCTGATCGGCGGCGTCAACCGCGTCCCCGGCGCCATCATTGGCGCCGGCGTGGTGGTCGTCTTGCGCGAATGGCTGCAGGATGTCTTGCCGCATCTCTTCGGCCGCACCGGCAATTTCGAAACCATCGTCTTCGGCCTTGCCATCGTCGTCATTCTGCAGAAGACGCCGACCGGCATCGCCGGGGCGCTCGCCCGGCTGGTGCCGAAGCGGCTGTGGAGACCGCAGGCGCGCCGTCGCGCCGTCGGCGAGCTTCCGCGTCGCTACATGCCGCTGCCGGGCGAAGTCGTGCTTGAAGCCGATTCGATCACCCGCCGCTTTGGCGGGCTCGTCGCCAACAACGAGGTGTCGCTGTCGGTCGCAAGCGGCGAGATCCTGGCGCTGATCGGGCCGAACGGCGCCGGCAAATCGACGCTGTTCAACCAGCTCTCCGCCGTCGACCGGCCGACGTCCGGCGAGGTCCGCTTCCTCGGGCGACGCATCCACGGGCTGACGGCCCGGTCGCTTGCCGCCAACGGACTGGCCCGCACCTTCCAGCACGTCCGGCTGATCCGCGGCATGAGCGTCCTGGAGAACGCCGCCGTCGGCGCTCATACCCGTGGCCGCAACGGCGTTCTCGCCTCCATGCTGCGGCTCGATCGGGCCGAGGAGGCGCGGCTCCTCGCCGAGGCGGCCCACCAGCTGTCCCGCGTCGGCTTAGGCGACCAATTGGCGATCAAGGCCGGCAGCTTGGCGCTCGGCCAGCATCGGCTGGTGGAGATCGCCCGCGCGCTCGCCTCCGACCCCTGCGTCCTCCTCCTCGACGAGCCGGCCGCCGGACTGCGCTTTCAGGAGAAGCAGGCGCTCGCCCGGTTGCTGCGCCAGCTGAAGGCCGAAGGCATGGCGATCCTGCTGGTCGAGCACGATATGGACTTTGTCATGGGGCTGGCCGACCGCATCGTTGTCATCGATTTCGGCGAGACGATCGCCGCCGGTACGCCGGAAGAGATCCGGGTCAATCCGGCCGTCATCGAGGCCTATCTCGGGGGAGCCGAATGACGACGTCAACGCCGCTGCTGCAGGTGAGCAAGCTCTCGGTGGCGCATAGTGACATCGAAGCGGTGAGCGAGGTCGACCTGACGGTCGGCGAAGGCCAGATCGTCACGGTGATCGGCCCTAACGGTGCCGGCAAGACCACGCTGTTGTCGGCGCTGATCGGCCTGCTGCCATCGAGGGGCACAATTTCGGTCGACGGCGAGATGATCGAACGGCCGGAGATTGACCGCATGATCGCCAGGGGCCTGTCGCTGGTGCCGGAGACGCGGGCGCTGTTCGGCCCGATGACGGTCGAGGACAATCTCGTCCTTGGCGCCTTCCGCCGCCGCCGCGACGCGGGCTTCGATCGCGCCAAGGCACTTGACGACGTCTATGCCCGCTTTCCCCGCCTGTGGGAGCGGCGGCGGCAGGCGGCTGAGACGCTGTCGGGCGGCGAACAGCAGATGCTGGCGCTCGGCCGCGCGCTGATCGGCCGGCCGCGGCTGCTGATGCTCGACGAACCGAGCCTCGGGCTGGCGCCGTTGCTGGTCCGGGAGCTGTTCCGCATGATCGAGGGGCTGAGAGCCGCCGGCGTGTCGATCCTGCTGGTTGAACAGAACGCCCGGGCGGCGCTGCGGGTGGCGGACTATGCCTATGTGCTCGAACTCGGCAGGGTCGGGCTCGAGGGCCCGGCCGATGTTCTGGCCGGCGATCCCCGGGTGATCTCGGCCTATCTCGGCCGTGGCGCCGATGCGACGCGCGGCACGTCGTTCGCCACGAGGCACGAAATCCCGGCTAGGTAGCATTCCGGATGGATCGAATTTCGGGACGCCGAGGCCCTGTACTTCGGTCCCGAACATCGCGCACTCGTCGTCCATATTGCGGCTAAGTGCCTGTAATGCGACCGGTTCCGACGGTCGCGTCTTGATAGATGAAGTCGATCAGCTGATCGCCGGCATACGTCACCACCCCAAATTACCGGCAGACTCGAATTCGGTTACCTTTCTTGCAAACAAGGCCGACGAGTATGCGTCACCTCAAAGAATGTCCGATGGGAGCCGCCCATACTGTGCGCTGGCCTCGTGCGCGCTCGTTCGGATGAAAATGAACGACGGCACGGTGGCGGGTGAACCGCGGCCGGACCGTACGACCGGGGAGGCCGAACATGATGCGCGGCAGTCACTCTATCCGGAAGCGATGCGGCGCCCCGCTCGGGGGCTAGACCGGTCTGTGCCGGACCGGTCACGCTGATCAGCCATACGCGACACGATATTCCCCGTATGGCTCGCACCTTCCAAGACGTCGCCCAGACATACGTACAACAATTTGGTAAAAGTGGGCGAATCCTCTTTTCAGCATCAAGTCATTTGTCGCGTGTTCCTGCTTTTATCAGTCACAGGTTGTTTGTATTTTGGCGCGTTCGGTCCTGTGTCGTAAATACCTAGGGAATACTCGCCCGTTTGGCTTTCGCTGTGTCCGTTATCTCGATCCGAATCGGCCGCGCGTCAGTGAGGGAGATGACCAATGCAAAGTGCCGTCCCGCAACGATCCCAGACCTTCGATCAGGCGTTCGTCGACACCATCATCGCCGAGCGTACCGGCCGCCCAGGTGCCCTGCTCGGCATCCTGCAGAAGGTGCAGGAGCATCAGCCAGCGCAATACTTGCCAACGGCGGTGCTCGAATACATAGCGGCGAAGACGGCGATCCCCCTGTCGCGCATCTATGGCGTCGTCACCTTCTACGCGCTGTTCAGCCTGGAGCCGCAAGGCAGGAACTCGGTGTGCATCTGTCGCGGCACCGCCTGCCATACGCGCGGCTCGCGCGACCTGCTGGAGACGGCGATGATGAGCCTCGGGCTGGCGCAGGGCCAGGACGGCGAGATGGAAGCCCTGTCGGTCACCACGGCGGACGGACGGACCACGCTCAGGACGGTCGCCTGTTTCGGCCAGTGCGCGCTGGCGCCGGTGGTCGAGGTCAACCACACGATTTTCGGACATATGAACGAGCGTTCGCTGCTCAAGGAGCTTGGCGCTCTCGATCAGGGAGACCTGCTGCCATGACCGCCATTCGGGATCTCGCCGGCTTCAACGCCGTGCACGGCGCCGGCCTCGCCAAGTTGATGCCGCCGCGGCCGCGCATCGCCGTCGGCATGGGCACCTGCGGGTCGGGCAACGGCGCCGAGGCGGTGATGCACGCATTTGCCGAGGCGATCGGCCAGCGCGGGCTCGACATCGATCTGGTCCGCACCGGCTGCTTCGGCTTCTGCGCCGAGGAACCGCTGGTCAACGTCCGCCTGCCGGGCCAGCCGCTGGTCATCCTGCACCGGGTCAGGGTCAACCACGTGGAGCGGATCCTCGACGATCTCGCCGCCAAGACGGTCACCGCCAATCTGGCGCTGTGCCGGATCGAGAAGTGGAACCATCTGACCTCGCACGTGCATTACGGCAACGGCTTCCCCGAGATTCCGCTGTGGAACGAGATTCCGTTCTTCAAGGGGCAGAAGAAGATCGTCTTGAGGAACGCCGGGCTGATCAATCCCGACGATATCGAGGAATATGTCGCCGTCGGCGGCTATCAGGCGCTCTACAAGGTGCTGATCGACGGCACGCCAGAAGCGGCCAACGAGCAGATCAAGGAATCGGGCCTCAGGGGCCGCGGCGGCGCCGGCTACTCCACCGGGCTGAAATGGGAGTTCCTCAGGAAGGCGCAGGCCGAGCGGAAATTTCTCATCTGCAACGCCGACGAGGGCGATCCCGGCGCCTACATGAACCGCAACGAGATCGAAAGCGATCCGCATGCGCTGATCGAGGGCATGGCGATCGGCGCCTATATCACCGGCGCGACCGACGGCGTCATCTACATCCGCGCCGAATATCCGCTCGCCGTCCATCAGTTGAACCACGCCATCGCGCAGGCCCGCGACTACGGCCTCTTGGGCAAGGACATCCTGGGTCGCGGCTTCGCCTTCGACATCGACGTGGTTGAGGGCGCCGGCGCCTTCGTCTGCGGCGAGGAGACCGCGCTGATCGCCTCGCTTGAAGGGCGCGCCGGCCGTCCGCGCCCGCGCCCGCCATTCCCGGCCCAGAAGGGCCTGTGGGGCTATCCGACCAACATCAACAACGTCGAAACCTGGTTCAACATCGCCCCGATCATCGCCTGCGGCCCGGCCTGGTTCGCCGAGACCGGCAACGGCGCGTCCGCCGGCACCAAGGTGTTCTCGCTGGTCGGCAAGATCAGGAACACCGGCCTCGTTGAAATGCCGCTCGGCACGCCGCTGGGCAGCTTCGTCCACGCGGTCGGCGGCGGCAGCCTCAACGGCCAGCCGGTCAAGGCGGTGCAAACCGGCGGTCCGTCGGGCGGCTGCATTCCGCCAGACCTGTTCGAGACCCCGGTCGACTACGAGTCGCTTGGGCGTCTCGGCGCCATCATGGGTTCGGGCGGCATGGTGGTGATGGACGAAGACAACTGCATGGTCGACGTCGCCCGCTACTTCATCCAGTTCACCCGGTCCGAATCCTGCGGCAAGTGTACGCCGTGCCGGGTCGGGCTCGACAAGGCGCTCAGGATCCTGACCCGCATCACCAAGGGGCAGGGGCGCGAGGAGGATCTCGCCGACCTCGACGAACTTGGCCGCATGATCAAGGAAACCTCGCTGTGCGGGCTGGGTCAGACCGCGCCCAATTCGCTGCTGACCACGCTCAGGCACTTCCACGACGAGTTCGAGGACCACATCCGCGCCAAGCGCTGCCGCGCCGGCACCTGCCAGGACCTCGCCTTGTCGCCGTGCGAGAATTCCTGCCCGCTGCACATGAACATCCCGCGCTTCCTGCAACTGTACAAGGAAGGCCGGCTCGACGACGCATTCCTGTCGGTGATCATGGACAATCCCCTTCCTGCCTCCACAGGGCGGGTCTGCCAGCACCCTTGCGACAACCGCTGCCGGCGCGCGACGCTCGACGAGGCGGTCAACATGCGCGAGGTGCATCGCATCATCGCCGACCGGGTGCTGCTGACCGACGCGTTCGACGGAGTAGCGGCGCGCATTGCCGCCCGCCGGCTGCCGTCGAGCGGGCGCAAGGTGGCGGTGGTCGGTGCCGGTCCGGCCGGACTGACGGCGGCGTTCTACCTGTCGCTGTTGGGCCATGAGGTGACCGTGTTCGAGGCCCACGCCGAACCGGGCGGCATGCTGCGCTACGCGCTTCCCGAATATCGTCTGCCGAAGGCGGTGCTCGACCGCGAGATCGAAATCATCCGCCGCCTCGGCGTCAAGTTCGTGTTCAACGCCCTCGTCGGCGAGGACGTGTCGTTGAACGAGTTGGACGCCGGCTTCGACGCGGTGTTCCTGTCGATCGGCACCTGGAAGGAATCCTGGGTCTATCTGCCCGGCACCGAACTGGCCGGCGTGCGTCCCGCCCTGCCGTTCCTCGAAGGCGTGGCGACCGGTGAGGCGATGCACCTCGGCCACCACGTCGCGGTGATCGGCGGCGGCAATGCGGCGATCGATTCCGCCCGCACCGCCATCCGCCTCGGTGCGACGGCCACCGTCATCTATCGGCGCGAGCGCAAGGACATGCCGGCGATCGAGGAGGAGGTGGAGGCCGCGGAACAGGAAGGCGTGCGCTTCCAGTTCCTGGCCGCACCGCACCGCATCGTCGGCGAGCACGGCGAGGTGAAGGGCATCGAGGTGGTCAAGACCCGGCTCGGCGAGTTCGATACCTCCGGCCGCCGCCGCCCGATCCCGACCGACGAGGTGCGGATGATCCGCTGCTCGAGCGTCATCCTGGCGGTGGGCGAGGCGGTCGACCGCGACTTCTGCCGCGCCTCGGGCCTGAGCCTGAAGGAAGGCGGCATGCTCGACGTCAATCGCTACACGCTCGAGACCAGCCGCGAGAAGTTCTATGCCGGCGGCGATCTCGTCACCGGGGCGTCCAACATCTCCAACGCCATGGGCTACGGCAAGGAGGCGGCGCGCCATATCGACGGCCGGCTCAGCGGCGGGGAGCGTTTCGACGACATCCTGCCGCAGTTCTCCTACGACCACGCCACCCCGGACCCCGATCCCTGCCGCCGCCATCGCGGCCGCGATCTGCCGGCCCAGACGCGGGCCCGCACCTTCACCGAGGCGGTGCAGACCCTGTTGCCCGAAGAGGCCGCGCACGAGGCAGCCCGCTGCCTGAGGTGCGACATCCGCGAAAACAGCAGCCACACCGATAGCCACATTTAAGGAGAAGCTGCCGTGCCTTCTCAGATCACTGTGCGAATAGACGGTGTGCTGTGCACCGCCACGGAGGGACAGACCATCTTCGAGGTGGCTGAGGCGAATGGCAAAGTGATCCCTTCGCTGTGCCACATGGAAGGGGTGAGCCCCGCCGGATCGTGCCGGTTGTGCCTGGTCGAAGTGGCGGGCGTCGATCGCCTGCTGCCCGCCTGCACCACGCCGGCCCAGCGCGGCATGGCCGTGACCACGACGTCCGATCGCCTTGTCCGGCACCGCCGCCTGGCGTTGGAACTGATGTTCGTCGAGCGCAACCACGTTTGCGCCGTCTGCGTCTCCAACGGCCATTGCGAGTTGCAGGCCCTGGCCATGAGCCTGGGCGTCACCTACGTCCGCTACCCCTATAACTCGCCGCGGCTGCCGGTGGACGTGTCGCATCCGCGCTTCGTCCTCGACCACAACCGCTGCATTCTGTGCAGTCGCTGCGTGCGCGTCTGCGACGAAATCGAGGGCGCGCATGTCTGGGATATCGGCGGCCGCGGCATCGGTTCGCGCGTGGTGGCCGAACTCGACCAGCCGTGGGGCGACTCGCAAGCCTGCACCAGTTGCGGCAAATGCGTCCAGGTCTGCCCCACCGGCGCGCTGGTCGAGAAGGGCTACGGGGTCGAAGAAATGACCCGCAGCAACTCCGCCGTCGCCCGGTTGGCCATGAAGAAGGGAGCGGCGTCATGACGAAGGCAAGGCTGGCCACGACGTGGCTCGACGGCTGCTCCGGTTGTCACATGTCGCTCCTGGACATCGATGAGGCGCTCGTCGCCGTCGCTCCGCTGATCGACCTTGTCTACGGGCCGCTGGTCGATGCGCAGGAGTTTCCCCAGGACGTCGACGTCGCCATCGTCGAGGGCGCGGTCTCCAACCAGGACGATCTGGAGAAGATCCGACTGATCAGGCGCAACAGCCACATCCTGGTGGCGCTCGGCGATTGCGCCGTGACCGGCAACGTGCCGGCGATGCGCAACCCGATCGCGGTCAAGACCATCCTGGAACGGGTCTATGTGGAAGGTGCCGACACCGGCAAGGGTATCCCGACCGAGGTGGTGCCGGCGCTGTTGAAGCAGGCGCTGCCGCTGCACGACGTGGTGAAGGTCGATCTGCACCTGCCCGGCTGTCCGCCGTCCGCAAGGCTGATCCTGTTCGTCATCAAGGAACTGCTGGAGGGCCGCGTCCCCGATCTGAAATCCAGCGCCCGCTTCGGCTGACGCGAGTTCGATCCGGTGGGGCCATGCCATGCCGTTTTTTCAATTTCCGTCAGGCGCCTGTCCGAAAGCCGCTTTGCACGTTTCGGGCGCTTGACGCGAGGAGGCCGCCATGAGGAAGATCGTCATTGATCCGGTGACGCGCATCGAAGGTCACGCCAAGATCACCATCCAGCTCGATGATGACGATCGGGTGGTCGAGACGGCGTTCCACGTCACCCAGGTGCGCGGCTTCGAGAAATTCACCGAGGGGCGGCCCTACTACGAGATGCCGTCGATCACCGCGCGCATCTGCGGCATCTGCCCGATCAGCCATCTTCTCGCCTCGGCCAAGGCCTGCGACGCCATCATGAGCGTGCGCATCCCGCCGACGGCGGCAAAGCTCAGGGAAGCCCTGCATTGCGGCCAGATCATCCAGAGCCACGCGCTGAGCTTCTTCCATCTCTCCGCCCCGGATCTTCTCCTCGGCTTCGATAGTCCGCCGGAGCGGCGTAACATCATTGGCGTGCTGGAAGACCATCCCTACATGGCACGCGACGGCATCGCGCTGCGGAAATTCGGTCAGCAGGTGATCGAGGGCCTGGCGAAGGAGCGCATCCATCCGTCGTGGATCGTGCCCGGCGGCGTCAACGCACCGCTTGATCCGGCGGTACGCGACCGCATCCTCGCCGGTCTGCCCGAGGCCAAGGCCATCACCCGCCGGACCTTCGCCTTCTTCAAGAGCGTGGTCGACGATTTCCCCGACGAGATCGCGCATTTCGGCAATTGCCCGACGATGTACGCCGGTCTCACCGATGCCGACGGCGGACTGCAGCTCTATGACGGCTCGGTGCGTTTCATCGACGCGGAGGGCAAGGTCGTGGTCCCGGCCATGCCGGCCGAAGACTACGGCAGCTATATCGGCGAGGCCACGCTAGCGAACTCGTACCTGAAGGCGCCGTACTTCAAGCCGCACGGCCACCCCGCTGGCATCTACCGGGTTGGTCCGCTCGCCAGGCTGAACGTCGCCACCCACTGCGGCTCGCCGGAGGCCGACGCGGAATTTGCCGAATACCACCAGCGTTTCGGCAAGGTGGTGCAAAGTTCCTTCCACTTCCACTACGCCAGGCTGGTCGAAATCGTCTATGCGCTGGAGCGCCTGGAAGCGCTGCTGGACGCTCCGTCCATCCTCGATACCCATGTCAGGGCACGCGCCGGGGTCAACGCGCTCGAAGGCGTCGGCATCGCCGAGGCGCCGCGCGGCATGCTGATCCACCACTACAAGGTCAACGAGGCCGGTGCGATCACCTGGGCCAACCTGATCGTCGCCACCGGCCACAACAATCTGGCGATCGGCAAAAGCGTCGACGAGGTCGCCCGACATTTCATCCACGAGCGCAAACTGAGCGAAGGCGTGCTCAACCGGGTGTCGGCGGTGGTCAGGGCCTATGATCCCTGCCTCAGCTGCTCGACCCATGCGGCCGACCAATACCCGGTCGAGATCAGCCTGCTCGATGCCGATGGCGACGTGCTGGATCGGGTGCGGAGCTGAACTTCAGCCGGGCGCCTCGATCAGTTGGCGCACGGCGGCGGCGGCGACGGGCACTGCGGCGGCAACCGCCGACGACAGTTCGTCGCCGAGTTCGAACGAGGCGGCACCGAGCGTGACGAGATAGGCACGCGGCCGGGCACCGTAGAGGCGATCGGCGAGCAGCAGCAGCGTCTCCGGGCTGCAATGGTGCGTCAGCCCTGACGCGTCGCTGCCATCTGCCGCCGCCTCGGCTGCGATCTGGCGGATGGCGACGGCGCCGGGCGTCAGCGTTGCGACCGCATCGACGAATACGACGATGGTGCAGTGTTTCAGTTCGTCGGCCAGTTCAGGCACCAATTGGTGGCGCAGGAGGACGGCAGTGCCTGCCTCAGCCAGAACCTCGGCGACTTTCGGCCCGGCGCCGTCGTCGCTCCTGAGCGTATTGCCGTAGCCGATCACCAGAGCCGATTGCATCGTTCCACCGCTTGCCGTGACTGTCGCGGCGAAGCTTAGCACGGCACGTGCAGCGCGGCGGCCATGCGGGTAGGCCGACGGTCAGGCCGGCAAACCGATCGGCGCGGGTTGCGGCTTGGCGAAGGGCCGGAACGTCGCGGCGATCAGCGTTGCGCCGAGGCCGAGGCCGAAGGAGCCGAGGTAGAGCCAGCCGTAGCTGGCGTAGGTATCGTAGATCCAGCCGCCGGCGAACGGTCCGAGCGCCATCCCCAAGCTGCCGGCCATGCCGGTCCCGCCGATGATGGTGCCGAGCATGCGCATCGGGAAATTCTCGCGGATGATGACGGCGTAGAGCGGCATCACGCCGGCGTAGGTGAAGCCGAAGAGGGTGGCGACCGCATAGAATTCCGACAGTTCGCGCACGAAGAAGTAGAGGGCTGCGCCGATCGCCTGGACGAACAGGCCGGCGACGAGCACCCGCTTGGCGCCGAGCCGGTCGCCGAGAACGCCGAACACGATGCGCCCGCCCATGCCGGCAAGCCCCTCGACGCTGTAGATCGACACCGCTGCGATCGCCGGGATGCCGCAGGCGATGGCGTAGCTGACGGTGTGGAAGATCGGTCCGGAATGGGTGGCGCAGCAGGCGAAATTCGTCAGCATCAGCACGATGAACTGCGGCGAGCGGATCGCCTCGCCGACCGTCATGTCCGAGGGCTCGTTCGCCGATCCCGCGGCGTCGTGCTGCCGGTCGAGCGCCGGCGGGCGGCGCAGCAGCAGCGCCGTCGGGATCATCACCGCCAGCACGATGCCGGCGATGATCAACAGGCTGGTGCGCCAGTCGTATCGCGTGATCAGCCAGGCGGCGAACGGCGCCATCGTCATCGGCGCCATGCCCATGCCGGCGGAGACCAGCGACACCGCGAGGCTCCTGTGCGTGTCGAACCAGCCGGTGACGGCGGCCATCATCGGCGCGAAGATCGCCGCCACCGCCAGGCCGACGACAAGCCCGAACACCAGCTGGAACTGGATGAGCGATTGCGCCAGACCGGCGAGCGCGATGCCAATCGCCAAAAGAAGCGAGCCGCAGAGCGCGACGATGCGCGGTCCGAAGCGGTCGGACAGTGCGCCCCAGCCCATACTGCCAACCGCGGTCGCCAGGAAGCCGATGGTCATGGCGCTGGAGATGCCGGTGCGGCTCCAGCCGGTCGCCTGGCTCATCGGTACCAGCAGAACCGGAAGCGCGAACATGGCGCCGATGGCGATGCAGCCCAGCAGGCCGCCGGCGGCGACGATCACCCAACGATAGTTGTTCACCTGTGTCATGTCTCACCTCCGGTAAAGGTCGAGTCGGACCATCCTATTGAGGAGTGCCACCTGGACTAAGCAAGTCTACGGGTCGTGCGCTATTTGCGTTGATATCAACGTAAATCCCATCCGGCAAGGACTGTCGCCCGTCCGCCGCAGGTGTTTCGGGTTGCCGAGGCGACTTTGTCGCCTTGCAGCGCGGGCGAACGCGCGCTGCTGCGACCATTTGTCCGGCGTCGCCGTGCGCCGATTGGTCTGGCGGCCGCGACGATGGTCACAGCGATGCACTGGCCGGACCGGCGCGAACCGACGCACGGCGAGCCTTCAGCAGGCATGGCCGGTGGCGACGGTAGCTGGTCGCTCAGTCGACCGCGATCAGGCCGGTCTCCAGCAGCGACTTGAGGTTCGACACGATCTTCGGCCAGCCGCCGGAAACCGCCTTGATCAACTTGGAATCTGCCCGGGCGATCGAATGGATGATCGTGAGCTTCACCGCATTGCCGGCCGGTTCAAGCGCGATCTCGCAGGTCGCATCGCCTTCCATCTTCAGTTCCGGCATGAACTGGTGCTGCCATTTCAGCACGAGCCGCTTCGGCGGATCGATCTCAAGAACTTCGCCGATATCCGCCAGCCGTCCGTCGTCCAAATGCAACGTCCAGGCGGAGCCCTGCTTCCAGTCGGTCGCAAAGGTCGCTCCCAACCAGAATTTCTTCGTGATCTCAGGCGTGGTCAGCGCCGACCACAGTTCGTCGGCAGTGGTGCGGATGTAGGCTACGTAGACGAATTGGCTCTTCTCGTCAGTCATCTTCACCTCCTTCTAGCGTCTTCTTGAGCTGCGACAGGGCCGTCAGCAGCGGCTGCTCGAACTTGCGGATCCAGCGTTCGCCGATCTCGTTGATCGGCACGGGATTGATGAAGTGCAGCTTCTCGCGCCCCTGCCAGCGGATCGCCACGAGGTTCGCCTCTTCCAGTATGGCGAGATGCTTGGCCACCGCCTGCCGGCTCATGGCCATGCCGCGGCAAAGGTCGCCGAGCGTCTGGCCATTCTCGGCAAACAGCCGATCGAGCAGTTCCCGGCGGCTGCGATCGGCGAGCGCGCGAAACACGGCGTCGTCATCCATGACGGTCAATATGAAACCATTCGGTTGCATGTCAAGCCCCAAATGCAGTCTGGCTCCCCGCAACGACGCAACGGCGCGCCCGTAGTGGACGCCGGCGGACGCCGACGGGGGGCAACTATCTTCAGTTAAACTGATAAGTCTACCTTTACAGAATACCTTCGTACATGCTATTTCCATCGCATGGATGAGACATCGACCGATCCTGACAAGGCACGCGCTTCGGCACTGGCAGCGGAGCTGCGCGCCGTGGTGCGCAAGCTGAAGCGCTGCTTTCGCGAACAGGGCAACGCGGGCGATCTGACGCCGTCGCAAATATCCGTGCTGCACCGCCTCGAAACGGACGGTCCAGCGACCCTGTCGGCCTTGGCGCGTGCCGAGGGCATCCGGCCGCAGTCTATGGGCGCGACCATCGCTCCGCTCGAAGCCGCCGGACTGGTGATGGGCGAGCCGGATCCGAACGACGGCCGGCAAACCATCCTGTCGCTGACCGAGGCTTGCCGCGACTGGATGCGGCAGGGGCGGGCGGCACGGCAGGATTGGCTGCATCGAACCATCGAGGCGCGGCTGACGCCCGACGAGCAGGAGCGGCTCGCCGCCGCTGTCGAGCTCATCAAACGTCTGGTCGACGATTGACCGGCGGATTGCCGCACCCCTGACCGCGCTTCCGCCGGATCGCATCAAGGAGACCCGCATGACCGTAACCACGCTCGATCGCACTACAGCCCTTGTCGTCGTCGACCTGCAACAGGGGATCGTCGCCATGCTGCCTGCCGAACAGGCCGCGGATATCGTGCGCCGGGCCGGCCGGCTTGCCGACGCCTTCCGCGCCGCCGGCCTGCCGGTTGTGCTGGTGAATGTCGCAGGGATGGCGCCTGGCCGCACCGATTCGCAGATGCGCCTCGCGTTGCCGCTGCCCGACGGCTGGACCGACCTCGCCTCCGGGCTTGGCCATGCCCAGACCGATATCACTGTCACCAAACGCTCCTGGGGCGCCTTCTCGACCACCGACCTTGCGACAAGGCTGCGGGACCTCGGCGTCACCCAGATCGTTCTCGCCGGCATCTCAACCTCGATCGGCGTCGAATCGACTGCACGGCAGGCCTACGAGGTCGGCCTCAATGTCACGCTTGCCGTCGATGCAATGGCCGACCGCGTGCCCACGGCACATGCCAATTCCGTCGGCACCATCTTCCCGCGCCTCGGTGAAGTGGGAACGACCGACGACATCCTCACCCTTCTCGCGGCAAGAGGTGCCTGACCATGCCGTGGCTCGATCTCGTCGCCTATTGCTTCGGCGGTGGCTTTTTCGCCAATGCGATCCCGCATCTGGTCAGCGGCGTGATGGGGCGGTCGTTCCAGACGCCGTTCGCCCGGCCGCCGGGTCGCGGGCTGTCCTCGTCGACCGTGAACGTGGTCTGGGGCTTCTGCAACATCGTCGTCAGCTATGTCCTCATCTGCCGGGTCGGCAGCTTCGAGGCGCGGGATACGGCCGACATCGTCGCCGTCGGCCTCGGCATGCTGGCCGTGAGCCTCGGTTCGGCGCGCCTGTTCGGCCGCTTCCACGGTGGCAACCGGCCGGAGCAGTCATGATCGCGTCGCTGGCACACCTGTTCCGGTCGCTCAGGATCTACAACTACCGGACGTGGTTTGTCGGCGCTCTCGTCTCGAATACCGGGACCTGGATGCAGCGCGCCGCTCAGGATTGGCTGGTGCTGACCGGGCTGACGCATCACAACGCCGCGGCGGTCGGGGTGGTGATGGCGCTGCAGTTCGGGCCGCAGCTGTTGCTGTTGCCGTGGACCGGCTTTGCCGCCGACCATTTCAACCAGCGCCGGCTGCTGTTCGCCACCCAGGCGGCGATGGGCGTGCTGGCGCTGGCGCTCGGGCTCCTCACCGTCACCGGTGTCGTCGAACTCTGGCACGTCTATGTCTTCGCGTTCCTGTCGGGCTGTGCCGCGGCTTTCGATGCGCCGGTGCGCCAGACCTTCGTCTCGGAACTGGTCGGCGATGCCGATCTTGCCAATGCCGTGGCGCTCAATTCGACGTCGTTCAATGCCGGCCGCATGATCGGTCCGGCGGTTGCCGGCGTGATCATCGCCGAGGTCGGCACCGGCTGGGCCTTCCTGATCAACGGCGCGTCGTTCGCCGCGGTGCTGGTTTCGCTTTGCGTAATGCGTCCAGCCGAACTGCATCCGAATGCCCGTGCCCAGCGCGCCAAGGGCAGTTTCACCGACGGCTTCCGCTATGTCTGGTCGCGCCCGGACCTGGTGGCGACTCTCGTCATGCTGTTCCTCATCGGCACGTTCGGGCTCAATTTTCCGATCTTCATTTCGACCATGGCAGTCCGGGTGTTCGACACCGATGCCCGTGGCTTCGGCTTGCTGTCGTCGATCATGGCGATCGGCACGATCTCAGGAGCGCTCATCGCCGCCGGCCGCGACACGCCGCGCTTCTCGGTGTTGATCGTCGGCGCCGCCGTGTTCGGCCTCGGCTGTACGCTCGCCGGCATCGCGCCCAACTATTGGGTGTTCGCCGCCGCCCTGGTGGTCATCGGGGTGGCATCACTGACCGTGCTGAATTCGTCGAACAGCCTGATGCAGCTGACCACCGAACCTTCGATGCGCGGACGGGTGATGGCCATCCGCCTGGCCATCGCGCTCGGCGGCACGCCGATCGGGGCTCCGATCGTCGGCTGGGTTGCCGACACGTTCGGGCCGCGCTGGTCGCTCGCCGTTGGCGCCGCATCCGGCTTTGCCGCGATGCTTGTCGCGCTGCACTATCTCGCCAGATATCCTGCCGCGCCCGCCGCCACGGCGGATCCGGCCGGTGCTGCATCGCTGCCGGAGTGACGGAATGAGCGCCCGCCTCAAGCCGGCCATCGCCTGGGCCGCACTCGCCGCCCTGTCGATCGCGCTGATTGCGGCATTGGAGCATTTCCGGCTGCCGGCAGCGCTGCTGCTCGGCGCGATGGCTGCGGCCGTCGTGTTCTCGGCCGCCGGTGCCGTGCTGCGCGTGCCGCAGTCGTTGTTCTTCGCGGCGCAAGGGGTGATCGGCTGCATGATCGCCCGCGCCTTCCCGACGCCGGTGTTCGCCGAAATGGGCCACAGCTGGCCTGTGCTTGCTTTCGGCGTGGTCTCGGTCGTTACCGCCAGCACGGTCCTCGGCTGGCTGCTGGCGCGCTGGCAGGTGCTGCCGGGATCTACCGCCATCTGGGGCTCGGCACCGGGCGCCGCCACCGCCATGGTGCTGATGGCGGAAGCCTATGGCGCCGATGTCCGGCTGGTCGCCTTCATGCAATATCTGCGGGTCGTCATCGTCGCGGTGGTCGCCACGCTGGTGGCGCGGCTGTGGACGTCGGCATCCGGCACGCCGCCCGCAATCGACTGGTTCCCCGCGCCGGCCTGGCCGTCGCTGGTCGCGACGATCGCCGTGATCGGCGTCGGGGCGATCGCCGGCAGACTGTTTCGCATTCCGGCTGGACCGATGCTCGTCCCGATGGTCGCCGGGGCGGTGCTGCAGGATACCGGGCAGCTCACCATCGAGTTGCCGCCCTGGCTGTTAGCACTCGCCTATCTGATGGTCGGCTGGGGCATCGGGCTGCGCTTCACCCGCGCGATCCTGGTCTACGCCGCCAAGGCGCTGCCGCGGCTGGTCCTCTCCATCGTCTGTCTGGTGGCGCTATGCGGCGGCTTTGCGGCGCTGCTGGTCGCTGTCGTCGGCGTCGATCCGCTGACCGCCTATCTCGCTACCAGCCCCGGCGGCGCCGATTCGGTCGCCATCATTTCCGCCTCCTCGAACAAGGTGAACGTCGCCTTCGTCATGGCCATGCAGACGGCGCGGTTCCTGTTCGTGCTGCTGGCCGGACCGTGGATCGCCCGACTCGTCGCCGGCCGGATGGCGAAACCAGCCGAAGCGGGCTGGTCCGCCCGTCGGTAGCGGCCGTGCCGGATCACGAATGGGGCAGCGAACGCGACGGACGGTTGCGCTTCTGCTGGTACATCAGCACGTCGGCGCGCTTGGCAACCTCTTCGAGCGGCTCGCCGGGCCGGGCGGTGGCCACGCCCATGGAAAAGCTCACGGTGCTGCGGCCGTAGTACTGGTTGTTGAGTTCCGACAGCCGCAGGATGTTCTCGATCATCGCCTGCCCGGCACGCTCGTCGGCGCCCGGCATCAGGATGACGAATTCGTCGCCACCGATCCGTGCCGCCTTCGCCGGTCGCTCCACCGCCGCCATCAGGATTTCGCCGGCGCGCCGCAACACCTGATCGCCGGCGGCATGGCCGAATTCGTCGTTGGTGGCCTTCAGGCCGTTGAGATCGGCCATGACGATGGTGATCGGCGCGAGACGGCTGCGCTCAAGCCGCTGCAGTTCATCGACGTAGAACGAGCGGTTGTGCAGCTTGGTGAGCACGTCGTGCATGCCGAGAAATTCCAGATAGGCCTCGGCCTTCTTGCGCGCGGTGATGTCGGTCAGCGCCACCTGCACCAGCGACCAGTCGTCTTCGTGGCCCGGCAGGACGGAGAACTGCATCAGGAAGTGCAGTTCGTCGCTGTCGAGCGAATAGTTGACGACTTCGCGCTGCTGCATCAGCTTGCCGGCCCACAGCTCGATCAACTGCTCGCAGAACGGTCGCCGCATGGCATCGCGGAAGATCTCGTGCTTGCGCAACAACAGGTCTTCCCGTTCGACCGCCCGGAAGATCCTCAGCGTCTCCTCGTTGACGTCGATGATGCGGATTTCGCTCATGCAGCGATCGATGAACTCGGGATGTACGTCGGTGAAGGTACGGAAATCGACGATGCCACAGGCCCTGACTTCGTCCATGAGCTTCTTGACCGAGGAAAAGTCCTCCACCCACAGCGACACCGGCGAATGGTCGAACAAGCCGCGGGCGTAGGCGTCGCTGGCGGCCAGCGCCCGCCGGGCTGCCTCGTAGTCGCTGATATCGTCGATCGAGACGAGGACGCGGGACCAGTCGGCCTCGTAGCCGGGCAGGACGGCGCCGTTCAAGCGGATGTCCATGCGGCGGCCCGACAGCGTGTAGTTGACCGTCTGGCCGGAGAAGCTGCCTTTGCCGTCCCACAGCTGCACCAGTTCGTCGATATGGCTTTCGAACATGTCGCCGCGGAAGACATGATCGAGGTTGGCGACGAGGCGGATCAGGTCTTCCGCCTCGAACAGTTCGAGCGTCCGGCGGTTGACGTCGATGACACGGATCAATCCGGCGCAGTGCTTGACCCGCGAGCGGTCGGCGACGAGGAAGCCGCGGATGTCGGTGACGCCCTGGCGCTGCCATTCCTCGAGCTGGATCTTCACCCCGGAGTAGTCCTCGACCCACAGCGAGATGGGCGCGAGCTGGAACATCGATGCCGCATCGTCGGTCGGTCGCGGTTCTCGGGAAGAAGCTGGCAATGATGATTGCATGACCTGAGCCATCCTAACCGCATGCCCCTCGCGCCGGTGGCGCCGGATCTCGCCGGTGGCACCCGCGAAGGCTTTATGGGACGCCGTTGTCGGGCACGCTTCAGACACAGCGCCGCCGCGTCCGAATCGCACCCCTACGGTGTCCCGCTGTCAGTATGATTTACAGGTTCTTTCTTGAAGAAGTCCAAACGCTTGCAACTGGTGAAATTGCCTGCTGCTGCTAAAGTCGTAGACATCGTCTGCATTCGATATGATTTTGCCGGCAGCCGGATACGCTCACCAGATGGGTCCGTCAGGCGGATTGGACTTCGAAAAATGCCCCGATGACGTGGCAGCGAGCCTCAAAGGTCCGCCGCGACCAACGCCGGTTTGCCGAGAATGAGGTCTGCGGCCTTTTCCGCTACCATGATCGTCGGGGCGTTGGTGTTCGACGATGGCACGAATGGCATGACCGAGGCGTCGGCGACACGCAAGCCGTCTAGACCCCTGAGCCTGAGGTCGGGGGTGACGACGGCGTCGGCGCCTGTCCCCATGGCGCAGGTGCCGGCCGGATGATGATCGGTCTTGGCTGACCGGTACGCGTATTGGATCAGGTCGTCGTCGGTGGCGAGATCGTCGCCGGGCAAGCGCTCCGCCAGCACGAACGGCTTCAGCGCCGGCTGGCGCAGGATATCGCGCGCGAGCCGCAGCCCCTTGATGGCGCAGGCGCGGTCGTACGGATCCTCCCAGTAGTTGGGGTCGATCAGCGGTGCCGCCGCCGGATCGGCGCTCGCCAGTCGCACGGTGCCGCGCGAGCGCGGCCTGAGGAAGGCCGAGTTGAGTGTCACGCCCGGGTTTTTCATCTGGGCGACGCCGGCCTCGATGCCGGAGCCCAGCCCCAGGTGGAACTGGATGTCGGGCGAGCGGGCGTCGCGGTCGGCGTACCAGAAGCCGCCGGTCTCGAACAGCGTCGAGGTGACCGGCCCGGTCTTGAACAGCAGATATTCGAGGCCGGCCCAGAGCGTGCGGTGCCACTGCGCCACCCGGTCGTAGGTATGGTCGCCGGTGCATTCGCAGATGGCATAGAGATCGAGATGGTCCTGCATATTCGAGCCGACGCCCGGAGACTCGTGCACGATCGGCACGCCGGCGGCCCGAAGCGCGTCGGCCGGTCCGATGCCCGACAATTGCAACAGGCGCGGCGAGCCGATCGCGCCGGACGCCAGGATCACCTCGCGCTCCGCATGGAGGGTCTCGGTCGCCGAGCGGTTGGCGACAGTCACGCCGACCGCCCGTCGGTTTTCGACCTCGATCTTCAGCGTCTGGGTGTTGAGCCTGACCGTCAGGTTGGTTCGCCGTTCGGCCGGCCGCAGGAAGGCGCTCGACGCCGAGGAGCGCTCGGCATTGCGGGTCGACAGCTGATAGTGGCCGATACCGTCTTGGGTCTCGCCATTGAAGTCGGCATTGAACGGAATTCCGGCTTCCTGGGCGGCCCTGAGAAAGGCGTGGCTGATCGGCGGCGGATTGATCGGATAGGAGACGCCGAGCGGGCCGCCGTAGCTGTGATAGGCGTCGGCGTACCTTTGGTTGTCCTCGCTGCGCTTGAAGTAGGGAAGCACGTCGCGGTAGCTCCAGCCGGTGGCGCCGGCTTCGCGCTCCCAGGCGTTGTAATCCCTGGCGTTGCCGCGGGTATAGAGCTGGGCGTTGATCGACGATCCGCCGCCGATGACCTTGGCCTGGGTGTACCAGACGACCCGGCCGCCCAGATGCCGCTGCGGCACCGTACTCCAGCCCCAACTGGCGACGCCCTTGGTCATCTTGGCAAACCCGGCGGGCATCCTGAATAGGGGGTTCCGATCGCCGCCGCCGGCCTCGATGAGCAGGACCTTGATCGACGGGTCGAGGCTCAGGCGGTTGGCGAGGACGCAGCCGGCAGAGCCGCCGCCGACGATGATGTAGTCGTAACGCATGGGGTCAGTCACCGTTGGTTCGCAATTCGGCGCGCGCGACATGGTCGGCGACGCGCAGGGCCTGGGCCGCGATGGTCAGAGACGGGTTCACCGCCGCCGACGTCGGCAGGAACGAGGCATCGACCACATAGAGGTTCGGATGGTCATGGGCCCGGCAGGTGAGATCGAGCGGCGATGTCGCCGGATCCGTCCCCATCCGCACCGTGCCGCATTGATGCGACGGCGTGCGGCGGTCGAACGGCTTCGAGACGACGATCGGATAGCCGGCGGCCTTAAGTCGCTCCTTCAACGCGGCGACAAGCTTCAGATGTGTCGTCCAGTTGCTGCGCTTCCAGTCGAGGTGGATCTGCTGCCCGTCGATCGTCACGCGACTCGCCGGATTGGGCAGATCCTCGCTCATGGCGTACCAGTCGACCGAATGTCGGCTCATCATCCGAAGCGCCCATTCCGGCGCCATGCGGATGCTGGACTTGAGGATCGGCGCAGTCACCCGGCCTAGGAGCTGGATGTTGCCCAAAGGCAGCCCACCGTTGCCGTCGCCGAGATAGAAGTCGTTGATGCCGAGGGTCTTCTGGTAGATGGAGTCGTTGACGACGCGCGGATCGATCGCCACCACGGCGGAGGCATTGTGGTTCATGAAATGCCGGCCGACCGCGCCGGAGCGATTGGCGAGGCCGCCGTCGCCGGAACGCAGCAGCAGTGCCGCCGAATTCACCGCACCGGCTGCCACGGCGACGATGCCAGCGGCGATGGTGCTGCGCTCGCCGCCTTCGACCACCTCGGCGCCGGCGATCCGCTTGCCATCGGCGGCGAGGAGGAGCCGTTCGACGTAGGTGCCGGTCAGCAGCCGGACGTTCGGATGGGCGAGCGCGGCGGCGAGCCCGCCGGCCTCGGCATCCATCTTGCCGTGGCCGGCATCGGGAAAGGAATCCCAACCCGTCGGCGCACGGGCAAGCCAGCGGTCGACGTCGATGCCGAGCGGCAGCGAGAACGGGGACAGCCCGGCGCGCGTCATACGCTCGCGTACCTGGGCGATGGCCGGCTCGTCGGGCACCGGCGCGAAGGGGTAGGGTTCGGAGTGATGCGGCTCGGTCCGATCGGCGCCGAGCGCGCCGTGCGCCCGGTACAGCTTTTCAGCCCGGCAATACCAGGGTTCGAGTTCGTCGTAGGGAAATGGCCAGCCCGGCGTCGTGCCATCCCGGTGGGCGACGGGTCGGAAGTCTTCGGCACGGTAGCGAAACAGCGCGGCGCCGTAGAACTTGGTATTGCCGCCGACGTAGTAATAGTTGCCGGGGTTGAACGGCTTGCCGGCGCCGTCGATCCACTGCTCGTCCGGGCGGTAGACGCCTTTCTGGAAGATGGCGCGCGCATCGCGCAGCGCCGGACTGTCGTTCAGCTGTTCGCCACGCTCCAGGATCAGGATCCGGGCGCCGGTCGGGGCAAGGCCGGCGGCAAAGGTCGCCCCTCCCATGCCCGAGCCGATGATGAGGACGTCGACGGTTTCCCGATACGGCATCTGTGCCAACCCCTAATCGTCTCAGAGGCGTCGGGACGTGGCCGGATCGAACAGCACGGCCTTGTCGAGGTTGAAGGCGAAGGTGTGGCTTTCGCCGACCGCAACGCTGGTGTCGGAGCGCATGCGCGCCGTCAGTTCCTTGCCGGCGACATGGATGACGACGAAGGTGTCGGCGCCGGCGGGCTCGACGATCTCGACGGTCGCCTCGAACTTCATCACCGACTTCGCCTTGCGATCGATCGATTCGCTGTCGTTCACCGCCTCGGGCCGGATGCCGAAGATCACCTTGCCGTCGGCGGGAAGCCTGTCGGTGGCGATGCCGGCCGGCACTGGCAGCACGATCGGCGGATGTTCCTTGCGCTCCAGCCGGACCATCCATTCGCCCGCCACCTTGATCAGGGTGGCGTCGATGAGGTTCATCGCCGGCGATCCCATGAAGTCGGCGACGAACAGATTGGCGGGCTCGTCGTAGATCTCAGCCGGGGTGCCGACCTGCTGCAACTCGCCGTCCCTCAGCACGGCGATCTTGGTGGCCAGCGTCATCGCTTCGATCTGGTCGTGCGTGACGTAGACGATGGTCGAGCCGGTGGTCTGGTGCAGCCGCTTGATCTCGACGCGCATGTCGACGCGCAGTTTGGCATCGAGGTTCGACAGCGGTTCGTCGAACAGGAACACGCTCGGCTTTCTGACCAGCGCCCGGCCCATGGCGACGCGCTGCCGCTGACCGCCCGACAGTTGGCTCGGACGGCGGGTGAGAAGATGCTCGATCTGCAGCTTCCTGGCGACGTCGGCGACGGCCCGCTCCCGCTCCGGCTTCGGAATGCCGCGCATCTCCATGCCGAAGGTAATGTTCTCGGCCACCGACATGTTCGGGTAGAGCGCATAGGATTGGAACACCATGGCGATGTCGCGCTTGGAGGGAAGCAGGCCGTTGACGCTTCTCCCGCCGATGCGGATTTCGCCCGAAGAGATGTTGTCGAGGCCGGCGATGGTGTTCAAGAGCGTCGACTTGCCACAGCCGGACGGACCGACGAGCACCAGGAAACCGCCTTCTTCGAGCGTCAGGTTGATGCCCTTAAGGATTTCAAGCGCGCCGTAGCGCTTGCGGAGAGCGCTGATTTCGAGAGCGTTCATGACACTATCCCTTGACGGCGCCGGCCATCAGTCCACGCACGAAATAGCGGCCGCCGACGATATAGACGAGGAGGGTGGGAGCGGCGGCAATGATCGCTGCCGCCATGTTGACGTTGTATTCGACCACGCCGGTCGACGTATTGACGAGGTTGTTGAGCGCGACCGTCATCGGCGCCTGGTCGCCGGCAGCAAACGTCGAGCCGAACAGGAAGTCGTTCCAGATGTTGGTGAACTGGTAGATCACCGTGACGATGAAGATCGGCGTCGAATTGGGCAGGAGGATGCGGCGGAAGATCTGGAAGAAGCGGGCGCCGTCGATCATCGCCGCCTTGATCAGTTCGGTCGGAAACAGTTCGTAGTAGTTGCGGAAGAACAGCGTGGTGAAGCCGAGGCCGTAGACCACGTGCACGATGACGAGATTGACCGTCGGGTTGCCGAAGCCGAAGGAATAGCCGGTGGCGTCGTGCAGCGAACGGCCGATGTCGCCGAGGCCGCCGAGGATCACCGCCATCGGAATGATGACCGACTGGAACGGAATGAAGCAGGCGAACAGCATCATGCCGAACACGATCTTGTGGCCGGGAAAGTGCCACTTGGTCAGCACGAAGCCGTTCAGGGCTCCGAGTAGCGTCGAGATCAGCACGGCGGGGACGACCATCTTGACCGAATTGAAGAAGTAGCCGTTGATGCCGGCCGTGTCGGAGACCCCGATGCGCGCCTCGCCCCAGGCCTTGATCCAGGGCTCGACGGTCAGACGCTGCGGCAGCGCGAACATGTTGCCGCCGGTGACCTCGTCGAGCGGCTTCAACGACGTCATCACCATCACCACCAGCGGGATCAGGTAGATGAAGGCGAACAGGGTGAGCAGCCCGTAGATGACGATGCGCGTCGTGAGCGAGTGGCGTGCCGGTTCGCGGCCGGGCGCGGAGGTGACGAGATCGCCGGCGCTCATTGGGGCTTCTCCTTCAATTCGGAGTAGATGTAGGGAACCATGATCGCGGCGATGGTCATCAGCATGATCACCGCGCTGGTCGAGCCGACCGCCATCTGGTTGCGGGTGAACGTGTAGGAGTACATGAAGGTCGACGGCAGTTCGGCGGCTCCGCCCGGGTTCTTGCCGGTGACCGACAACACCAAGTCGTAGGATTTGATCGCCATGTGGGCGAGCACGACGAGCGCTGAGAAGAACACCGGCCGCATCATCGGGATGATGATGCGGCGGTAGGTCTGGAAGGCCGAGGCGCCGTCGATCTGCGCGGCCTTGAGGATCTCGCCGTCAACGCCGCGCAAGCCCGCCAGGAACATCGCCATGACGAAGCCAGAGGTCTGCCAGATGCCGGCGATGGCGACGCAATAGATCATCATGCGCGGGTTCACCACCCAATCGAAATGGAAGCTGGTCCAGCCCCAGTCGTGCACGGCCTTTTCCAAGCCGATGCGCGGGTCGAGGAACAGTTTCCAGGCCGTGCCGGTGACGATGAAGGAGAGCGCCAGCGGATAGAGGTAGATCGGGCGGAGAATGCCTTCGCCGCGGATCTTCTGGTCGAGCAGGATGGCGAGCGTCAGCCCGAGGACCAGGCAGAAAGTGACGTACAGGCCGCCGAAGATCCCCATGTTGACCAGCGCAGTGTACCAACCCGACGGCGGATCCCATTCGAAGGTCCAGTTCCACAGCTTCTGGTAGTTGGCCCAGCCGACCAGCTTGGTCGAGGCGAAGGCCTTCGACGACGTGAACGACAGGAAAAGCGTCCACAAGTTGAAGCCGTAGACGAACACCAGTACGAGCAGAAAGGACGGCGCCAGCACCAGCCTGGGCAGCCAATCCTGCAGGCGCGCGCGCAAGCGAGGGCTGGATCTGCGCTCGGTGGCAATGGGCGCGGCAATCGTCGACATGGGTTCCCCTCCCGGATCTGCATCGGTCTCCCGCGGAGGCAGGAGACGTCGGCCGTGGCCGAAGCCGCCACGATCGGTGTCATCCCGGCGAAAGCCGGGATCCACTTCCCTTCCGGCACGACAGGACTCCCCGAAAGGGCTCAGTCTTGCCGCGCCGGTCCGCCAATTGCGCCGGCATTGGATCCCGGTTTTCGCCGGGATGACAACGCAACTGTGTGAATTTGTCGAGCGAAGGACCGTCAATCTTACTTGGCGTTGTTGAGCGCCTTGACCAGCTCGGTGACGGCGGCGTCGGATGTCTTGATCTCGCCGTGGAAGAACTTGGTGATGACGTCATGATAGGCCCCAGCGACCGCCGGCGGCTGGGCGTAATTCTGCGCCATGGAACCGACGAAGGTGCCCTTGGCATCGGCCGCCTTGACGTCGGCGATACCCTTCTTGCCGCACATGTCGAAAGCGGTGTCCGGAACGTCCATGCGCGCCGGGACCGAGCCCTTCACCACGTTGAAGGCCGATTGGAAGGCAACGCTCATCGTCGCGTCTGCCAGCGCCAGCTGAGCCGCCTTGCGGTCGGCCGCGACGTTGAACATGGCGAACATGTCGGTGTTGTAGATCACCGAACCGTCAGTGCCGGGGAAGCGGTAGCAGAGGAAGTCCTTGCCGACTTCCTTCTTGGCGGCGCCGAATTCACCCTTGGCCCAGTCGCCCATCACCTGGACGAGCGCATCGCCCTTGATCACCATGGCGGTGGCAAGGTTCCAGTCGCGC
>JARLIU010000138.1 GCA_031291595.1 Ancalomicrobiaceae bacterium | reverse complement strand
GGCAAGTCGAGCCTTGGCATCGACTGTTCCGGTCTGGTCCAGACCGCGCTCAACGCCGCCGGCGCCGCCGCCCCGCGCGATTCCGACCTGCAGGAGACCGACCTGGGTCTGCACGTTTCGCTCGATCCGGCCACGTGGCGGCGCGGCGACATCCTGTGCTGGCCCGGCCATGTCGCTTTCGTGCGCGATTCTGCCACGATCCTGCATGCCAACGCCTACCACATGGCGGTGGCCATCGAGGACCGTGACGCGGCGCTGGCCCGCATCGCAGCCGCCGGCAGTCCGCTGCGGGCGGTCAAGCGGCTGGCGTGACCGTCAATACCCCGTGGCGCGGTCGACGAGATTGTCGAGGGCGAGCCCGGCGCGATGCCGCTCGATCTGCTCCAGCACGTAGCGCGACAGCCGGCGCGGATCGGAATCGGCCGCCGCATGCGGCGTGATGACGACATTCGGCTCGCCCCACAGCGGACTGTCGCGGGACAGCGGCTCGACCTCGAACACGTCGAGGCTGGCGCCGATCAGCGTGCCGTCATGCAGCGCCGCGACGATGTCGGCCTCGACCTGCAGCCCGCCGCGACCGGCATTGATCAGCACCGGGCCGCCGAGCCGTCCGTCGCGAGCCAGCTTGGTGAACAGCTTGGCGTCGAGGATGCCGCGCGTCGCCGGCGTCAGCGGCAACAGCGCGACCAGGATGTCGGTGCGGGCGAGAAAGCCATCGAGCCCGGCCTCGCCGGAGAAATGCGGAAACCCGGCATCGGGGTCCGGTCTGCGGCTCCAGCCGGCGACATCGAAGCCCAGCCGCTTCAGTGCATCCGCCGCGTCGCGACCGAGCACGCCGAGGCCCATGATGCCCACGCGCACGTCGCTCGCCGCCGGCTGATCTGACAGCGGCCGCCAGCGCGCCTCGGCTTGCGCCCGGCCGAAATGCAAGCCGCCGCGATGGTGGTGCAGGACCTGCCAGACGACGTATTCGGTCATGCGTTGGGTGAGGTCGGGATCGGCGACCCGGACAAGCGGCACGTCCGGCAGCGTGGCGTCGGCCAGAAGCGCATCGACGCCGGCGCCGAGATTGAAGATCACCTCGAGATTGGTGAGGCCGGCGAGCAGCCCCGGCGTCGGCTTCCACACCGCCGCATAGCGGATCTCGGCCGGATCATGCGGCGCGCGCCCGTCGACGACGGCGAGATCGCGCGCCCCGCGCTCGAAATAGTCGAGCCAGAGATCGGGTTGCCAGCCGGTCACCGCGACGAGAAGCGACATCACAAGATCCTTTTCACACGCACGCCGGCGAATGCGGCGTCCCAAACCAAACGCCGGCGAATCCGCCGCGCCGGTCGCAGCAGTCCGGCAGATTGCCGGCGGGCGGTGCAATTGTCATCCCCGACGAGACCGTCAAAGCAGATCGCAGCGTCGCCGGGATGCCCGGAGCTTGTCCCGCTCCTCGTGCAGGCCTAAGCTTGCCGGACTGCTCGCTGTCCCCGAGGCTCCCATGCATTTCGATACTTGGCTCGCCTTCGTTGCGACGTCGGCCATCGTCGTCGTCATTCCCGGCCCGACGGTGCTGCTCGTCGCTTCCTACGCGCTTGGGCGCGGCTGGCGCGTCGCCCTGCCGATGGCCCTCGGCGTGGTGACGGGCGATTTCACCGCCATGACGCTGTCGATGCTCGGCCTCGGCGCATTGCTCGCCGCCTCGGCGACCGTGTTCACGGCGCTCAAATGGCTGGGCGCCGCCTATCTCGTCTATCTCGGCATCAAACTCTGGCGGGCGAAAGCGACGATCATGGCGCGCCCGGCGAACGCGGCGGGCGACGGCGGCAGGATGTTCGGCCACGCCTGGCTGGTGACGGCGCTGAACCCGAAAAGCCTGACGTTCTTCATCGCCTTCCTGCCGCAGTTCTTCGATCTCGCCCAGCCGATCGTGCCGCAGATGGCGATCGCCGAGGCGACCTTCCTGGTCCTCGCCTTCGTCAACGTGCTGTTCTATGCCGCCATGGCGTCACGCGCCCGCCGCGCCATCTCCAATCCGCGCACTGTCAGCATCGTCAACAAGGTCGGCGGCTCGCTCCTCGTCGGGGCCGGCGTCGCGGCCGCGACGCTGAAGGCGGCATGATGTCGCGGCCGGGACGCTGAAGGCCGGGTGATGTCGCGGCTGCGATCGCCCGGGATGGACTCGACGATCTCGCTGCCACGGATCAGCCGTTGACAATCCCGGTCGATGCGGACAAGCCTCTGGCCCGATCGATAAAATCGGAGCGGTTGAGTGCCGCCGCGGCAAGCCGGATGTCGCATCCGGGCAAAGTCCGGTCCGGAGCATCGCCGCTGCAGTCGCCAGCGCCGGCCCGATCGGGCGGGGTCGGCGGGCTCCGGCCGGCATCGCGGCATCGGCCGGATGAGACGATGAGGGAGGATGTTTCAATGACCACTTTGTCCCGCCGGCGCTTCGCGGTCGGCACGCTGGCGCTGGGCGCCACGAGCTTTTCGATTCGCACCGCGCGCGCTGCCGAATTCACCTATAAGTTTGCCAACAACCTGCCGCTCACCCATCCGCTCAACGTGCGGGCGCTGGAGGCGGCGAACGCCATCAAGACCGAAACCGGCGGTCGCTTCGACCTGCAGGTGTTTCCCTCGAGCCAGCTCGGCTCCGACACCGATACGCTCGGCCAGATCCGCTCCGGCGCGGTCGACTTCTTCACGCTTTCCGGTCTCATCCTGTCGACCTTCGTGCCGGCGGCCTCGATCAACGGCATCGGCTTCGCCTGGAACGACTACGCCACGGTATGGAAGGCGATGGACGGCGATCTCGGCGCCTTCATTCGCGGCGAGATTGCCAAGACCGGCGTCATCTTCGCCTTGGATAAGATCTGGGACAACGGCTTCCGCCACGTCACCACCTCGACCAAGCCGATCAACACGCCGGACGATCTCGTCAATCTGAAGATCCGCGTGCCGGCCTCGCCGCTGTGGACGTCGATGTTCAAGGCCTTCGGCGCCGCGCCGACCACGGTCAATTTCAACGAGACCTATTCGGCGCTGCAGTCGAAGGTGGTCGACGCCGAAGAAAATCCGCTCGCCGTCATCGCCGCCGCCAAGCTTTACGAAGTGCAGAGCTACTGCTCCCTCACCAACCATATGTGGGACGGCTTCTGGCTGCTCGCCAACAAGGCCAATTGGGATGAACTGCCGGCGGATATCCAGGCCATCGTCGCCAAGCATCTCAACGCGGCCGGCGTCAGCCAGCGCGCCGACATCGCCGCCTCGGTCGCCGGCTTGCAGGCCGATCTCACGGCGAAGGGCCTGAAGTTCAACACGGTCGAGACGGCGGCGTTCCGCGACAAGCTGAAGTCGGCCGGCTTCTATGCCGAGTGGAAGGTGAAATACGGTGCTGCCGCCTGGGCCAAGCTCGAGGCGGCGGTCGGCGGCCTCGGCTGAGGCCGGCGGTGGCCGGCAGGGTGGCATCGACGGCGCCTGCCGGCGCGGCCGGCGAGCGTCATGCGCCGCTGCTGACGGGGCTCGATCGCTGGCTTGGGCTGGTCGTCGAGGTGCCCGCGGCCATCCTGGTTGCCGCCGAAGTGGCGGTGCTCATGTCCGGCATCGTCGCCCGTGGCCTCGGCGTGCCGCTCACCTGGTCGGACGAACTGGCGTCGATCCTGTTCCTCTGGCTCGCCATGTTCGGCGCGGTCAGCGCGCTGCGCCGCGGCGAGCACATGCGCATGACGGCGCTGATCTCGCGGCTGCCAGCCCGGGCGCGCGCCTTTGGCGACGCGCTTGCCACGGTCGCCGGCCTCGCCTTCCTCCTCCTCATCGTCGCGCCCGCCTGGCGCTGGGCATCGGGCGAGGCGGCGATCACCACCTCGGCGATGGAGATCTCCAGCCTGTGGCGCGCGGCCGCCTTTCCGGTCGGCGTCATGCTGATGATCGGCTTTTCCGTCATCCGGCTGCTGCGTGCGCAGCAAACCGTGGCGGTGCTTGCCGCCATTGCGCTCGTCGGCGTCGTGGCGCTCGTCTTCTGGCTCGCCGGCTCGACGCTGAAGCCGCTCGGCAACCTCAACTTGTTGATCTTCTTCGTCGTCATCGTCGGCATCTGCGTGTTCTCCGGCGTGCCGATCGCCTTCTCCTTCGCGCTCGCCACCTTCGGCTACATCGCGCTGACCACGCGCGTCCCCACCCAGACCCTGGTCGGCCGCATGGACGAGGGCATGAGCCATCTGATCCTCCTTGCGGTGCCGCTGTTCATCTTCCTCGGCCTGCTGATCGAAATGACCGGCATGGCGGCGGCAATGGTGCGCTTCCTCGCCGGCCTCTTGGGCCACGTGCGCGGCGGCCTCTCCTATGTGCTGATCGGTGCGATGTACCTCGTCTCCGGCATCTCCGGCGCCAAGGCGGCCGACATGGCGGCGGTGGCGCCGGCGCTGTTCCCGGAGATGAAGGCACGCGGGTCGAAGCCTGGCGATCTCGTCGCGCTGCTGGCCGCAACGGGAGCCCAGACCGAGACCATCCCGCCGTCGATCGTGCTCATCACCATCGGCTCGGTGACCGGTGTGTCGATCGCCGGTCTGTTCACCGGCGGCATGCTGCCGGGGCTGGTGCTGGCCGCCGGCCTTGTCGCCGTGGTCTGGCGGCGCCACCGCGGCGAGCCGCCGGCACGGGCCGAGCGCGCCGACGGCCGCGAGATCCTGACAAGCTTCGTCGTGGCGCTCCCCGCCCTGGCGCTGCCCTTCGTCATCCGTTTCGCCGTGGTGCGCGGCATCGCGACCGCGACGGAAGTCTCGACGATCGGCATCCTCTATGCGCTGCTCGCCGGTGCCTTGGTGTACCGCCGGCTCGACGTGCGGCGGCTGGGACCGATCCTGGTCGAGACGGCGTCGCTGTCCGGCGCCATCCTGATCATCATCGGCGCCGCCTCGGCCATGGCCTGGGGCCTGACGCAATCGGGCTTCTCGCGCACGCTCGCCGCCGCCATGACCGGGCTGCCCGGCGGCGCGACGACCTTCCTCGCGGTCTCCATCGTCGCCTTCGTCGTGCTCGGCAGCGTGCTCGAGGGCATCCCGGCGATCGTGCTGTTCGGCCCTCTGGTGTTCCCGATTGCCCACTCGGTCGGCCTCAACGAGGTGCACTACGCCATGGTGGTCGTCCTATCGATGGGCCTCGGCCTGTTCGCCCCGCCGTTCGGCGTCGGCTTCTACGCCGCCGCCGCCATCGGCAAGGTCGATCCGTCCGAGGGCATCCGGCCGATCTGGGCCTATCTCGCCGCGCTCGCGGTCGGGCTCGTCGTCGTTGCGGCCGTGCCGTGGATTTCCACCGGCTTCCTGTAGACGGCAGCGAGCTCGCCGGGAATTGTATACCCGCGCGCGCGATCGTGATCGCCGATGCGGGAGATCATTTGCGCGGCAGCACGGAACCGGCTAACCAGAACTCCAGCATCAAGCGCTTGAGCCTGTCCTGACCGCTCAAGTTTGACCAACTTGAGCGGATCAAGCTCCATGCCCTTTCGTCAGACGCTCGCCCGCTACGGCATCGACCCTTATCTCATCGCCATTGCTGCCACCGTCGCGGCCGCGGCCATCCTGCCGGTGCGCGGTTCCGGTGCGGTGGTGATGAATGAGCTGGTCATTGCCGCCATCGCGCTGCTGTTTTTCCTCTACGGCGCGCGGCTGTCGACGGAATCGGTGATTAGCGGGCTGACGCATTGGCGGCTGCAACTCACCGTGTTCCTGTCGACTTTCGCGCTGTTTCCCGTCCTCGGCTTGATTGCGACCGGGATCCTGAAGCCCTGGCTGCCGGCCGACCTGACGCTCGGGCTGATGTTCATGTGCGTGTTGCCGTCGACGGTGCAGTCGTCGATCGCCTTCACCTCGATCGCCCGCGGCAACGTTCCGGCGGCCCTGTGCAGCGCCTCGGTGTCGAACCTGATCGGTATGGTCATCACGCCGGTCCTCACCGCGCTGCTGCTCTCCTCGAGCGGCGTCAACTTCGATTTCGGCGCGGTCGAGAAGATCCTGTTGCAGCTGCTCGTCCCGTTCGTCGCCGGGCAACTGCTCAGGCCGTTCATCGGCGGCTTCATCAAGCGCCATCGAGCCGTCATCGGCTACGTCGATCGCGGCTCGATCCTGCTCGTTGTCTATGCTGCCTTTTCCGAAGGCGTCGTCGCCGGCATCTGGGCCAAGGTGGGCGTGGAGAGTCTGGCGCTGGTGCTGGGGCTCGACAGCCTGCTGCTCGTCATCGTCATCCTGACCACGACCTACGGCAGCCGCCGGCTCGGCTTTTCCAAGGAGGACGAGATCACCATCGTCTTCTGTGGCTCCAAGAAGTCGCTCGCTTCGGGCGTGCCGATGGCCAACATCCTGTTCCCCGGCCAGGGGCTCGGCATGATCGTGTTGCCGATCATGCTGTTCCATCAGATCCAGCTGTTCGTCTGCGCCACCATGGCGCAACGCTACGCCCGCCGCCCGGCCGCAGCCGCCCCGGTCGGCGAACCGCTGCCGCAGCCGGCTGCCGGCGAGTGACGTCCGACGGGTGATGCCGGCCGGGACCGGCTGGACGGCCCGGCCGTCGGCTCAGCCTTCCAGATTGAACACGCGCTTCGGCAGCAGTTCGCCCTTGTCGACCTCGGCGATGGCGACGAGGTCTCCGCCGGAGAACACGGCGATCGCATCGCCCGATACCGGTGCATCGCGGCCGCGCAGGATCACCGACTGCCCCCGCCGGAGCCGCGCCGCGGCATCGCGGTTGACGTCGACCGACGGCAATTCGGCGAGCGCGGTGTCGACCGGGATCAGCCGCGAGCGTGGCGCCGCGACGTCGCCGTCGGCCGCCAGGTCGTCGAGGTCGGCGATCGGCACCATGTCGTCCTCGCCGAACGGGCCGACCAGCAGGCGGCGAAGATCGACCACATGGCCGCGGCTGCCGAGCCTCAGCCCCATATCGCGGGCGAGCGCCCGCACGTAGGTGCCCTTGGAACATTCGCAGTCGAAGATGGCGGTATCAGCATCCTCGACCTCGATCAGGTCGAGCCGGTGCACCGAGATCTCGCGGGCTTCCAGTTCCACCGTCTCGCCGGCTCGCGCCATGTCGTAGGCGCGTTCGCCGGCGATCTTGATGGCGGAGAACTGCGGCGGCACCTGGGAAATGACGCCGGTGAATTCCGGCAGGACGCCCAAGATGTCGGCCCCGCTCGGCCTGACGTCCGAGGTGGCGATCACCTCGCCTTCGACGTCGTCCGTCGTAGTCTGCGCCCCCCAGCGCACGGCGAAGCGATAGATCTTGCGCCCGTCCATGACGAAGGAGACGGTTTTCGTCGCCTCGCCGAGCGCGATCGGCAACAGGCCGGAGGCGAGCGGGTCGAGCGTGCCGGCGTGGCCGGCCTTGTTGGCGTTCATCAGCCGCTTGACGCGCGCCACCGCCTGCGTCGAGGTCATGCCGACCGGCTTGTCGAGCGCCAGCCAGCCGTTGACGTCGTCGAACTTCTTCTTACGGGACATGCAGTTGGTCTCTTCATCCTGCTTAGGTGGAAGAAGGGCTCACCCCTCTCCCGGGCTTCGCCCACCCTCCCCCACAGGGGGGGGAGGGGGACGACGCGAGATAGTCGTTCGGGGGTCCCCTCTCCCCTTGTGGGAGAGGGACGGGCAGAGGGGTCTGGCGGCGACAGGCGAGAGCCAAGCCGTTGTGCCTTCGGACGTTATTCGTCCCCGTCCTCGCCGAGGTCCTTCGCCACGTCCGGTTCCTTCAGCACGGCGTTGATCCGGTCGTCGTCCTCGTAGCGCGTGTCGAGGCGGAACGCGAGTTCAGCGGCGAACTTCAGGTTCACCCGTTTGGCGACCTGGCCTCTCAGCCATTTCTTGTTGCGCTCGAGGCCGGCGATGACCTTCGTCTGATCGCGGCCGCCGAGCGGCATGATCAGCACCGTCGCTTGGCGGAGGTCGGGCGACATGCGCACCTCCGGCACGGTGATGATGGTGCCGTCAAGATCGGGATCGACCATGCGGCCGGAGGTGAAGACTTCGGCGATGGCGTGGCGGATCAGTTCGCCGACGCGCAATTGCCGTTGGGAGGGGCCGGCGGCCCCGGAATCGAAGCGTGACATGCGAGATACCTGGATGCGTCGCCGCGGGACTTGAACCCGGGTCAGCGCGAGGGGGGTCGTCAGATCGGGGTAGCCCTTGAGCGGCCCGCATGAATGCGGCCGGCCCGGGATGGTCCGAGCCGGCCTGCGGTGATGGATCAGAGCGATCGGGCGATGACCTCGACGCGATAGCACTCGATGGTGTCGCCGATCCGCATGTCCTGGTAGCTCTCGAACGCCATGCCGCATTCGATGCCCGAGGCGACCTGATTGACGTCGTCCTTGAAGCGCTTGAGTTGGCTAAGCTTGCCCTCGTGGATGACGACGTTGTCGCGGATAAGGCGAACGCCGGCGCCGCGCTCGACGATGCCGTCGGTGATCAGGCAGCCTGCGACCTTGCCGACCTTCGACACCAGGAACACCTCCAGGATGCGGGCATTGCCGAGCATGGTCTCGCGCAGTTCCGGTGCCAGCATGCCCGACATCGCCGCCTTCACGTCATCCACCAGGTCGTAGATGATATTGTAGTAGCGGATCTCGATGCCGTCGCGTTCCGACGCCTCGCGCGCTTCCTTCGAGGCACGCACATTGAAGCCGATGATCACGGCACTCGATGCGGCAGCGAGCGAGATGTCGGATTCGGTGATGCCGCCGACGCCTGCATGGATGATGCGGGCGCGGACCTCGTCGTTGCCGAGCTTTTCCAAGGCGCCGACGATGGCTTCCACCGAGCCCTGCACGTCGCCCTTGATGACGAGCACGAACTCCTTGCGGCCGGTCTCCTTCAGCTGCGACATCATCTCAGCGAGCGAGCCGCGGGCGGCCGAACCGCGCGCCTGGATCTTCTCGCGCTTCAGGCGGCCACGGTAGTCGGAGATCTCGCGGGCACGCGCATCGTTCTCGACCACGGCGAATTTGTCACCCGCATCCGGCGTGTCCTGGAAGCCGAGCGCCTCCACCGGCATCGACGGACCGGCCTCCTTGACCGCATCGCCCTTGTCGTCGATCAGCGCGCGCACGCGACCCCAGGCGCTGCCGGCAACCAGAATGTCGCCGACCTTCAGCGTACCGCGCTGCACCAGCACGGTCGCCACCGGACCACGCCCCTTGTCGAGCTTGGCTTCGATGACCACGCCCTCGGCGGAGCGGTTCGGATTGACGCGCAGTTCCAGCACTTCCGACTGCAACAGGATGGCCTCGAGCAGCTTGTCGAGGTTCAGCCGCTCCTTGGCCGAGACCTCGACCTCGAGCGTGTCGCCGCCCATCGATTCCACCACGACCTCGTGCTGTAACAGGTCGGTACGGACCCGCTGCGGATTGGCGTTCGGCTTGTCGATCTTGTTGATGGCCACGATCATCGGCACGTTGGCGGCGCGGCAATGGTTGATCGCCTCGATCGTCGTCGGCATCACGCCGTCGTCGGCCGCAACGACCAGGATGACGACGTCGGTCGCCTTGGCGCCGCGCGACCGCATGGCGGTGAAGGCCTCGTGGCCGGGGGTGTCGATGAAGGTGATCTTCTGGCCGTGGATCTCGACCTGATAGGCACCGATGTGCTGGGTGATGCCGCCGGCCTCGCCGGAGGCGACATTCGCCTTGCGGATGGCATCCAGCAGCGAGGTCTTGCCGTGGTCGACATGGCCCATGATGGTGACGACCGGCGGTCGGGAGACCAGCGTCTCCTCCGCGTCGGCGGCAGTAAACAGGCCTTCTTCGACATCGGACTCGGCCACGCGCTTCACCGTGTGACCCATCTCCTCGGCGATCAGCTGCGCCATGTCGGCATCGATCACGTCGTTGATCTTCAGCATCTGCCCCTGTTTCATCAGGAGCTTGATGACGTCGACGCCGCGTTCCGACATGCGGTTGGCGAGTTCCTGGATGGTGATGGTTTCCGGCAAGATCACTTCGCGCATGATCTTCTCGCGCGGCTCGTTGGTGATCATGCGGCGCTGCTGGCGCTGCACGCGACGGCGGAAGGCCGCCACCGAGCGTCCGCGACCCTCGCTGTCCTCGTCGACGGCCTGCGCCGTGACGACGGTGAGCTTGCCGCGCTGCTTGTTGACGTCTTCCTTGGCGCGCGTCGGCGCCTTGACCGGCGCGACGGGCTTGCGCGCGACGGCGGAGACGCGAGCCGGACCACGTGGCCGGTCCTCCTCCTCCTCCTCGCCGCCAACCAGATTGGCGGGCTTGCCGGAGAGCGGCGTCAGCACCTTTGCCGGCGGCTGACCCGGCCGGGCCGGCGCGGCGCCGGGCGCGACCGCACCAGGAGCACCGGCGACCGGACGCTCGCTGCTGTCGCGGGCCGGACGCGGCGCGGGCGCGCCGCCACCTTCGGCGCGGCGCTGCGCTTCCTGCTCGGCACGGCGGCGAACGTCGTCTTCGCTGCGCTTGCGCGCCTCTTCCTCGGCCTTGCGGCGCTCGGCGTCTTCGCGCTCCAGGCGCAGCCGCTCGTCCTCGATGGCGCGGCGCTTCGCCTCTTCCTCGGCGCGCTTGCGCTCGTCGGCCTCGCGGATGCGCGCCTCGACCAGAGCCTTGCCGCGGGCGGCGCGCTCGTCTTCGGACAAGGCGTGCAACACGATGCCGGTACGTGCCGGCGACGGCTGGCGCGAGCCGGACGATTGCAGACCGCCGCGTTGCTGCGCCTGCGGGCGCTGCTGCGGCTGGGCCGAAGCGGCCACCGACGGCCTCGCCGCGACCGGCGGCTTGGCGACGGCAGGCTTGACGGCGACCGGCGGCTTGGCCGCAACGATGACCGGCGGGGCGGCCGGAACCGGGGCTGCAGCGACTGGTGCTGCCGGAACTGGGGCTGCCGGAACTGGGGCGACCGTAGCGGCTGCGGCAGCAGCCGGCGCGGCGGGATCGGCGGCGGCGGGTGCCTTGGCCACCACCGGCTGGGCGGGTTCAGCCTCGGCGACGACCTCAGCAACCTCGACCGGCGGCTTCGGTGCCGGCTCAACGGCTGCGACCGGCTGGGGGGCATGCGCCACCGGGGCAACCACCACCGGCGCGGCGACAGCCGGAGCAGCGACGGGCACTGGCGCAGCCGGCGCGCGCGCGGCCGGCACTTCGGCCACTGCAACCTCGCCGGGCTTCAGGATCGGCCGCTTCTTCTTAGTCTCGACGACGACTGCCTTCGACCGCCCATGGCTAAAGCTCTGCCGGACGACGCTGGAGGCGTCGGTCTTCGGCTTCAACGTCAACGTCTTCTTGACGTCGACATGGATGGTCTTGTCGCCACTGGTCTTCGTGTCGTTCATGAGCCTGTCGTATCCTGCGGGTCCGCGTCGGTACCCGCTTCCATTGAATGGCCGTCGGTCCGCGGCATCGGCAGCGCTTGCACGCCCCGGTACCGCTCGAGCGCAACAAGGCGCTCGCCGAAACTTTCACTCGCCCGGCCCGCGAGAAGTGCAGCATGTATCACATTCGACCGCCCAAGTGCCAAGTCCAATTGAGCACCGTCGAAGCTGCGGATGACCGGTATTCCGTTTTTTTCTTCGTTGCGACCTATCTGCCGCGACGTCAGACGCCTCGATCGCCGCATGGCGGCCGCCAACTTGGCGACACCATCCTCGGCCGCTTCGCGGGCATGGATGAGACCGGTGATGGTCCCCGCCGCGATGGCCGCTTCGACCTTGGCGAAGCCCGTCACCACCTGTCCGGCCTTGAGGGCCATACCGAGGGTCCCGAGCGCTGCCTCGGTGAGCAGGCGATCGATCAGATCGGCAAGCCCCGGGTCGACGATCGCCGTCGCCTCGAATGCCTTGCCGAACAGCTTGCGGCGGATGGCGGTCTCTACGGTTGCCCGTGTTGCCGTCATCCACACTCCGCGTCCGGGCAGCCGCCGCTTCAGATCCGGCGCCACTCTGCCCTCGGGATCGAGGACGAAGCGGACCAGCTCGGCGATCGGCCGCGTTTCACGTGTGACCGCGCAGAGACGCTCCGTCGGCTCGTTTCTGCGCGGCATCAGACCCCCAAGCGCCAGTCAGCTCCGGCTCAGGCCGTCGCTCCGGCGTCTTCTTCTTCCGTTTCCGCCGCGGCTTCGGCTTCGGCCGGACCCTCGATCCAGCCGGCCTTGACGCGCGCGGCCATGATGATGCCCTCTGCCTCTGTCCGGCTGATCTCGACGCCCTTCAGGCTACCGTCGTGACGGACGGTCTCGCCGTTCTTGCGTTCGGTCCAGCCGCACAGGTCGTCGGTGGCGCAGCCGGCGAGATCCTCGACCGTCTTCACCCCGTCCTTGCCGAGCGCCACCAGCATCTGATTGGTGATGCCCGCGACCTCGATCAGATCGTCCTCGACGCCCAAAGCCTTGCGCTCGGCATCGTATTCGGCATCGATCGCCGCCAGATGCGACAGTGCGCGCGACTGGATCTCCGCCGCCGTTTCCTCGTCGAACCCTTCGATGCCGGCGATCTCGTCGATGTCGACATAGGCGAGTTCTTCGATCGAGCTGAACCCTTCGGTCGCCAGCAGCTGGGCGACCGTTTCGTCGACGTCGAGAGCGCCCATGAACAGGGCCGTGCGCTCCTGGAATTCTTTCTGGCGGCGCTCGGACTCTTCCTGGTCGGTCAGGATGTCGATGTCCCAGCCGGTCAGCTGCGAAGCGAGCCTGACGTTCTGGCCGCGCCGGCCGATGGCGAGCGACAGCTGATCGTCCGGCACCACCACGTCGATGCGTCCGGCGTCCTCGTCGAGCACCACCTTGGACACTTCCGCCGGCTGCAGCGCGTTGACGATGAAGGTGGCCGCATCCGGCGACCACGGAATGATGTCGATCTTTTCGCCCTGCAGTTCCTGCACCACGGCCTGCACGCGGCTGCCGCGCATGCCGACGCAGGCGCCGACGGGATCGATGGAGGAATCGCTCGAATAGACGGCGATCTTGGCGCGGCTGCCGGGATCGCGGGCGACCGACTTCACCTCGATGATGTTGTCGTAGATCTCCGGCACTTCCTGGGCGAACAGCTTCGACATGAACTGCGGATGCGTGCGCGACAGGAAGATCTGCGGCCCGCGCTGTTCCCGCCTGACGTCATAAACGTAAGCCCGCACCCGGTCGCCGGTACGGAAGGCTTCACGCGGGATCAATTCGTCGCGACGGATGATCGCCTCGCCGCGGCCGAGATCCACGATGACATTGCCGTATTCGATGCGCTTGACCGCGCCGTTGACGATCTCGCCGATCTTGTCCTTGAACTCGTCGTATTGCCGGTCGCGCTCGGCCTCGCGCACTTTCTGCACAATGACCTGCTTGGCCGACTGGGCGGCGATACGGCCGAAATCCATCGGCGGCAGCGGCTCGGCGATCATGTCGCCGACCTGAGCCGCCGGGTTCTTCAGCCGGGCATCGTCGATATGGATCTGGACCGACGGATTTTCCAGCTCCTCGACCACCTGCAACAGGCGCTGCAGCTTGATCTCGCCGGTGCGCGAGTTGATCTCGGCGCGCACCTCGGTCTCAGACCCGTACCGCGAGCGGGCGGCCTTCTGGATCGCATCCTCCATGGAATCGAGAACGATGCGCACGGGGATCGACTTCTCCCGCGCAACCGCATCGGCGATCTGTAGAAGTTCCAGCCTGTTGGCGCTGACAGCCATTGTCCTCTCCTCGCGATGCCGGTCCGTCGTTTCGGCTCCGGGCGTCGACTAGAATCTGTGCATGTCATCCATGGGGTGGCCCCAAGGAGCCGACCGCCACATGATACCTCATTTTTGCGCGTTTCGCGCCGGCTCAGGCCTCGTCAGCCTCCGCGCCGTCGCCTTCTTCCAGTCGCTTTGCCGCCTTCAACGCCGCCTCGATCAGATCGTCGGTGAGGACGAGCCGCGCTTCGGCGAGGTCGGCGGCCGGCAGCCACCATTCGAGCTTGAGCGGTTCGCCGACGGCGTCGACCGCTACCGCAACAGGTTCCACCTTGGCAGGTTTGGCCTTCTGCTTCAGTTTCGGCTTCGGCATGCCGGGCTTGCGATCTTCGTGCTTCGGCCCGTCGTCGAGCTTGATGCCGAAGGTCTCGTCCTTCACCCCGATGAGATATCCCTTGAAGCGCTTGCGCCCTTCCACCCCGTGTGCCAGTTCGACCCGGGCGAGATGGCCCTGCCAGCGGCTGAAGTCGGAGAGCCGGGCAAGCGGCCGATCGATGCCCGGCGACGAGACTTCCAGCGCGTAAGTACGCCCGATCGGATCCTCGGCATCGAGCGTCGGCGACAGATTGCGGCTGACCGCCTCGCAATCCTGCACCGCCATGGTGCCGTCCGGCCGCTCGGCCATGATCTGCACGGTGAAACCGTTGCGCGATGAACACTTCACCCGCACCAGCCGGTAGCCGAGGTCCTCGATGACGGGTTCGACAATCGCCGCCACGCGGGCGTCGAGGCCGGTTTCCTGAATCAAGCGCGGTTCGTGGCGCGTCACTTAAGCGTCCGTCGTCAAGTCGGGCGCGAGCCCGGAGGATCGAATTCAGCTGATGCGCGGAGACTTTGACCCCGCGACCAAGTTGGCGCGAGGACATCGGAGTAAAAAAAAGAGCGGGTCCCGCCGGAACCCACCCCAATCCGCTGTTCACAGCGCATCAGAACTGATGCCGGTGATATACGCCTCGGTGTGGCGGAAAGCAAGGGCGGATGCAATGCCGCCGCCGTCTCTGGCCGGCAGATCGCCTGCCCGCCCTACTTGCTTTTCGGCGCTGGCGCCGGGCTGGCGGCCGGACCGGTCTGCTCCAGCAGGATCTGTACGCGGCCTTCGAGGCGATACTCGCCGGTCTTCAGGTTGACGAGCAGGCGTTTGCCCCGCGCCACGTTCTTGCCTTGCGTCAGCACCACGCTGCCGTTCACTTCGGCCTTCTGGCTGGGCATGTCGAACCAGCCGGTGTCGCCGGTCACCGTCTGGTCCGGCTGGGTGATCTTCAGCCCGTTGTAGGCTTCGAACCGGCGGACCTGCGTGCCGGACGTGGCCGGGTCGCTCGCCGGCGTCGTCCCCGGCTTGTTCTCGTAGAACACCTTCAGTGTCTGCGTGTTGAGCGTCGTGTCCTTCTGCTTGACCACGACGTTGCCGGTGATGGTGACGATCTGGTCGGGGCCGGCGACATTGAGATTGTCGGCATCGATCGAGATCGGGTCCTTGTTCGAGCCGAAACCTTGGAAGGAGGACGAGGTGCCGGTGTTGTCGGCGCCGGCCGGCGGCGCCAGCGCCACGCCCAGGGCAATGGCCGCCATTGGCAGCGCCGCGGCGATCTTGGCAATCCACGCAATGTGTGGGCTTGGTGTCATGGCTGAACTCCCGGTGCCGTCGTCGACTGATTAACCGGGGCGTCGTTCGACGGCAAGGGCATCGCTGCACCCCTGATCTCCGCATGCACGCCGTTGATGAAGGTGATCTGCTTGCCGTTGTCGGAGACGCGCGCGCCCTTCGAATCGATCGTACCGGCCGGGCCGACGATGTGAACCGGGCTGTCGGTCGACATGTCGCCCTTCGACAGGCTGATCGAGGCGTCGGTTCCTTTCAGCAGGTAGCCGTTCGATGTCGTCACTTCGACGGATTCGGACAGCGTCAGCTGGTCGTTGTTGCCGTCGTACTGGCCGGTCTTGGCGACGACCTTGGCCCAGTTGCCGTCGTTCATCTCGATGCGGCCGCTCAGGTGCTCCAGATGCACGTCCTTGGGGTTGGCGAAATCCTGGGTCGCGCGGTCGGCGACGATGTCGTAGGCGCGGTCGCGGCTGCGCCCGGCAAGATGCGGCTCGACCATGGTGAGGCCGTTCTTGGAGAACAGCACCGTCGGCATGTCAAGCCGCGGCAGGAACGAGAAGGCGAGCATGCGCACGATCACCGCGCCCGCGACGATGACGCCGGCGATCGGCAGGCCGATCTTCATCCAGCGCACCAGGCGCGAGTGCCTGTCGGCGGCGCGCTTGGCCCGCTCGCGCTCATGGGCATGCGCCGGCGGCGTCGGCCGGCGTTCGTGCAGGCGAAAGGGATGCGCCGCGATTTGGGGGTGAGGGACTTGCGGCGGCGTTGCCGCTTGGGGGGGCACGGCTGCAGCTGGCCGGGCCGGCGTGGCCGGACGGGACGCCGATGGCGGCGGAGACGGTGGTGGCGGCGCGCCTGCGCTGTTGCCGCCGGGGATGGGCGGGTAGCGACCGTCGTCGAAGAGGGCCCTGCTCATAGTCCGGTACAGCCCTCACGGGGTCGTTGCGGCCGGCGGCGCGCATGTTTCCTGACGCGCGACTTTGTCGTTCAGATCAAAGCGGCCTGAACGATAATGACCCGCGCAAACGATTGAATCTGGAGCGTTTCCTCCGTCGTCGGACCGATCCGTCGACAGGGCAACACTCCGAAGCGTACCCGTGCAGATCGGCGCGATCTGCACGATGGGGACACTCAGCGCATTGGATCTGGGGCAATTTCCCGATCGGACCAGTCCCCCGCTCAGGAAATCGTCCAGAAATCAGCTTGCGCAGCCGACCAGCCGCAGAAGGGCCTTCCCGCCTTCACGGTCGCGCGCATCGAGGCGCAAACCCTCGTCGGGCCCGCCTGCACGGCATCAGCTGTCGCCGATCAATGTGGATCAACTATGGCGCCGCCGCCAGATCCGATCTGCCGGATCGGAACTGGCGGGCCAGAACTGTCAGGCCGGATCCGCCGGTCCGGCCGCCAAGCTCTCCGGCCGGCCGGAGCTTTTCACGTATGGTCGAGAATGTCGGTCTCGGTCCAGCCCATCAGGTCGAGCCGCGCCTTGGTCGGCAGGAAGGCGAAGCACCCGGCGGCGATCTCCAGCCGGCCCTCGCGCTGCAGCACCCGGTCGAGCTTGACCCTGAGTTCGTGCAGGTGCAGCACATCGGAGGCGGCGTAGGTGATCTGGGCCTCGGTCAGCGTCTCCGCCCCCCAATCCGAACTCTGCTGCTGCTTGGAGATGTCGACGCCGAGCAGGTCGCGCACCAGGTCTTTCAGCCCGTGCCGGTCGGTATAGGTCCGCGTCAGCTTGGAGGCCACCTTGGTGCAATACACCGGGGCCACCGTCACGCCGAACGCGTGATAGAGCACGCCCAGATCGAAGCGGGCGTAGTGGAAGATCTTGGTGATGTTCGGATCGGCGAGCAGCTTTTCCAGGTTCGGCGCCCGGGTCTGGCCGTTGGCGATCTTGACCACGTCGGCACTGCCGTCGCCGGGCGACAGCTGCACGACGCACAGCCGGTCGCGGTGCGGGTAGAGGCCCATGGTCTCGGTGTCGACCGCGGCGCTGTCGGTGTAGCGCATGAGGTCGGCTTCGGAAAGATCCCGGTCGTGGGTGCGGATGGTCATTGAGCGTGTCTTTCGCTGGGCGCCCGAGGCCGTGCCGCCTCGCGGGCGGCCGCATGGGGGCGCCTGTCGCACGCTCGATAGCATGGGGATGCCGAGGCAGCGAAGCGGAAATCTGCTGAGGCGGCAGACCTCATTCCAGCACGAAAGCGCGGATGCGGTGGCTGTCGGGATCGAGCGCGGTGAACGTATAGCCAAAATCCATCGCGGTCGGGCTTTGCGCGATGGTTATGCCCTTGTCCGCCCACACCGCAAAGAGCGCGTCGACCGCCGACCGATCGGCGAGCGCGAAGCAGATCTCCGACGCGCCCGGCACGCCGTCTGCGGCCGGCTCGACGCCAGCGCGGCGCCACAGACCGAGCTTCAGCCCGTTGCCGAGGACGAAGAGGACGAAGGTCGGCGCGACATCGACCGGCTCAACGCCAAAAATCCCTTCATAGAAGGCAGCGCTTTCGATCGGATCGGCGACATAGAGAAGAATGTAGGTGGGCGTCTGCATGGGAACCTCCCTCGGGGTTGGATGAGGGAGGGATAGCAGGAGATGCTGACAGAAGATGGCAGTATCCTAAATTCCGGATACCATAGATCGGTACCGAGATCTTCCCATCTAGATGGCTATGGCCGACTAGATGGGTAGCGCGTGCGTTTCGGCAGGCATCCTTGATGTTCACGTTTATTCTTTGGCCCATCTAAATCATCATTGCAGATGCCCCAGGAATCACTCTATAAGGGATTATGACCGATTCACGGACCAAAGACTCGATCGCGAATCGCCTCAAGGAAATTGAGGCCCAACTGGAAGAACTCCAGCGCGAAGCTAATGATCTTGCTATTGCCCTTCGGGTCTTAAATCAATTTGAGCGGCATCCAGGGCCCGATACGGCTGCGGCGGTTACAGTTTTGGATAAAGCTGCAAAGCTAGGCCCTGCTCGTCCAAAGGACATCCCAAGTAACTTTGAGATGGCTCGATTGGTTCTTGCAGAGGCAAGGAAAGCAGGAAAGAAGGGACTTTCTGCGTCAGAATTGATTGATGCGATCGGCGAGCAGTATTGGCCCGGCGTAAAGCCCGCGCAGATTTCGTCTTTTCTCTACGCGTTTGCCAAGAGGGGGCGGCTGCAGAAGGGGAAGGATGGTTTGTTCCGACTTCCCAAAACGAATGAAGCGCCTGCGGATGGTGATCCGCAAAGCGCTTCAAAACCCGATGCTGAGTGGGAGTAGACCACTCCAGCATCTATCAACCCCGCGTCCAGACGGCGCATGAAGAAAGGAGAATGGCGTGGCTTGGTACCCCACCGGAAGAATACCGGTAGCCGCCTGATGGCGGATCACCATCCTGCCCCCTTCCATAAGGGGTAAGAGCGAAGCACGGCACGGGGCCCAAACCCGACCGTGCTTCGTGCATATTATCGTGCATTTCTGCACGAATAGTCAAGGATTTCGGGCAGATTCACACATTCGTGGGCCGTGGCCGAAGATCTCCATATTGCCTATGCCGTCACTTAGGATGGCCTTGGCGGCCCCCCCATCCGGCCTTCGGCCACCTTCCCCCACAAGGGGGGAAGGCGCTGGAGTCGGTTGCTTCGTGTTAAGTCGAGTGGACCGAGGCACAATCGAGACGAGAGCGCAACGATTTTGCGACATTGAAAGATATCGCTGTTGTCGCCCTCTCCCCTTGTGGGAGAGGGTGCCCGAAGGGCGGGAGAGGGGTTGGCAGTCGAGACTTCGCCGTGCGGTCGCCAGCACTGGCAGTCGAGTGCGCCGACAGAGCCAGCCAAAGCGAAGTTTGTCATCCCCGGCGAGATTGGCGCAGCCAATCGAGGGAAGGGGATCCAGAAAACCACGAATACCAATGTGGCCTTCTGGATCCCCTTGCTTCCCCTCGCGCCCAGGCGCTCGGCCGGGGATGACAACCGTGCATAAGCGGACGTACGTCGTCAGGCTGGGCAGCCAGCCTTGTCCGCCTCCTTACCCCATTCTCCCCTCCACCAACGCCTTCACCTTCTCCCGATCCTCCTCGGTCGCCGGGGTGTAGATGATCAGGTCCAGATCCGGCCGGCCGTCGACGGAAAACGACGAATAGTCCAACAGGATCGGCCCGGCTTGCGGGTGGTTCACCGTCTTGGCGATCTCGCCGTAGGATTGACTGACGTCGTTTTCGCGCCAGAAGCGGTCGAAGTCGGGGCTCGTTTGGCGGAGTTCGTCGACCAGCGCCGTGACCCGTCCGGCCGCACCGGCGCGCGCCACCTCGGCGCGGAACAGCGCCACCACGGCGCGGGCGTCCCTCTCCCAATGCACCATCTTCTGCCGGGCATGCCCACCGAGGAAGATGTGCCGGATGAGATTGCGCTTGTCCGGCTCGATGTCGCCGTAAGCCGACAGCACGACTTCCGCCGCGCGGTTCCAGGCGACGAGGTCCCAGGTCGAGGTTTTTATGTAGGCCGGGCTGAAGGTGAGCGCATCGAGCACCCGCTGCAATCGCGGCGTGATGCCATCGGCGCCCTGGTAGCGCACCTCCGGCGGCCGGCCGAGCGCAATCAGGAACAGATGCTCGCGTTCGGCCTCGGTCAACAGCAGCGCCTTGGCGATGCGGTCGAGCACGTGCGCCGACGGCGCGCCGCCGCGGCCCTGTTCGAGCCAGGTGTACCAAGTGGCGCTGACATTGGCGCGGCTCGCCACTTCCTCGCGTCGGAGCCCCGGCGTGCGCCGGCGCACCAGCGACAGGCCGAGCGCCGCAGGGTCGAGTCTGGTGCGGCGATCCCTGAGATAGTCGCCGAGGAGATTGGCGAACGGCGGCTTGGTCGTCTGGTCGAGCATGGCATCCTGGTAATCGTTATACCCCGATAACGTCACTACTTTACCCGGATACGCGTGTCGAAGATAGTGGCCCCTCCCCAACACGGAGGAATTCCATGCGTATCTTCGTTACCGGCGCCTCGGGTTTCGTCGGCTCCGCCGTCGTCCAGGACCTCATCGCCCACGGCCATTCGGTCACCGGCCTGGCCCGTTCCGAGGCGGGCAGGGACAAGCTGAAGGCGCTCGGCGCCGACGTGCTCATGGGCGCGCTCGAGGATGTCGAGACATTGCGGCATGCGGCGGCAGGCGCCGACGGCGTCGCCCATCTCGGCTTCATCCACGATTTCTCCAAATTCCTCGACAACTGCGCCATCGACAAGGCGGCGATCGCGGCGATGGGCGAGGCGCTCGCCGGTTCCGGCCGGCCGCTGGTCGTCACCTCCGGCATCGGGCTCATGGCATCCGGCGAGACGGTGACGGAAGACACGCTGCCGCCGGAGAATTCGGGCATCCCGCGCGTCTCCGAGCAGACCGCGATGACGTTCCTCGACAGGGGCGTCAAGGCGATGGCGGTGCGCCTGCCGATCGTGCACGGCGCCAACGATCATGGCTTCGTGCCACTCCTGATCGGCATGGCGCGGGAGAAGGGGTTCGCGGCCCATGTCGGCCGATGGGCGAATGCCTGGCCGGCGGTCGACCGTGTCGATGCTGCGCGTGTCTACCGGCTGGCGTTGGAAAAGGGCACTGCCGGCCGCCGCTATCACCCGGTCGCCGAAGCCGGCGTAGCGCTGCAGGCCATCGCCGAGGTGATCGGCAAGCGGCTGCATCTGCCGGTCGTCGACCTCACGCCGGAAGCGGCGGAAGGCTATTTCGGCTGGTTCACTCCTTTTGCCGGTATGAACACCCGGGCTTCGAGCCTGATCACTCAAGCCGAACTCGGCTGGCAGCCGATCGGCCCAACCATGATCGAGGTGCTCGACAGCGAGGCCTATTTCCCGGGTTGAGGCGGCGCGCAGCGCTCGCGAGCCTCCTCCCTCAGGCGCCACTCCTTCAAGAGCGCCATGCGGCGCTTGGGGTAGCGCTCGACGGCCACGTCGATCGCGGCGATGCGGTCGGCGCGGAAAGAGCGGAAATCCTGGCGCAATTCGCACCAGGCGACAATCACCCGCACCTGTTCGAAGAAGGCCAGCGCGATCGGCCAGATCACCCGCGCCGTCTCAGCCCCGACGGCATCGCGATAGGCGATATCGAGCTTCTTCTCGGCGCGGATCGCCTGGCGGACGACAGCGAGATCGATGGCGAGCGCCGGAGTTCGTCTGGAGGGGACGACCAGCCCGGAGCTCTCCAGCATGTCGGCGAGATCGCGCGGCAGCACGGCGGCGATCTTCGCCATCGCCTCGCGTGCCGCAAGCGCCAGCCGCGGGTCGGCCCGGTCGGCGACCCATTGCGACCCGAGCGCCAAGGCCTCGATCTCCTCTGCCGAAAACATCAGCGGCGGCAACAGGAAGCCGGGCTTCAGCACATAGCCGAGGCCGGGTTCGCCGGCGATGTCGGCACCCTGGCCCTGCAGGGCGGCGATGTCGCGGTAAAGCGTCCTGAGGCTGACGCCCAGTTCGCCCGCCAGCACCGCGCCCGATACCGGGTGGCGGTGGCGCCGCAAGATCTGCATCAGCTGCAACAGCCGCCCGGCGCGCGACATCGGATCCCCACCACGGACTACGGACTGGCGGCCTCGACGGCGGCAAGCGTCGATATGTTGACGATGCCGCGCGAAGTCACCGACGGGGTGAGGATATGCGCCGGTTTGGCCGCGCCAAGCAAGATCGGTCCGACATGCAGTGCGTCCGTCATGGCACGGATCAGCGTCATGGTGATATTGGCGGCATCGAGGCTGGGGAACACCAGCAGATTGGCTTCGCCCGACAGCGCCGAATTCGGCATGACGCGCTCGCGGAACACGCTCGACAGGGCGGAATCGCCGTGCATTTCGCCGTCGACCTCGAGTTCGGGCGCCTGCGCGCGCAGGATTTCCAGCACGGCGCGCATCTTTTCCGCCGAGGGGATGTCGCGCGAGCCGAAGTTCGACGCCGACAGCAGTGCGGCCTTGGGCGACAGGCCGAAGCGGCGGATGTGGCTCGCCGCCAGCATCGTCGCCTTGGCGATCTCCATCGGCGTCGGGTCCGGGGTGACGTAGGTGTCGGTGAGGAAATAGGTGCCGGTCTGGTTGATCAGCATCGACAGCGCCGACAGGTCGTGATCGCTGGAGGCGACGCCGATGACGTCCAGCACCGTGCGGCGGTGGCGCTCGAAGCGGCCATCGAGGCCGCAGATCAGCGCCTCGGCGTCACCGCGTTCCACCGCCAGGGCACCGATGACGGTGGCATTCGTCCTGACGATGATCTTGGCGGCCTCCGGGCTGACGCCCCGGCGCCCGACCTTGGAGAAGTAGAGGTCGACATAGTCCTTGAAGCGCGGATCGGAATTCGGATCGACGATCTGGAAGTCGGTGCCCGGCCGGATTTTCAGGCCGAAGCGTTCGAGCCGGGTGTCGATCACCGCCGGCCGGCCGATGAGGACCGGCTGAGCCAGGCCCTCCTCGATCAGCACCTGCGCTGCCCTGAGGATGCGCTCGTCCTCGCCGTCGGCGTAGATGACGCGCGGCTTGACCCGCGCCTGCTTGGCCGCGGCGGTCACCGGCTTCATCAGGAAGCCGGAGCGGAACACGAAGCGGTTGAGCCGATCGAGATAGGCATCG
>JARLIU010000137.1 GCA_031291595.1 Ancalomicrobiaceae bacterium | reverse complement strand
GTTCTGTGCCGTTGCGGCTGGCGTGGCTCTTGCGGGATCGCGGCAAAATCCCTAAGAGATCAGCGGCCTTGTGGCTTTCGGGGTATAGCGCAGCCTGGTAGCGCGGTAGTTTTGGGTACTACAGGTCGCAGGTTCGAATCCTGCTGCCCCGACCAGACACCCAATGGGGCGACCGGCATCGGCTTGGATTTCGGCCTAGTGTCGGAAAGCGTTGGTCGGGCGTCACCGTCCCCGCCAGATCGCCGTGGCATCCCAGATCGTCTTCACCCCGAAGGCGATGAACAGCACGCCCATCAGCCGCACGATCACCGGGCGAAAGCGCGCATAGCCGGTGCGGATCGGCGGCAGCCCCGCCCACAGCAAGGTGATCGTGTCGCCGATCGCAAAGCCGATGACGACGCCGAACAGCAACCGGGCGCCGGCGGCAACACCGAAGTCGGCCGAGGCGTCGACGGCAAGCGCGGTGAACATGGCGAGCGAGAACGGATAGGCCTTCGGATTGGTCAGGCCGAAGACGAGACCCGTACGCAACGGCGCCCCGGCGCCGATGGCCGCTGCCGTGCCGCTCGCGCGGCGGATGAGAACCGCCTTCAGCCCGAGCCACGCGAGATAGAGGCCGCACGCGAGCCCGAGCGCGGCGAACAGGTCCGGGCCGAGCCGCGAAGCGCCGACGATCGCTGCCAGCGCCAGCACCGCCCAGGCGATATCGCCGACCATATGGCCGCAATAGAAGCGGGCTGCCGCCAGCCGGCCCTTTTCCGCCGTCAGCCCAACGACGGCCAGCGTCGCCGGGCCGGGCGTCACCACGTAGACAACGCCGGCGAGGACGGGCGCCAGGATGGCAAGCGGCACGGCGGTCTCCAACAAATGGCTGCAGGCGGCGGTTCCGGGATACCGGCGTGTCCCCATCGCTGTTTGTCATCCCGGCGCACGCCGGGATCCACTCTAAGGTCACGCTGCCAACAGCGAAAAGAACGGGCATCGACCAGCCAAATCGACGTACTTTGTTTCCACTAGAGTGGATAGTGGATCCCGGTCTGCGCCGGGATGACACCGTAGCTTGATCGGACCATATAGGCAGATCTGCCCGATTCCTACCGCGAACTCCGGATCACCTGAATATCGAGATCGCGGATCTTCTTTCGAAGCGTGTTGCGGTTGACGCCCAACAGCTCGGCCGCCTTGATCTGGTTGCCGCGGGTGGCGGCGAGCGCCACCGAAATGAGCGGATATTCCACTTCACGCAAGATGCGGTGATAGAGGCCGGGTGGTGGAAGATTGTCGCCGAACGCGCTGAAGTAATTGGCCAAATGCTTTTCAACCGAATGCGTCAGACCTTCGTCGCCGGCGCGGTCCTCGACCGGGGCGCTCGCCGTCGGCTGCGAGAGTTCGGCGTCGATGACGCTCGCGGTGATGACGTCCTGCGGATAGAGCGCGGCGAGGCGGCGGATGAGATTTTCCAGTTCGCGGATGTTGCCGGGCCAGCGATAGCGGCGCAGCCGTTCGAGCGCCGCCTGCTCGATCTGCTTTGACGGCAACCCCTCCTTCTCGGCAACGGTAAAGAAGTGGCGGACGAGGTCCGGCACGTCCTCGGAGCGTTCGCGCAAGGGCGGTAGCCGCAGAGGCACGACATTCAAGCGGAAATACAGATCCTCGCGGAACAGGCCCTGGTTGATGAGCTGGCGCAGGTCCTTGTTGGTGGCAGCGACGATTCGAACGTCGGTCTTGATCGGCGTGCGGCCGCCGACGGTGGTATATTCGCCCTGCTGCAGCACGCGCAGCAGCCGCGTCTGCGCATCCATCGGCATGTCGCCGATCTCATCGAGGAACAGCGTGCCGCCTTCGGCCTGCTCGAAGCGGCCGGCCGAGCGCGAGGCGGCGCCGGTGAACGCCCCCTTCTCGTGGCCAAACAGCTCGGATTCGATGAGATCGCGCGGAATCGCCGCCATGTTGATGGCGACGAACGGCCCGTTGCGGCGCTTGCCGTAGTCATGCAACGCGCGGGCGACGAGTTCCTTGCCGGTGCCGGATTCGCCGGTGATCATCACGGTCAGGTCGGTCTGCATCAGCCGGGCGAGCACGCGGTAGATGTCCTGCATCGCCGGCGAGCGGCCGACCAGCGGGATGTCCTCGGCATTGGCGTCGACTTCCGCCGCACGCTTCTGCTTCGGCTCGTTCAGCGCGCGGCCGACGATGGTGATCAGTTCCTTCAGGTCGAAGGGCTTCGGCAGATATTCGTAGGCGCCGCGTTCCGAGGCCCGGATCGCCGTCATGAAGGTATTCTGCGCGCTCATGACGATGACCGGCAGATCGGGGCGGAGCTTCTTGATGCGCGGCAACAGATCGAAGGCGTTCTCGTCCGGCATGATGACGTCGGTGATGACGAGATCGCCCTCGCCTTGCGCCACCCAGCGCCAGAGCGTGGCTGCATTGGACGTCAGACGCACCTCGTAGCCGGCGCGCGACAGCGCTTGATTGAGGACGGTGCGGACCGCGGCGTCGTCGTCCGCTACCAGGATGTTGCCGGATGGCATCTTCGCTTCCTTCTCTTGCGGGATCCGGCGGCCACAGGAGCGCGCGCCAAACGTCCGCCATCGATGTCATCGCCGGCCCGGCGACCGCTGATCTCCGATCGCTTCCAGCCGGCACAGGTGGTCCGTCCCGGGCGCGGCGTGAGGGCCCGCGCCCGTGCCTCAGCCTCGTTTCGCCGCCGCAGCCGCGTCAATCGGCACGGCCGGCATCAGCACGCGGAACACCGTTCTGCGTGGTTGCGACTCACATTCGACGACACCGCCGTGGTCGCGCACGATCTTGGCGACCAGGGCGAGGCCCAGCCCCGAGCCGTTGGTCTTGGTGGTGACGAACGGATCGAACAGGTGCGGCAACAGGTCCTCGGGCACGCCGGGACCGTTGTCGCGCACGCAGAATTCCATCGGCAGCGTCACCTTGTTGCGCGAGCCCTGCACCGACAGCCTGACGCCCGGGCGATAGGCCGTCGACAGCACGATCTCGCCATCGGGGGAGCCTTTCAGCGCCTCGGCGGCGTTCTTGACCAGGTTCAGGAACACCTGCACCAACTGGTCGCGGTTGGCGAGCACCTGCGGCAGCGACGGGTCGTATTCGGCGACGAAGCGGATGTCGCGGCCGAAGCCGGATTCGGCCAGCCGCTTCACATGGTCGAGCACGGTGTGGATGTTGACGCCGGTGCGCTCCACCGGCCGCTCGTCGGAGAACACTTCCATGCGGTCGACCAGCTTGACGATGCGGTCGGCCTCGTCGCAGATCAGGCGGGTCAAGGCCCGGTCCTCGCTGCCGGCCGACTGTTCCAACAGCTGGGCGGCGCCGCGGATGCCGGACAACGGGTTCTTGATCTCGTGCGCCAGCATGGCGGCGAGCCCCGTCACCGTGCGGGCGGCCGAACGATGGGTCAGCTGCCGGTCGATCTTGTCGGCCATCGACCGTTCCTGCAGCATGATGACGACGCCACCCGGCAGGTGGCCGGTGCGCTCCGGCAGGGGGCTGGCATAGATGTCGACGATCTTGTCGGTGCCGATGCGCGGGCTCGACACGTCGACGCGATATTCCGACACGGCCGCCTGACGGTCGCGCACCTGGTCGATCAGCTCGAGCATCGGGCTGCCGAACGGGATGAAATGGTCAAGCGAATGACGGCGCATGTAGGCAGCCGACGACTGGAAAAAGTGCTCGGCCGCATCATTGGCATCGAGGATGCGATCGTCCGAGCCGATCAGGACGACTGGATGCGGCAGGGCATTCAGCATGACGGCTTGAAGCTGGGGCGCTGGGTCGGACACGGCGGCATCTCCTGCTGGTTCGGCGGCGATCGTCGACGTCACGGCTGTCATGCGGCTCTCCCCGCTGGGATCGATCGGTCGGCGGCGGACCTGGGTGCGGCATCGTCGCCCGCCCGCTCGATCAGCGACAGGAGTGCCCGAACGCCCGATTCGATCCAATGTGCTTCGGTGGCGCGCAATATCTGGCTCCTCAGTTCGGCGATCGCGGCGGCATCCGTGCGGGCAGCGCCGCCGACGCGGGCAATGGCGGCATCGACGTACCAGCCGAGATGCTTTCGCGCGGCGAGCACGCCCTTGAACGGACCGTAGTGGTCGACAACGGCGCGGTGGTGCGCGACGACCACGTCCGCGAGTTCGTCGCCGGTCGGACCGAACCAGCACTCGCGGTCACGGAAGTAGCGGGCGATCGCAGCCGGCAGCCAGGGACGGCCGCAGGCGCCACGCCCGATCATCAGCCCGTCTGCACCGCTCAAGCCCAGGATCGCTTCGGCGTCGGCAAAATCGGCGACATCGCCATTGGCGATCAGCGGGATCGAGATGCGGTCGCGCACGCGGGCGATCGCTTCCCAGTCCGCCCTGCCCTCGTAGAACTCGTCGCGGGTGCGGCCATGTACGGTGACCATCGCCACGCCCGCCGCTTCCGCCCGGCGCGCCAGTTCGGGCGCATTGACGGAGGCGCGGTCCCAGCCGAGCCGCATCTTCAGCGTCACCGGCACGCTGACCGCGCCGACCACCGCCTCGATGAGGCCGAGGGCGTGATCGAGATCGCGCATCAGCGCGGCGCCGGACCAGCCGGTGGTCACCCGCTTGGCCGGGCAGCCCATGTTGATGTCGATGATATCGGCGCCGTTGGCCTCGGCCGCCCGGGCGGCTTCACCCATCCAGCGCGCCTCGCGTCCGGCCAGCTGCACCACGTGTGGCGAGATGCCCTCGCCGGCCGACCTAAGTGCCATGTCCGCATCGCCGTCGAGCCACGATTCGCTCGCTACCATTTCGGTGACCACCATGTCGGCGCCGAACGACGCGGCAAGCCGACGGAACGGCAAGTCGGTGATGCCGGACATCGGCGCGAGCATCACCGGCCGGTCGAAGCCGAAGCGACCGAGCCGAACCGGCTGTGGGAAACGTAGGGACGTTGCGCTGCTCATTCAATGTGCATTCAACTCAGATGACTACATATTTGGCACAAATTTCAGAGAGAGCAAGCGCTACATCGATCAACTGCGGCCCCGGCTTCGCTTTTCCTCTGGACATGGTAGACAACGCGGCCAATCCCGTTCACCGAGCCCCGTGATGCCGCAATCTCCGCTACAATCTCCGACGGTTGCCGTCATCGTCGTTGCCGCCGGCAGTGGCAGCCGCGCTGGCGAGCCCGACTCGCTGCCCAAGCAGTACCGTCCGATCGGCGGCCGCCCGATGCTGGCGGCAACCCTGGACCTGTTCCTGTCCGATCCCGCCATCGCCGTCGTCGTGCCGGTCATTCATGGCGATCATATAGACACTTACCGCGCTGCGACAGTCGGATTGCACCCAAATGCGGCACGACTTCATGAAGCGGTTATCGGTGGTTCCACGCGGCAGGCCTCGGTGCTGGCCGGGCTTCAGGCGCTTGCCGGTGACCCGCCCGACCTGGTGCTGATCCACGATGCCGCCCGCCCGTTCCTCAAGCGCGAGACCGTCGCTGCGACCATCGCCGCGCTGGCAAAGTGTCCCGCCGTGCTCGTCGCCAGCCCAGTGGTCGATACGCTGAAGCGGGCCGATGCGGCCGGAGCGGTTGCCGATACGGTGCCGCGACACGGGCTGTGGGCGGCGCAGACGCCGCAAGGGTTCGATTTCGCGGCGATTCTCGCTGCGCACCGGCGCGCTGCGACCGAAGGGCGCGCCGATTTCACCGATGATGCGGCGGTGGCCGAATGGGCCGGCATTACCGTTCGGCTGGTCGCTGGGCCAGCCGACAATGTCAAGGTGACGACGGCGCAAGATCTCGCCAGCGCCGACCGGAAGATGTGGATGCAGACGTTCGCGGCACTCGCCGACATCCGCGTCGGCACCGGCTACGACGTGCATGCGTTCACCACCGGCGACCACGTGACGCTGTGCGGGGTGAAGATCGCGCATTCGCACGCGCTGTCGGGCCATTCGGATGCGGACGTGGCCCTGCATGCGCTGACCGATGCGCTGTTAGGCACCATCGGCGACGGCGACATCGGGCAGCATTTTCCACCTTCGGACAACCGCTGGCGCGGCGCCGATTCCGCGCTGTTCGTCCGCGATGCCGCCCGGCGGATCCAGGCGCGCGGCGGCCAAATCGCGCATGTCGACATTTCCATCATCGCCGAAGCCCCAAAGATCGGCCCGCATCGCGAGGCCATGCGCGCCCGCGTCGCTGAGATCCTCGGGCTGTCGATTGATCGCGTCGGGTTGAAAGCCACCACCAACGAGAAGCTCGGCTTCGTCGGCCGCCGCGAAGGACTGGCGGCGATCGCCACCGCGACCGTGCGGCTGCCACTTCCGTCTGATCAGGACATAACGCCATGACCGATCTCGCCTCCCTGCTTCCCCGCGCCGAAGCGCTGTTGGCAAACGCCCGGGCGAAAGGCCTGAAGATCGCCACGGCGGAATCCTGCACCGGTGGGCTGGTCGCGGCGCTCCTCACCGAAATCCCAGGTTCTTCGGACGTGGTGGAGCGCGGCTTCGTCACCTATTCGAACGCGGCCAAGACCGAGATGCTGAAGGTGCCGGCAGACCTGATCGCCGCGCATGGCGCGGTGTCGGGCGAAGTGGCGCTGGCCATGGCGTTAGGCGCGCTCGACAAGTCCCGCGCCGATGTGGCCGTCGCCATCACCGGCATCGCCGGCCCCGGCGGCGGCTCTGAGGCAAAGCCGGTCGGCCTGGTCCATTTCGCAGCAGCGCACAAGAACGGCGAGCGCGTGCTTGTGGAGCGCCGCTTCGGCGACATCGGCCGCTCGGCCGTGCGGCTGGCCTCGGTCGTCGAGGCGCTGACGATGTTGGAAGAACTGGTGGGGTGAGGCAGCATTCCGACGCCGTCCGACCGTTGCCGTCCGATGGAGTTCGTGACCTTATCCATACGATATGGCAGGCTGTTCCATACGAAAGGGACGGACGATGACCACATTGCTGATCCGCGACGAACGGGCGCGTGCCTTGGCCGAAAAGCTCGCCAGCTTGCGCGACGTCACGAT
>JARLIU010000136.1 GCA_031291595.1 Ancalomicrobiaceae bacterium | reverse complement strand
CCGAGGTCGATGATCTCGTAGTTGTTGCAGGCGAGCACGACGCCGACGATGTTCTTGCCGATGTCGTGCACGTCGCCCTTGACGGTGGCCATCAGGATCCTGCCGGCCGTCTGGCGCTCGCCGCCGTCGATGCCGTTGGCGATATTGGCCAGCCGCTCGGCCTCCATGTGGGGCAGCAGGCTAGCAACGGCCTGCTTCATCACCCGCGCCGATTTCACCACCTGCGGCAGGAACATTTTTCCCGAGCCGAACAGGTCGCCGACGACGTTCATGCCGGCCATCAGCGGCCCCTCGATGACATGCAGCGGCCGCTCGGCGGCGAGCCTCGCTTCCTCGGTGTCGACGTCGATGAATTCGGTGATGCCGTTGACCAGCGCATGCGACAGCCGTTCATTGACCGGCCAGTCGCGCCAGGCGAGGTCGCGCTCGCGGGCGTCCTTGCCGGCGGTTCCCTTGAAGCGCTCGGCAATGTCCAACAGCCGTTCCGTCGCCGTGCCGGGGCCAACGGGCTTGCGGTTTAAGACCACGTCCTCGCACGCCTCGCGCAAGCCCGGCTCGATCGACTGATAGACCGCCAGCTGGCCGGCGTTGACGATGCCCATATCCATGCCGGCCTGGATGGCATGGTAGAGGAACACCGCGTGCATCGCCTCGCGCACCGGTTCGTTGCCGCGGAACGAGAACGACAGGTTCGACACGCCACCCGACACATGCACGTGCGGCAGCGTTGCGATGATCTCCCGCGTCGCCTCGATGAAGTCGACGCCGTAGTTGTCGTGTTCCTCGATGCCGGTCGCCACCGCGAAGATGTTGGGATCGAACACGATGTCCTCAGGCGGAAATCCAGCCTCCTCGGTGAGGAGCTTGTAGGCGCGGGTACAGATCTCGACCTTGCGAGCTTGCGTATCGGCCTGCCCCTGTTCGTCGAAGGCCATCACCACGATTGCCGCGCCATAGGCCCGGCACAGCCGCGCGTGGTGCAGGAACGCCGCTTCGCCCTCCTTCATCGAGATCGAATTGACCAGCGGCTTGCCCTGCACGCACTTCAATCCGGCCTCGATCACCTCCCATTTGGAGCTGTCGATCATCACCGGCACGCGGGCGATGTCGGGCTCGGCGGCGATCAGGTTGAGGAACTCGACGATGGCGGCTCGCGAGTCGAGCAGCCCTTCGTCCATGTTGATGTCGATCACCTGGGCGCCGTTCTCGACCTGGTCGCGCGCCACGTCGAGCGCCCCCGCCAAGTCGCCGGCCTTGATCAGCTTGCGGAACCGCGCCGATCCCGTGACATTGGTGCGCTCGCCGATGTTGACGAACGGAATATCGTCGGTGAGCGTGAACGGCTCCAGCCCGGACAGACGCATCAGTGGCGCGACTTCCGGCGGGCGGCGCGGCGGATATTTGGCGACGATGTCGGCGATGGCGCGGACATGCGCCGGCGTGGTGCCGCAGCAGCCGCCAACGACATTGACGAGACCGTCGCGGGCAAAGCCCTCGATCTCAGCTGCCATGAACTCCGGGCTTTCGTCGTACTGGCCGAATTCGTTGGGCAGGCCGGCATTCGGGTAGGCGCAGATGAACGTGTCGGCGACGTCCGACAACTCGGCCAGATGCGGGCGCATGGCGTTCGCCCCGAGCGCGCAGTTGAGCCCGATGGTGAAGGGCTTGGCGTGGCGCAGCGAATGCCAGAAGGCGGTCGGCGTCTGCCCCGACAGGGTGCGACCGGACAGGTCGGTGATGGTGCCGGAGATCATCACCGGCAGGCGCTGTCCACGCTCGGCGAACACAGTCTCGCAGGCGAAGATCGCCGCCTTGGCATTGAGCGTGTCGAAGATGGTTTCGATCAGGACGAGTTCGACGCCGCCGTCGATCAGCCCGCGCAATTGTTCGCCATAGGCGGCGGTGAGATCGTCGAAGCTCACGGCCCGGTAGCCGGGATTGTTGACGTCGGGCGACAACGACGCCGTTCGGTTGGTGGGTCCCAAGGCCCCCGCGACGAAGCGGCGCTTGCCGTCGTGCCGCTCGGCCCTGAGCGCGGCGCGGCGGACGACCTGAGCGCCTTCGAAGTTCAGTCGATAGACCTGATCCTGCATGCCGTAGTCGGCCTGCGCGATCGCGGTCGAGGAGAAGGTGTTGGTCTCCAGGATATCGGCGCCGGCAATGGCGTATTGGTAGTGGATCGCCTCGATCGCCTGCGGCTGAGTGAGGATCAACAAATCGTTGTTGCCCTGCTGGTGGCAGGCGCAGCCGACGAACCTTTGCCCACGGAACTCGTCCTCGCCGAAGCCGAGCCCCTGGATCTGGGTGCCCATGGCGCCATCGAGAATGAGGATGCGCTCAGCCGCGGCTTGCCTCAGCGCGGCAAACACCTCGTCGCCGTCAGCGGGGCGGGGAACCGTGGCATCGAACAGGCGGTCGAGCGCCGAATGAGCTTGGACTGGAACGAGGCTGTCTGATTGCATGCCCGGAATAATGACATAAAGATATCCTTATGTCGATGGCATGCATCAACGCTGCCGGGATCGCATACGATCGGCCAGTGTGCTCTGCCAACATGGTCGCGCCGGGGGCAGCTGCCGCATGACCGATGCGACGGCATCACGCGCTCCCGGCCAAACTCGCCTCGTCCGTCACGACGGTGGTTTTGCCGGATGGACCGCGCACAGGTCGACCAGGCAGGCGATCCGATGCGCGGCCACATCGATCCCCTCGGTCAGGCTCGCCGGCGTGACCGACTGGCGCAATTGCGCGGCCAGCACCACGATGTCGCCGTTCGATCTGGCCGAACCGGCCAGCGACAGGATCACCGCGGCGAGATCGTCGGCCGACATGTGCGGCAGAGGATCCGGCGTCGACCGAGGCGTTCGCCGCCGGGCAGGATTACGGAACGGGATGATCTGATGGTCGTTTGGCATGAGCCCTCCGCTCACGAGTGAGCGGGGTTTGCGGCGAGCATGCCGTCTACTTGCCCCGGGGAGCCCCGGCATTGCCAGGGCCGACCGCGTGGCGGCAGATCGATATCCCCACCGGCGCACCCCGCACCGTTCAAGTTCGTCTGCGATCGGCAGGTCTCCCGGCTCGCGGGTCGTCGAATCCCTCAGCCTTCCCGGGGTTTCCCCAGTGGCATGAATGAAGGATCCTCACCGCTCACGGTTGCGGGGGCAGCTCCGGCTGCGGGCGTCGGCCCGTTCCGGATTCCCTGTTCGGCCCTTTCGGGCACCGATCGGCGACATGTGGCCACGCCTGCCGTGCCGCGTCAAGCAGGTGCGGGCGGCGGAGCTGCAATGCCGGGCCGCAAGCCGGAAATCGGCCGATCCGCGTGCGCATGGCTGTTGCCCGAACCGCCGTCATGGCAGCGACATCTCTGCTAACTATTGAAAAGATTGCTCGGTACTGCGACGGCAAAGCAACCGGCGTCGCGTCCGGACGTCAATGTTCGATTCTCATGTCAGACTGGAGCCCAAATGCGTGCGAGCAAAGCCGCCGGCCTCATCGCCAGTGTCGCCGTTTCTCTCCTCGCCAGCCAGTTCGGCGCTGCCGCTGCGCTGGCGGCCGGCGAGAAGTTGGTCATCTACACCAGCCAGCCCAACACCGATGCGCAGCAGACGGTCGACGCCTTCAAGGCGAAGCACCCCGGCATCGAGGTCGAATGGGTGCGCGACGGTACGCCGAAAATCATCGCCAAGCTCCGGGCCGAAATCGAGGCCGGCGACCCCCGTCCCGACGTGCTGTTGATCGCCGACGTGGTCACCATGGAGGGGCTGAAGCAGGAAGGCCGGCTGCTTGCCTACCCTGCGGCCGATCTCTCCGCCTTCGATCCGGCGATCATGGACCCGGACCACACCTATTTTTCCACCAAGCTGATTACTACCGGCATCGTGTGGAACACCAAGGCGCCGTTTTCGCCGAAGAGCTGGGGCGATCTCACTAAGCCTGAGGCGAAGAACCTCGTGGTGATGCCGAGCCCGCTCGCCTCCGGCGCGGCGCTGATCCATTCGGTGACGCTGACGGAAAACCTGAAAGAGGGCTGGGACTACTTCAAGGCGCTCGGCGCCAACGGTGCGCTGGCGACCGGCGGCAACGGCGACGTGTTGAAGCAGGTCGCCGGCGGCGATAAGCTTTTCGGCATGATCGTCGACTTCATGGCCATTCGCGAGAAGGCCAAGGGTGCGCCGATCGACTTCATCTTCCCCGCGGAAGGCGTCTCGGCGGTGACCGAACCGGTGGCCATCCTGAAGACCGCGAAGAACCCGCAAGCCGCCCGCGCCTTCGTCGATTTACTGTTGTCGCCGGACGGCCAGGCGCTGGAAGTGAAGCAGGGCTACATTCCGGCGCGCAACGGCGTGGCGCTGCCGCCCGGCTATCCGCCGCGCGCCGACATCAAGGTGATGCGTTTCGATGCCGCCCGCGCGCTCAAGGACGAGATGGCCGACAAGGAGAAGTTCTCCGACGCCATGGTGCGATGAGGCTTGAATGAGCGTTGACAGCGCGCTTCAGACGACGGCAGCGCCGCTCAGGCAGCGGATGCCCAACTGGTATCCGACGGGCCGCACGGCCATCACCGTCGCCGTTGCCGTCGTCGTCGTGGCGCTGTCGATCGTGCCGATGCTGCGGCTTGCCGTATTGGCGCTGGCGCCGGCCGGCGCGCTCGATCTCAGCGCCTTCGCCGAGCGGCTGTCCCGCGCCACGACCGCGCGCGCGGCCATCCATACGCTCGATACCTCGTTCTTCGGGGCGTTGCTGGCTTTGGCAATCGGCGGGCCGTTTGCCGCGGCGACGTCGCTGACCGATCTTCCCGGTCGGCGCGCCGTCGCTTTTCTCGTGGTGCTGCCGCTGATGATCGCGCCGCAGGTGACGGCGCTGGCCTGGACGCATCTGTTCGGCCCGTCGTCGACGCTGCTGGCCATGGTCGGGCTGGCGCCGCCGCCCGGCACGCCCAACCCGATGCTCGGGCGCGGCGGCATCATCCTGCTGTTCGGCGTGCAGCATGCCCCGATCGTGTTCCTGACGCTGAGAGCAGGGTTGATCGGTACTCCGCGGGATCTGGTCGAAGCGGCCCGCGCTTCCGGCGCCGCGCCGGCCCGCGCTTTCGTCGACGTGGTGCTGCCGCTGGTCCGGCCGCATATCGTCGCAGCCTTCCTGCTCGCCTTCGTCTCCGGCGTCGGCAATTTCGGCATCCCGGCGCTCCTGGGCATGCCGGTCGACTATCTGACGCTGACGACGCTGATCTACCAGAAGATCTCCTCCTTTGGCCCGACGGCACTGCCGGATGCCGCGGCGCTGTCGGCGGCGATCGCCGCGGCGGCCCTCATCGGAACCGGCGTCGGCGCGCTGGCCTTGCCGGCGCGATCGGCGCGCGTGGCGGGCGGTCAAAGGGTGCAATTCGGCCTCGGCCGAGTGCGTCTGCCGGCCGGCATCGTCGCCTGGAGCGTCGTCGTGCTGATGGTGGTAGCGCCGGCGCTGGCGCTCGTTGTGACAGCGTTGGTTCCGGCCTTCGGCGTGCCGCTCACGGTTTCGACCGCGACGCTCGATAATTTTGCCGAAGTGCTGTTCCGGCAGGCGGCAACCGGCCGGGCCTTCGTCAATTCCTTCCTGCTCTCCGCCGGCACCGCGCTCGTCGCCGCGGCGATCGCACTGCCACTCGGCTGGGTCGTCGAGCGGGCGCCGCGGCGCTGGGCCCACGTGGTTCGAGCTCTGGTCGACCTGCCCTATGCGGTGCCCGGCATCGTCGTATCGATCGCCTGCATCCTGTTGTTCCTGAAGCCATTGCCGATCGTCGGCAGCCTGTACGGCACGCTCGGCATCCTGGCCGTCGCCTATCTGATGCGGTTCCTGGCGTTGGCGGCAAAGCCGGTCGGCACGGCGATTGCGGCCATCCCGCGCGATCTCGAAGAAGCGGCGGCGGCCAGCGGTGCCGGGCCGATCAGGCGGCTTGTCACCATCGTGGCACCGATGTCGGCAGCCGCGGCCGCAGCGGGTGCGCTCCTGGTGTTCATGAGCGCCTTCAACGAATTGACGGTGTCGGCGCTGTTATGGTCGAGCGGCCGGGAAACCATCGGCGTCATCCTCCTGAGCCTCGAGGAGGCCGGGCTCGGCACCCAGGCCGCCGCCGTAGCGGTGGTGTCGCTCGGCGTGGTGATCGCGCTCCTCGCCGCCGTCGACCGGCTGGGTCGCCGGCTGCCACCGGGCGTTCTGCCCTGGCGGTGATGCGTCAGCCTTCCGGCACGATCCAGGCGTCATCGACTGCGACATTGACCTCGGTGGCGATTGCGGGCGGATCGTCGCGCGTGTCGACGACGAGCGAGCCGGCGCCCTCAGCCATGGCGAGTTCCAGTTCGTAGGTGGGGCCCCGATAGGTCACCGAACGGATGCGTGCCGGGATGCCGTCGTCCGCCAGCCGGAGGCTTTCGGGCCTCAGCAACACCGCGACCGGTCCGGCGACGTCCGTCCCACCGGTGCGCGCCTCGAAGGCGGCTCCGCCGAGACGGACGCGGGTCCGGCCATTGGCGCCTGGCCCGTCCGCCTGCCCCGTCAGTACCCGACCGCGGCCGACGAATTCGGCGATCAGCCGGTTTTGCGGAGCGGCATAGAGCGTGCGCGGCGTGGCGAACTGGGCAATGCGGCCGCGGTCCATCACGGCGATACGGTCGGCGAGCGCCAGCGCCTCGCCCTGGTCGTGGGTGACGTAGACGATCGTGGTGCCGGTGCGGCGGTGCAGGTCGCGAAAGGCGTCGACCATGGCGGCGCGCAAATGCACGTCGAGATTGGCGAGTGGTTCGTCGAAGACGATGATGCGCGCCTCGGCCACGAGGCAGCGGGCGAGTGCCACGCGCTGACGCTGGCCGCCCGACAGGGCATCGGGCGAGCGGTCGGCCAGGCCGTGCAGGCCGACGGCGGCGAGGGCCGCCGCGACCTTCGGTGCGATGTCGCGCCGTGGCGTTCCGCGGCTGCGCAGGGGATAGGCGACGTTGTCGGCGACGGTCAGGTGCGGCCACAGCGCGTAGGATTGGAACACGACGCCGACGTTGCGGGATTCCGGCGGGACGGCGGCTCGCTCGTCGCAGACGGGTTCGCCGTCGAACAGGATGCGGCCGGCGCTCGGGTGTTCGAAGCCGGCGATCAGGCGCAGAAGCGTGGTCTTGCCGCAGCCCGAGGCGCCGAGCAGCGCGGTGAACGAGCCGGAGGGAAGGTCGAGCGACACGCCGTCGAGGGCGGTGACGTCGTCGAAGCGCTTGACGATGGATTCGATGCGGATGCTGGTCATGGAGTGATCCGGGATGGGGCGGGTTGACAGCGTAGCAGGCAAGGCATGGCCGGCTCCAGTGTCGGCACTCCGGACGACGTCTGCATGACCGGCACGCCGGCCGGGGCAGGCTCTGGAGCTTGTGGCGTTGCCTGCCTCGTGGATTGCACGTAGTCTGCGTGACCGGAGAGGTCGCCGTGGCGCTGGTCATTGCAGTCTATGCCATCACGGTCAGTGTGGCTGCAGCTTGTACATTGATCGAATGTGCGGTTAAGCGGCTGCCGCTGCTGCCGAACGTCATCATCGGCCTGTTGCTCTCGCTGGTCTGGCCGATGGTGTTCGTCTATTGCCTGGTGCTGAGGTGGCTGGACGCCCGATCGGGCAACGATCGGGCCAAGCTGGACAGTCCTGCCGGTCCGGACTGACGCAATCTTCCGCCAGTTATACTGCCGCGATCCGCTCGATTTCGATGAGGACGCCGCTCTCCGGGCGCAGCATCGGCAGCGGCAATCCGGTCAGCCTCAGCACGTCGAGGCCGAACGGGATCTCCCCGCCGAGCAGCGCCGCCTGGCCTTTCGAGCCCTGGATGAACTCGGGGTGCGGCGGATGCATGGCGGCGACGCGCCATTGCCCGCCGCCCGCACGGCCCTTCAGCGGCAGGCGGATCGGCGGCGGCTGTTCGGCCACCATCTGCACGCCCTGCGCGATGAAGACGACGACGCGCGATTGGTCCTCGGCGCCCCAGACGAAGCGGCCATCGTGCGGGGGCAGCTGAAAGAAGGCGCCGGGCGCATGCAACAGCGCCCGCAGCCGCTTGTAGAGCGCGATCCATTGCCGGATTTCGTCGGCCTGTTGCGGTGTCAGGTCGAGCGGATTGATCTCGAAGCCGAAGTGATAGGCGAGCGAGACCAACGCCCGGAAGGCGATCGTCAACTGGCGCCCGGTCTGATGGCCGGGCGAGGAGGCAAAGTCGGCCCCCATCAGCGCCGGCGGCAGGAAGTGGGCGGCGCCGTGCTGGATGGCGAGCCGCTCGAACGCATCGGTGCAATCCGAGGTCCAGACGCGGTGCGCGTATCTGAGCACGCCGTAGTCGATGCGGCCGCCGCCGGAGGCGCACGCCTCGATTTCCACGTCGGGGAAGGCCGCCCGCAGCCGTGCCATCAGCCGGTAGACCGCGTGGGTCTGCGCCGATGTCCGCGCCCGGCCATCGGCGCCGCCGACATGGGTCAGATCACGGTTCATGTCCCATTTGACATAGGAAATCGCGTGATCGGCAAGGATGGCGTGCATCGCCTCGAACAGGTAGTCCGCCACCTCTGGCCGGGTGAGGTCCAGCACCAACTGATTGCGCGATAGCAGCAACTGGCGGCCGTCGACCTGCAGCACCCAGTCGGGGTGAGCGCGAAAGAGCTCGGACTGCGGATTGACCATTTCCGGCTCGAACCACAGGCCGAACTGCATGCCGAGCCGTGTGACGTGGTCGACCAGCGGCTTCAGCCCGCCCGGGTATTTGTAGCTGGCGACGGTCCAGTCCCCGAGGCTGGTGGTGTCGTCGTCGCGATGGCCAAACCAGCCGTCGTCGACGACGAAGCGCTCGATGCCGAGCGCCGCCGCGCTGTCCGCCTGGGCCATCAGCGCGTCGGGACGGTGGTCGAAGTAGTTGCCTTCCCAAGTGTTCAGCATCACCGGGCGCGGCTGCATCCGGCCGCCCGGCCAGTCGACCACCTCCTGCTGCACGAACGTCTGCAAGGCGGCACTGTCGGGTCCGGCGTAGGCGATCGGGCTGTGGTAGGTTTCGCCCTCGCCCAGCTGGATTTCGCCAGGCTCGAACAATTCGCCGAGATGGATCAGGCGGCGACCGTCGTCGAGCGTATCGATGGCAATGGCGTGGTTGCCGCTCCAGCCGAGGTGGAAGCCGAAGCTCTCGTCGCCGGCGGTGACGAATACCCCGGGGAAACGATCGTGCGAGGTGCGTCCCCTGCGGTTTTCCTGCATCCACAAGCCATGCGGTAGCGGCGCGCGGCGCGTCTGGAACTCACGTCCCCACATGCCGGTGAAGCTGGTCAGGTCTGCCGGCCCGGCCGGGAGGAGAAAACTCGCGGCCATGCAGCGGTCGAGCCGGTAGGCGCCTTCTCCGCGATTGGTCAGGGCTGTCGACATGGCGATGATGCCACCGGTGCCGGCTTCAAGCCGGATGGCGATGCCGATGCGGGCGATGCGATCCTCGCCGGTGAGGATCGTGGCCCGCCCCTGCCGTTCGGCGCGCCAATCGGCGAAGTCGAGGATGAAATCGCGGCCGTCCCGGTGCCCGGCGATGGCCGGCCAGCCGAAGAAGCCGAGACCACCGGTCGGCAGCAGCACCGCCATCGGCACCGCGACGTCCATGCCGTTGATGCGCGAGGCGCGGTCGACATGCGGCCACAGCTCGGGTGCGGCAACGGCGCGGCCAAAGCCGATGATGTCCGGCATGCCGCGCTCGGGCAGGCCCAGGAGCAAGGAGAGAGCCCCGGACTGGATCGTGATCGTTTGGCTCATCCCCTGGTCGCTCCCGTGGCTCCCCGGCAGTCCAGGCCTTGGCGCTGTTCGGCGCGGCCTGCGATTCCACCGGATCAGCGGAGCTTATTCAAGTTCGGACCGTTCGGCCATTGTCGGGGGGGCTGAGGCTGCGGCCGTAACCGGTTTTCCGCGCTCGCAGCGAGCCGGTGCCGTACGGCGGCTCGATTGATCTACCGAAGATCCAGTGAACGTCATCGTTAACAAATCCAACACTCGAACAGTCAAATCGCGCGATGAACTCGAGGCTTATTTACACGTGTCTAGTCTATAACGGTTCTCATGGTCAGCTCGCTGCAGTTTGGAAGGTGGCCCCATGAGCAAATGCGCCCTGGCACTCGCATCGATCCTTGTTTCCGTCGCGCCCGCCGCGGCCGGTGTCCTCGGGCGACCGCTCGCCGACGCCCATATGCCGGCACCGGCGTCGCTGATGCATGAAGCGCGGGCGCAGGCGACGCCGCTCGGTTATCTGAGTTTCTGCTCGACCTATTCCAGCCAGTGCACCTCCGCCGGCGCGCACGAACGGGTGCAGCTGACGCCCGACGTGTGGAAGACGATCAGGCAGGTCAATGCCGAGATCAACGACCGGATCACCCCGGACGCGGGCAAGGGCGCCTACAGCTGGTCGCTCGATACCACCAGCGGCAATTGCAACGACTATGCAGTGCAGAAGCGCAAGGCACTGATCGATCGCGGCCTGCCGGCGGCGGCGCTGTCGCTGTCGGTGGTATTGACGCGTCGCGGCGTCGGTCATCTGGTGCTGACCGTGCGCACCGACCGCGGCGACTATGTGCTCGACAATCTGCGCCACGCGATCGTGGCCTGGGACCATACCGGCTATCGCTTCAACCGGGTGCAATCGATCGACGATCCACAGGCCTGGGTGCTGCCGCAGGCCGGCCACCCGAGGCAGCGCGCGCTGTAACCGCCAAACAGTGCCGGGCGGCAAGCTCGATCGAGGGACCGAGACGCCACCCGGATCGTCAGCCGACCGTGTTCAGGCGATGTCGAAGCGGTCGAGGTTCATCACCTTCGCCCAGGCGGCGACGAAGTCCTCGATGAACTTCGGCCTGGCATCGTCGGTGGCATAGACTTCGGCAAGCGCCCGCAGTTCCGAGTTCGAGCCGAAGATCAGATCGACGCGGGTGGCGGTCCACTTCAATTCGCCGGAGGTGCGGTCGCGGCCTTCGAACTCGTCCGCCGCCTCCGATGTCGGCTTCCACTCCGTCGCCATGTCGAGCAGGTTGACGAAGAAGTCGTTGGACAGCGTGCCGGCGCGGCTGGTGAAGACGCCGTGCTTGGAGCCGCCGACGTTGGCGCCCAACACCCGCAAGCCGCCAACGAGAACAGTCATCTCGGGAGCGGTCAGGGTCAGCAGCTGGGCACGGTCGATCAGCAGCTTTTCGGCGGTGATGGAATATTTGGTCTTCTGGTAATTGCGGAAGCCGTCGACGACCGGCTCCAGCACGGAAAATGACTCGACGTCGGTCTGCTGCTGCGTCGCGTCGGTGCGGCCCGGCGTGAACGGCACCGTCACGGCGTGACCGGCCGCCTTCGCCGCCGCTTCGACCGCAGCAGAGCCTGCCAGAACGATCAGGTCGGCGAGCGACACCAGCTTGCCGCCCCTCGGCGACGCATTGAAGGCCGCGCGGATGCTTTCGAGTTCCTCGATCACCCGCACCAGCCGCGCAGGCTCGTTGACCGGCCAATTCTTTTGCGGCGCCAAGGTGATTCGGGCGCCGTTCGCCCCGCCACGCTTGTCGGAGCCGCGGAAGGTCGAGGCCGCGGCCCACGCCGTCGCGACAAGTTCCGAGACCGAGAGGCCCGATTCAAGGATCTCGGTCTTCAGCGCCGCGATGTTGGCGGCGTCGATCAGCGGATGGTCGACTTTCGGCACCGGATCCTGCCAGATCAGCTCCTCGGCCGGTACCAGCGCGCCGAGGTAGCGGGCTCTCGGGCCCATGTCGCGGTGGGTCAGCTTGAACCAGGCGCGGGCGAAGGCATCGGCCAGTTCGTCCGGGTGCTGGTAGAAGCGCCGCGAGATCGGCTCATAGGCCGGGTCGAACCTCAGCGACAGATCGGTGGTCAGCATGGCCGGCGCGCGGTGCTTGGCGGCGTCATGCGCATCCGGCACGGTGTCGGCGCCGGCTCCATTCTTCGGCGTCCACTGGTTGGCGCCCGCCGGGCTCTTGGTCAGTTCCCAATCGTAGCCGAACAGGTTTTCGAAGAAATTGTTGCTCCACTTCGTCGGCGTCGTGGTCCAGGTGACTTCCAGCCCCGAGCCGATCGCGTCGCCGCCCTTGCCGGAGCCATAGCTCGACTTCCAGCCGAGACCCTGCTGCTCGATCGGAGCGGCTTCCGGCTCCGGGCCGACCAGCTTGGCGTCGCCGGCGCCGTGAGTCTTGCCGAAGGAGTGGCCGCCGGCGATCAGCGCGACCGTTTCCTCGTCGTTCATCGCCATACGCGCGAAGGTCTCGCGGATGTCGACAGCGGCGGCAACCGGGTCCGGATTGCCGTTCGGACCTTCCGGGTTGACGTAGATGAGGCCCATCTGCACTGCGGCGAGCGGATTTTCCAGATCGCGCTGGCCGCTATAGCGCTTGTCGGCGAGCCAGGTGTCCTCGTTGCCCCAGTAGACGTCCTCTTCCGGCTCCCACACGTCGACGCGGCCGCCGCCGAAGCCGAAGGTCTTGAAGCCCATGGATTCGAGCGCGCAGTTGCCGGCGAAGATGATGAGGTCGGCCCAGGAGATCTTGTTGCCGTAGGCCTGCTTGATCGGCCAAAGCAGCCGGCGCGCCTTGTCGAGGTTGACGTTATCCGGCCAGGAGTTCAGCGGCGCGAAGCGCTGCTGCCCGGAGCCCGCGCCGCCGCGGCCGTCGCCGGTCCGATAGGTCCCAGCCGAATGCCAGGCCATGCGGATGAACAGCGGGCCGTAGTGGCCGAAGTCGGCCGGCCACCAGTCTTGCGATGTCGTCATCAGCGCGAAGATGTCCCGCTGGAGCGCTTCGAGGTCGAGCTTCTTGAACTCTTCCGCATAATCGAATGCCGGCCCCATCGGGTTCGACAGCGCCGAATGCTGGTGCAGGATCTTCAGGTTGAGCTGGTCCGGCCACCAGTCCTTGTTGGACCGGGCGCCGAAGGTCGTGTGTTTGGCCGCCCCATGCACCGGGCACTTGCCGGCCGTCTCGGTCGTGGATCCATCCATGGTCGTCTCCTGTTGCGGCTGTTATGTCGGCCGGATCCCCGGTCAACGTGCATAATTGGCAGTATGGGCCCGTTTGATGACAGGCGCGATCACCACATATCGCCGCACGCAGGGCGGCCGCTGTCGGCCGCGCCCGCCGCTCTCCACTGCGGCCACGGTATCAAAGCAGAGTGATTAGCTTAAGTTGGATCTTCTGATTGATGTGATAAGGTCGGCTTATGATCAATCTGACGATGAGACAGTTGCGCTATTTCGAGGCGCTGGCGCGGCAGGGCCACTTTGGCCGGGCGGCGGAGGCTTGCGCCATTTCTCAGCCGGCGATGTCGATGCAGATCAAGGAGCTCGAGGAGCAATTGGGCACCGACTTGTTCGAGCGTGGCGCCCGTCAGGTCCGGCTCACCGCTTTCGGCGAGGAATTCGCCGTCCGCGCGCGCGACATCCTGCGCTCGGTCGACGAATTGGGCGATCTGGCGCGCGCCTCGCGGCAACGGCTCGTCGGGCGGCTGCGGATCGGCGTGATCCCGACCATCGCGCCCTATCTGCTGCCGACCATCATCGGCAATCTGACCCGCCTCAATGCCGACCTCGACATCCAGGTGCGCGAGACGGTGACGCCGCGGCTGATCGGCGAATTGACCGAAGGCAGGCTCGATACGGCGATCGTCGCCTTGCCGATTTCCGAACCGGCATTCACCGAAGTGCGGCTGTTCGAGGAGGCCTTCGTGCTGGTCAGACCGGGCGCGGATGCGCACAAGCCGGTGCCCGAGCGCGAGGCACTCGGCAAGCTGAAGCTATTGCTGCTCGAGGAAGGCCATTGCTTCCGCGATCAGGCGCTCGCGTTCTGCAATCTCAATCCGTCGCTCACCCGGGAACTGCTGGAAGGCAGTTCGCTGTCGACGCTGGTGCAGATGGTTGGAGCCGGCATCGGCGTCACCCTCATTCCGGACATGGCGGTCGCGGTGGAGACCCGCTCGGCCCCGGTCTCCATTGCGCGCTTCAGCCAGCCGCAACCGTCGCGCACCGTCGGCATGATCTGGCGCAAGACCAGTCCACTGGCCAAACAACTTCTGCAGGTGTCCGAGGTGGTGCGGCAATCCGCCGAGATGCTCAGCCGTCGGCACGCTCCGGTACCGGCGCGTTAGGGCATCGGCCGACCAACTGGAATCGGACCGGCGCGTTAGGGCGCCGGGCGATGTGATGCCGGCACGGCCTGGGTCAAAGACGCAGAATAATGATACGTGCGATACCGGGGTCCGCGCCCGGGGCGGCGGCATGCGAAGGCCGCCCGAGCAGATGAAACGCCCGGCTGTTCCCGATGACCTATGCCGGACGTCGAGCCACCCTGCCGGCCTCCGCGGCGCCCAAGCCCGGATGTTTCGGCGGAAATCAGCCGATTTTCGGCTGAACTATCCGCTTCCCGGCGGCTTCGACACGTCGCGCCTCCGGACAGGG
>JARLIU010000135.1 GCA_031291595.1 Ancalomicrobiaceae bacterium | reverse complement strand
CGCCGAAATGCCGGATGTCTACTGGTCGATCGCGCTGTTCAACCGCGCCGGTATCAACGCCTATTCGCTGTCCGATCACGGCGTCGAACAGCGCGCCATCGACATCCTCATCGCCAATGCCGATCAGATCGCGGCGATCCGTGAGAATCCGCCGGACGATTTCGAGAACATCATCGTCATCGACTGGGCGACCAACGACGGCTTCGCCATTCTGCGCGCGCTCGCCCAGTCCCCGGGCACGGAGAAGGTGATCAACGGCGCGTTCGGCAAGGCGACCTGCGCCACCTTCCAATTGCCGAGCTGAGCAGGATCAATCCAAGATAGACGATTGGTGCCGAGGCGCCGGGTTCACGGCTTCAGTACCGGTTCGTTCGCGGTCGGCTGGGCCGCGAAGCGCGACGGGCGCGGACTGGCGGCGGCACTCGCGGGAAAGCGCAGGTCGTGCGTGTCCTGTTCGGCCATGGCGATCGTCGACTGCAGGCTGTCCCAGGCGACGTTGATCTCCATCGTCCGCTCGGTCGGCGTCTCGATCAGCATCCGGTCGATGCACAGGCGATAGGATTTCAGCCGGAAGCGCATCGCCCGCCATACCCAGTCGACCAGACGGGCGTTCTCCTCGATCCGTGCGGTGGCGTTGTAGAGTTCGGCCGGGGTCAGGTCCTTGCGTCCGTCGACACTGTGGAGGCGAGCGGCATCGTCGGCCTTGACGCGCCGCACTTCCCGCCAGAACGGCCCGATCAATTGCGCGTCGGTACGCATGTCGAACAGCAGGCGCTGCCAGCGGGTTTCGCTCGACTTGAACGGGTCGCGCCGGAGAAGCTCGTAGTAGGCCTTGATGTTGAACTTCTGGTCGATTTCAGGCAGCACGCGGGTACGCTGGCCCTCGACCAGCATCTCGCCGAACCAGTCGTGCAGATGCGGCGGCTCGACCAGCGCCCAGGCACGATCCCTGAGCGTCTGCTCGTTGTCGGTGCGATTGAAATCAGAGACCAGTTCGCCGCGAGCACCGGCAAACTGGTCGCCGACGAACGGCAGCCAGGAATCATGCAGCAGCGACGGCTCGGCGCGGCCGAAATCGCCCGTCGGCCGACCGCATGCCGTGGCCGCCAGCGCCAATGCAAGGGCGGCGATCCTCGGCCACGACGGCGGACGGGCGGCATGACGGCCCCGAACGATGGATGAAGGGTTGCGGGGCATCGATCCCTGACCGGTCAAGTTCTGTCTTTCAGATGCGGCGGCGAGTGGCATCGCCGCCGTCGATTGGATCGCTCGGTGCGTCTGCTGCCGGCCGATGCGTCGACGGCGATGGCCCGATCGGCGTGCTCGTAGCGGATGCCGGTGAAGAGCAGGATTTCAGCTTTTCCGCCCGGGACGGCCCCGCGCTCGGATCGCCGCTTGGAGCGGTCGAAGGGAAGAATCACTGCCGACATCAGCCTCTCCGCCGCCTGCCCGGCCCGCTCGGACGTCGCCAGTCGACAGTCCTCGAAGCCGGTGGCTCTCATGGTCGATCGAACGTCCAGATCCTCCAGTCCGCGTGCGGGAAACGGCGACGACGCCGACCCGTTTCCCGCGCTGTTCGGCCGGGAGACATCCTGTCGCCCGAACCGGTCACCTTTTGATGGAGCGGTGACTTGGATTTCGGATGGAATCGCGGCGACGATTCGATCCGAAATCATCCTGCTCCAGGAGGGAATCAGCCCCCTCGCTCGTGCACATGAAAATGCGCTGAAGGTTAACGAAGTGCTAACGCTTCGTGCCTATACTGTACGCATCGTTCCTCTGATTCTGCACGCGACTGGGTTGCATGTCCGCCAATTCGTCTGATCAGTCAAAGGGTTCAGAAAAGCAGGCGCCATGGCGCGAGGCGACGGTCACGCTTCGTCCCGAACCGCGGGCAGGACTGGTGCGTGAATTGGCGATGCTGTTCACGCTGCGCCAGGAGCACCGGCGCGACGACATCAACGTGTTCGAAGAACTGATGGGCGAGCTCTACGCCGGCAGCGACGAGGCGGAGCGTGCCGACGTGGCGCGTATCCTGGCCGAGCGCAGCGATCTGCCGCCGAGCGTCGCGGCAATGATCGCCATGGACGACTTTGCGATCGCCGAGCCGATCCTGAGACACGGCCGGACGCTTGCCACCATCGATCGCATCCGCATCGTCGGCGGACGCAGCGACCAGCACCGGACCGCCCTCGCCGAGCGCGCCGACCTCGAGGAGGCGGTGATCTCCGCCCTGTTCATCCACGCCGGGTCGGAGACGATCGCCGCGCTGGCCAGCAATCCGAACCTGACATTGACCGAGGCGCAGACCGACCGGCTGGTCGAGCGCGTCATCGCCACCGGACAGAGCCTCGGCCAGGCCGCCGATGCGATCGAGGTCAGTCCCGGCCGGCTGATCGACCTGTTCTTCGACGTCGACCGCGCCTCACGCCGGCGGGCGCTCCTCGGCTTCGACATGGAGACGGCCTTCCGTCGCATCGAGAAGCGCGGCCGCCGCACGCCGCCGCGCCGGCAATCGGGGCTCGAGGCGGAACTGCTGGAAGCGGTGATCGCCGGCGACGAAGCGCGGCTGGTGCGGCTGCTGGCACAGGCGCTCGACATCGAGGACGCACTCGCCAGCCGTATCGCGCAAGATCGCGGCGGCGAGCCTCTGGTCGTCGCCCTGTCCGCCGCCGGGCTTGACGTTTCGGATGCGACCAGCATCCTCGTCCGCTTCAATCCCGCTTTCGGCTGGACCTACCAGACCATCCGCGACCTCGTCCGACTCTACGGCGAGATCGGCTGGCGCGCAGCCGAAGCCATCCTCGATCGCTGGTCGGCACGCACCGGCCGGCGGCTTACCGGCGTGCAGCGCCAACTCGACGACGCGCAGGGAGTTCGCGGCACGGAACGTCCGCCGCAGACCGGGCGCGAGCGGATCGTCAGGCCGGACCCCAAGCGCCAGACCGATCGCAGCTGAGGCCGCATTCCGGCCGATTCAGCCGGATGCTTTCATCAATTCGAGGAAATGCCGGCCGGCGCGGTCCTCGATCTCAACCACCCAGGCATCGGGATCGAAATCGCGCTCGCGGCGAAGCCGTGCGTCGACGTCGGGTTCCGGCAAGGCGGACAGCAGCAATTCGAACAGCCGGTCGGTCGCCGCATCTTCGTCGATCTCGGCCTGCGGTGCCGGCCCGTAGAGATCGGCGGTGCGGTCGAGGCGGGCGATCTTCACGAAGATCGCGCCGGCCTCTTCGGAGCCGCGGTTGACCACGGCGGCAAAGGCGCCCTCGCCGTTCGCTCTGCGGATAAGCGCAGCAACGAAGATCGCGGATTTCAGACGCATGGGATCCCCTTCCGGCGGGCTGACCTGCCGGCAATACAGCCGTACGCCGGCGCAGGGAAGGTGTTTCGTCGGATGAGCGGACGGCGGTTGCCGTCAGCGCGCCTGGGCGCTCTGCGGGAACAGGTCCTGGATCAGCCGGTTGGACAACTGGCCGGTCTGCGGCAGGGTATGCTCGCTCTCGTACTGGCGGATCGCCGCCGAGGTGGCGGCATCGAAGCGGCCGTCGGTGCGGACCGGCCCGTAGCCGGCGACGTTCAGCGCCCTCTGCACGCGCTGCAGCCGTCCTTCGTTGGTGGCCGTCAGCGGTTCGGGCGGCACCGGCTGGGCCTGCGGCATCGGTTGCGGCTGGGTCGCCGCCACCGGCCTCACCGGTACGGCCGCGACCGGCTGGCGGACCTTGTCGGAGCGCAGCAGCTGGGCGACGTGCTCGTTCACCTCGCCGGTCGGGGCAAGGCCCTGCGAGCGCTCGAACGCCTTGACCGCTTCCGCCGTGGCCGGCCCGGCAATGCCGTCGATGGCCCCGGTGTAGAGGCCGCGATCCTTCAGCCCCTGCTGGATGCGCTCGGCCAGTTGGGTCGAAATGCCGGCGACGGGCGGAGTCGCGACGGCGGCAGGAGGCAGGGAGACAACGGGACCATCGGCGGGGCGCGGCTTCGGCGGCGGCACGCTATTGGTCGAAATCGCTTGCTCGATCGAGGTCTCGTGCGGTTCGGCCGCGGCGACATTGGGCGAGGCGGCGGGTGGCGGCACGATCTTGGTGGTGGTCACCGGCACGACCCCGGCGGTCGGCACGGCGCGCGTCGCGAACAGCGGCGAGGGATGGCGGACCGGCTGGTAGGCGATGGCATTGACGACGATGGCGATGACGCCGAGACCGCAGGCGATCGCGCCCGCCGCCACCGCCGGATTGCGCAGGGCGGCAGCGGCGAGCCGGAACGGCAGACTGCCGGCCGGGCGGTGGATGCCGCCGACCTCGTCGCCGTAATCGTAATCGCGTGACGCCTGATGCCGCATCATGCGCGCCTTTGCTGCAGGGCGGGTTCCGCGACCCGTTCGATGCCGTTGAGCTTGACGACGATCGGAGCCTCCTCGACCAGCACCGGCTGCGGCTTCACCGGCAGGCGGATGGTGACCGACGTACCGGCTCCCAGGCGGCTTTCGATTTGCATCGAACCGCCGTGCAGCGTCGCCAGGCCTTTCACCACCGAAAGACCGAGCCCTGTGCCCTCGTGTCGCCGGTCGTAGCCGGAATCGGCCTGGACGAACGGCGTGCCGAGGCGGGCGATATCCTTCTCGGCGATGCCGATGCCGTTGTCGGTGACGAACAGCGCGATGCAGTCGTCCTCGACGCGGGCGCCGATGCTGATCGTGCCGCCGGCGTCGGTGAATTTCACCGCGTTGGACAGCAGGTTGATGAGGATCTGCTTGCAGGCACGGCGATCGGCGACGAGTTCAGGCAGCCCGGGCTCGACCGCCGCGGTCAGCCGCAATTTGCGCGCCTCGGCCTGATGCGCCATCATCTGCCGCGTGCTCTCGATCAGCTGTGCGACGTCGAACGGCTCGGTCTCGATGTCGAAATTGCCCGATTCGATCTTCGACATGTCGAGGATGTCGCTGACGACGTGCAACAGATGCGTGCCGGATTCATGGATGAGCCGCACGTATTCCTTCTGCCGCGGATCGGCGAAGCCGCCGAACACTTCGCAATGCAGGAGATCGGAGAAGCCGATGATGGCGTTGAGCGGCGTCCGCAGTTCATGGCTGACGTTGGCCAGGAACCGGGTCTTGGCGTAGCTCGCCGCCTCCGCCTGTTCGCGCGCCCTGAGGAGTTCGGCCTCCTGCGCCTTCAACTCGGTGATGTCGCGGGTGACGGCGACGACGGCAACGTCGGATAGCGCGCCGGCCGCTGCCTCGACCGGGCGGCAGCGCATCTCCAGCCACAGATGCTGGTGCGAACCATCAGACCGGTCGACGCGGACGCGGAACTCGACGGCGCCTGCGCGCTTCGGCGCGATGGCCTCCGACAAGGCCGTCAGATAGGCGGGCCGGTCGGCGACGTGTACGCGCTGGAAGAAGCCGTTGCCGAGGATGGCGTCCGGACCGACGCCGAGAAGCCGTGCCACTGCCGGCGAGGCAAACACGACGTCGCCATCGCGGCCATGGCCGGTGACGACCTCGCCGATATTCTCCGAGACGAGGCGGAAGTGCGCCGCCTTCAGTCGGGCAAAGCGCTGGTCGGCCTGGTGGATCGCCTCCATCCTGAGCGCGAGCAGCCCCATGTAGACGGTCGCGGCCAGCGACAGCACCCAGAACATGCGGGCGATGGCTTCCGGCGGGATCATGGCCGTCGGCAGCCATCCCATCGCCTGGACGGCAGCCATGCCGGCAAAGCTGGCGATCGATACGGCGAGCGCCCGGCGCACGCTGGCACGCGACCCGCACAGTGCCGCTTCCAGCGGCAGCACCGCCAGCCACAGCATGGAGGAGGAATTGATGCCGCCGGTAAACGCCGCGACCCAGGCGACGACGATGGCGCTCGACGCCATGATCAACAGGTTGCCCAGCCCCAAGCGCCCGGTGTGGGCGACGTAAAGCGCGACCGGCGCCGGCGCGGCCAGCCAGGGCAGCGCGAAGGCTTCGACGAAGCTCGACGGGCCAAAAAAGACGAGATAGAGCGGCAGTGCGGCGAGCGCGGTGAGGCCGGCGATCAGATGGGTGGCGACGAACGAGCGATAGCGCTCGCGCTCCGGCGGCTCGCTCGGCGCCGACGGCAACGTCAGCGCCGCCAGGAAACGACGAAAGATCGCGATCGGGCCGAGGTTACGCAATTCACTCACCAACGCACTCGACGATTCCGTATCGCCGCTCTCGACATCTTGGTGTGGATGGTCGCATCCGCGGCTTAAGGAACGCCTAAGCGCATTCGTTGAAACAAAGCTGCGCAATGATGGGTGGCTGTGCTTGCCGGTCACGACTGGAAATGCCGGCCTCGGCAGCGCCGGCAACGTGGGGGCGCGCAGGGAAAACTCGTTATAAGTCAAATCATTAGATATCGATTCAAGTTGTCGTTGCCGCGTCGCCCGGCGCAAGTCCGCGCTCCGGCAATTGCCGAAGAGGGTTAACGATCCCTCAGTGCGCGACCGCTCGCCGGGTCGGAAGCGCAACCGGAATCAGCGACCAACCGATTGACTTTATTTGACTTTCTCCAGATCGTTACAATTTGCAACAAATCCCCCCGCCAGCCTGAACCGGGCTTTCAAGCCTCGTCGCTATAGTCGGGCTCAGGTTGGCGTTCGGTCTGTTGCAAATGCTTTCGACGCGGCGCCGAGATCTGGGGATGGACGATGGGTTTCCTGTTGAAGGTCGCCTTCTGGCTGTCATTGGTGATCCTGCTGATCCCGGCAGACGAGAGCGAGACCAGCAAGCTCGCCGACGGCCGCTCGCTCTCCATCATCGAAGCCTATGGCCTCGCCCAGGCGGCCTATGACGATGCCAAGGGCTTTTGCGGTCGCAATCCGGAGGCCTGCGCCACCGGCACCGTGGCCGCCGCAACCTTCGGCGCCAAGGCGCGCACCGGTGCCCGCTGGGTCTATTCCTGGTTCGATCCTTCGGCGAAGCAGGCCGCGACCGCGCATGAGCCCAGCGTGCAACCGACAAGCCAGCCCGCCATGCAGCCGATGCCGCCGGCCATCGCCACGCCCTCGCCTGCCGCCACGCCCTCGCCTGCCGCCACGACCATGCCCGCCGCCACCGGCTCGATCGACCAGCGCCGCGCGCTGGCCAAGGCCGCGATTGCCGCACAGATCGCCCGCGAGCACGACAACATGCGCGAGCCGCGGGCCCTTTCCGCCCGCGCGCTGCCCGATGCGCCGCAGCCGCGCCCAGGCCGGCGCAGCCAGAGCTGAATGCCGTGGCATTCGGCCCGGATGGACCTCGGCTGCGGCTCAATCTGCATCGTTGCGAGTCGCCGGACATATGCAATTACCGCATGCGGAGCGAAATCCGTTTGAACCGCGCACCCCTTCGGTCCATATGTCCAGGGTGGGAACGGAGCCGGGCGCGTGACGAAGCTTGACGAAATTGTTGCAGACTTCGAATTCATCGACGATTGGGAAGAGCGATACCGCTACCTGATCGAGCTCGGCCGCACGCTCGAGCCGCTCGCGCCGCAAGCCCACAACGACGTCAACAAGGTCCGCGGCTGCGCCAGTCAGGTGTGGCTGCAGACGGACCTGGCGGTTGTCGACGGCCAGCGGGTGCTGCGGTTTACCGGTGATTCCGACGCCCACATCGTGCGTGGTCTGGTCGCCGTGGTCATCGCCATGTTCTCCGGCCGCACGCCAGAGGCCATCATCGCCACCGATCCGGAAGCGACCTTCGTCAAGCTGAGCCTGCGCGAGCATCTGACGCCGCAGCGCTCCAACGGCGTCAATTCCATGATCCAGCGCATCAAGCACGATGCGCAGACTGTACTCGCCGCCTCGACCGGCTGACGGCTGAACCGTCGATTCGGCATCATTGGCATCATTGCCTGCCGATCGTCGGCCGATGGTCGGACGTGCCCCAATGCCGCAGCCCCCGGCCGGAGCCTGTGGCGACACGGCCGATGCCGTAGTGGCGGGCAAGCGCCGAGAGCGCCATCTTCAGCACCACCTTGGCCGAACGCTGCGGCCAGCCGCGCTCCGCCTCGACCGCTTCGAGGCCCTTCAGGAAACAGCAGACATCGAGCGCGATGCCAGACAACTCTGGACCGAGTGCCCGGAGCGCGCGGGCCACACGGTCGCGCGCCGCCAGCGCCGCATCTGAGAGATCGCCGCGGCTCATGCGGCTGCCGGTCGCTGCCATATCGCGCCAATTGGAGGTAACCGACGGCATCATGCCGGCCCGGGTGAAGTCCAGCCGCAGCCGCTCGCCGGCCCCGAACTCGGCGGCGTCGATGAGCGCCTGTCCGTCCGGACCCTTGCGGCGGGACAGCCAGCGCAACGGGCTCTCGGCCTCGTCGACCAGCCGGCTGCCGGGCTCGCCGACGACCTGCGCCTGTCGCACCTTGCCGTGCTGCAAGCGATAGGCGTGGTCCTCGCCGCTCAATCGCGCCAGCAATGCCCGCCCCTCCGGGCTGAGCGCCAGACCGCCAGCCGTTGCCGCGACGAGACCGCGATCGACGAGTTCGGCCTCGACCTCATGGGGGACCGTCATGCGCTTGAAGCTGCCGGATGCGTCCAGGCGCAGAACTCGCCGGTCCCGATCGTCCCACACGCCAGGGGTGAGGGCGAGGGCGCGAACGAGCCGCTCGCTGCGACGGCTGATCTCGCCCGTCACTGCTCGCCTCCCATGCGCTGGCCGTTGGTGCGCCAGAGGTCG
>JARLIU010000134.1 GCA_031291595.1 Ancalomicrobiaceae bacterium | reverse complement strand
GGAGTGTTTCATGCATCGTCGCCAGTTTTTCATTGCCGCCGCGCTGATCCCGTTTGCCGCGCACAGCAGCCTCGCTGCCGGGCCGATGGTGGCGCCGGTCGATATCGTCACATATTTCTATGCTTTCTCCGCCGGCAAGAACGGCAAGTGGGACGGACCCTCAGCCTTCTCCGACGCGGGCATGCGCAAGACGTATTTCTCCAAGGCGTTCCTCGCCGCGATTGTGGCGGACGAGAGAAAGTCGCAGGCGGCGGGAGATGTCGGCGCCATCGATTTCGATCCGATCTCGGCGTCGCAGGACCCTTCGGTAAAGAACCTGGTCGTCACCCCGGTCGCGGCGACGGCCGACAAGGCGACGGTGAAGGCCCACTTCAATTACGAGGTCAGCCCGAAGAGCGCGTCGGCGGACGTCGCTTACGAGTTCGTCCGCGAGGCCAATGCCTGGAAGCTTGACAACATCCGCATCAAGCAATCCGCCTATCCCGAGGGCGATGACCTGCGCGCGATGCTAGCCAAGGGCGGCTGAGCCGGCGGTACGTTTTTGCGCCTTCGGACAAACCAGGCCGCGGCCACCGGGCTGCGGCCGACGTGTCTGTGGCACTTCCGCCACAGCGCTTTACCATGCTTGGCGAAGTACCCGGCGCGCAGCGCAAATGCCGCCTTTCCGTCACAAATTCGGATGACCGTTCGGCCGTTCGGATGCCTTGATCGGGCTTGGCTGCCGCCAGGACCGGGTTCGTTTCCAAATCTGTCTTCGCGCCGCTGGTCGGCGTGGGGCCGGGCCTCATCCCGGGAGGGTGGTCGTTGGCGCTGAGCCGCCCGACTGCTCATGCCGGGCCGGGATCTCTGCGTGTCGTCGTTCGAGCCGGATGGTGGGTCCGGGGCGGAGGGCGAAGCGGTCTCGGGCAAGGCGCGGTCGTGCCGGACAGCTGCAGGAAGCCAACGGCAAGCCTCGATGGCCTGTTACGGGCCGGTCAGGATGCGTCCGAAGGGGGTAGCGTGATGGACGCGAAAGCGCCGCGGAATTGCGACGAGACACGCCGGCCGACCCGTCACCTGACGGACGGGACGCGGCGTGCGTCGCGTCGCGCGGTCGTCGAAGCCATCTGCCGGGTGAGCACCGAGACACGCTGGCCGCCGGCCGCCGGTGGACCGATCGGTGCGGCGTTGCACTTGCCGGCAACGGCCAGCGAGGCGGGCGTCGATTTCGGCCGCTCCGCTGCCGCCGAGGTCGTTAAGCGCACGTCCGGCTTCGCCAATTCGCGGCCGGGTGGCAAATATGTGGCGAAGAACTCCTCCGCAGCCGGCGGCATGGCATTTCCGATGAAAACACTTCCGGATCTCCGCCCCGTTCGTGGCGAATGCTTGACGGTAACCGGCCGTACTATCGCCGAAAATCCGGAATACGTTGGCCGTAACGATGAACAGGATGTCATTCGTCCAGCTGACATGCCGATCGTGTCGACCGGTGGCGTCATCGGGGTGGAGGGCAACCTTGCGTCCGAGGGGGCTGTCGACAAGGTCGCCGGCATGAAGAACCTGAAGTTTACCGGTGCTGTCGTAGGCTTCGATCGTGAGGAAGACTGCTCCGAGGCGGCGATCGAACGTCGCCGCGCGAAAGATGTTGTCTTCATGATCGGCGATGAGGGACTGCGCCGTAGCGCAGGTCGGCACGAGAGGCCGGCGACGGCGGCGGCGCATACGACAACGGCGGACTGGGGTCATGGCGTCGGCCGGAAGGTGGCGACCGTCACCAACGGCCGAGTCTCCGGGGCGACGCCCGGCGGCGGTATCGGCCATGTCGGACCCGAGGCAGCGGTCGGCGAACCGGTCGCGCTTCGCCGCGACAGCGACATCATCGACATCGATGCGATCGACGGCACGCTCAATGCGCGCGTCTGCGATACGGAATTTACCCGGCGGCGTGCGGAGTGGGCGCCGTGGCCGGGCGAGTTCCGATCGAGGGCGGTTTGGATAATTGCACAAGGGGTCGGATCGGCCCGCACGGGAGCGGTCGCGCACCCGGGAGCCAGGGGTGAAATATCGAGTTATGCGGAAATCTGAGGTCCTTCGCATAGCCGCTGTGTCAGTGGCGTTGGCGTTGGTCGCTGCCTGGGCGTGTCCCGTGGCGTCGGCTCTCGATGTCAATTCGACAGTAAAGCCCGGCGATGCGACGCCTGACGAGATCTTCCGGTCGGCCAACAAGTCGTTCCGCGCGGGCGACAAGACCGGTGCCATCAAGCTTTTGGAAGAGGCCGCCGAGACCGGACATCCCGGCGCGCTGTGGGTGCTCGGCGACCACTATCGCCACGGCGACGGCGTTCCGGTCGACAACGTCAAGGCATTCCATATCTTCAACGAGATCGCCAATGGCCACGCCGATGATGCGCCATCCTCGCCGCAGGCGCCGTTCGTCGCCTCGGCCTTCGTGGCGCTGGGGTCCTATTACCTGACCGGCATCGCCGACAGCACCGTCAAGCCGAATGCCGACGAGGCGCGGCGGCTGCTCACCTACGCCGCCTCCTACTTCGGCGACCGCGAGGCGCAGTTCAAGCTCGGCCAGATCTACGCCGACCCCAATTCGGCCGACCGCGATCCGACGCAGGCGGCTCGTTGGCTGACGCTCGCGGCGCGAAAGGGCCACGCCGGCGCGCAGGCGCTGTTGGGGCAGTTGCTGTTCACCGGCGATTCGTCGTTGCCAAGACGGCCGCTGCTCGGGCTGATGTGGCTGACGATTGCCCGGGCGCATGCCGGCGGGCCGTCGGACGACTGGATCCGCGAGATGCAGGAAGAGGCCTTTTCGGTCGCTGGCGAGAGCGAACGGCGGCAGGCGGTGAAGCTGTCGCAGCAGTGGATCGCCAAGTACCAATAGTCGCGAACTTCTTCGTGCAAGGCGTGAGAAACGCCCTGCAACCGTTTGACGTCTTGGCGTTTCTGCTGGTCTCGAATCGCGATTCGGCGGTGTCCATGCTGCAGTTCCGGCCCGACATCGTCGGCTTTGTCGCAATGGGGACGGACTGCTGCATCGAACTGGTCGGCAGCGGCGAAATCGTCGCGGCGGCATCCGATGCGGCGATCGCCGAGGTGGAGCGCATCGAGGCGCGCTATTCGCGCTATCGGCCCGACAGCCTCATCTCCGAGATCAACCGGGTGGCGGCGCGTGGCGGCGAAATCGTCGTCGACGACGAAGCCGCCTTCTTCCTCGATGCCGCCTTTGCCGCCTGGGAGCATTCCGAAGGCGCCTTCGACGTGACCGCCGGCGTGTTCAGGCGCGCCTGGAAGGCGTTCGACGGCGGTGTGCCGCCACAAGCCGAAATCGACCGGTTGCTGCCGCTTGTCGGGCTCGACAAACTCGATTGGCGGCGGCCCAAGCTCGGCTTTGCCGTTCCCGGCATGGAGATCGATCTCGGCGGGCTCGCCAAGGAATATGCCGCCGATCGCGCCGCCGACATCTGTCGCCAGCATGGCGTCGCGGCCGGTCTCGTCAGTCTCGGCGGCGATATGGCGGTGATCGGCGGCGAAGACGGGCGAGGATGGCGGATCGGCATCGGCAATCCGCGCGACGACTCGGAGGGGCGTGCCGGCGCGATCGCCCATGTCGAACTCGCTGCCGGCGGATTGGCGACAAGCGGCGACTACGCCCGCTGCATCGTCGTCGGCGGCAAGCGCTACGGCCATATTCTCGATCCACGCAACGGCTGGCCTGTCGAGGGCCTGTCGTCGGTGACGGTGGCGGCCGAAAGCTGCATGCTGGCCGGGTTGCAGGCGACGATCGCCATGCTGAAGGGCCGGGCCGCAGCACGGTGGCTGGCCGGACGGTCGAAGACCTTCCTGGTCCTCGATGCCGATGGGGCGATCCTGGCTGAGCGCGGCGTGCTCTCCTGAGCACCCCGCACCGCGTCCGGCAAACGGTTCAAACGATCACGTTCAGCATCTGGCCGAGACTGGCGGAGAGCGTCGCGGCGGTCGAGGACGGTGTGGCACCGGTCGAATTGGGGCTGGACGTGCCGTTGACCAGGCTCTGCAGCAGCTGCGAGAAATCGACCGAACTGGTGGATGACGCCGGGTCGGTCTGGTCGGTCGACTGGGTCGGATCGGTCGAACCGAGGGTGCTGGTCGAATCGGTGCCCGGATGGCCATGGCGACCATGGCTGCCGCGTGCCGCCTTCATCTGGTCGGTCAGGCTGGAGACGAAGTCCTGCTTCGACACGCTGCCGCTGTTGCTGGGGTCGAGCTTGGAAAAGACGGCGTCGGCGCCCTGGGCGCGGACACTCGCCGGCATGTTCAGCGAGGAGAATGCCTGTTCGAACTGAGATTTGCTGATCGTGCCCGACCCGGAGGTGTCGATCTGGTTGAATGCGTTGGAAAATTTCTGGCTGGGCGACATGCGCGAACTGGCGCCCGACAGGGTCGAGGCGCTCCAGCTGTTGCCGCCGACAGGAGAGATGCCCGTGCTCATCGTGGTTCCTCGTCTCATCTGTGTCGAACAGGCGCGGCGGCGCTGGCGTATCCGGTCGGATGCGGAAATGGGCCGCTGCGGCGGTGACGTCAGCCGCGAAAGTCGACGCCGATCCAGCGGAGATCATCCGTGTTCGACATGAGACATATAGCGAAAAACTTGGAATTATACAATATAGGCAAATTTTGCCTATGGATATCGATGCGATAGGCAAATGTGTTCTGGCATCGGCTCAATAACTCGAAAGATGAACAGCGGATGACGACTTTATGCCGGACTTGCATTCGAACCTGACGATTGGCTGTTGGCGGTCGTCGAAGCCATATCGGCAACGGCGTCCGGCGTCCG
>JARLIU010000133.1 GCA_031291595.1 Ancalomicrobiaceae bacterium | reverse complement strand
GGCCGCGGTTCCGGCGGCGATTCCGGCACCAGCAGGTGCGATGCGGAGCCGGGGAGAACCCGGTCCGGCTGTAACCCGCGGCGATGGCGGGCAGATCTGTGTCGGCATTGCCACGCGCGGCCGACCTCAACTGCTCGGCGCGATCGTCGACCTGGTGCGCCAGCAAACGCTTCCACCGACGCGGCTCATCATCGCCTGCACGAGCCCGGCAGATGTCGCCCCGCTGGCCGCGGCGGCAGACCTCCACATCGTCGAGGGCCCGCCGGGGTTGGCGAGACAGCGAAACGCCATTCTCGACAGGCTGCCGCGGGGCACGGAATTCGTCGCCTTTCTCGACGACGATTTCGTCCCGCATCGCGACTGGCTGCGCTCAGTCGTCGAGGCATTTCGCGCCGACCCGGCGCTTGCCTGCGTCACCGGAAACGTCATCGCCGACGGCATCAACGGTCCCGGTCTGGCGATCGACGACGCCCTCCGGCTGATCGAGCGGACGTCGCCGCCGGGGCAGCGCGGGGTGATCGAGGGATACAGCCCGTACGGCTGCAACATGGCGTTTCGCTGGTCGGCGATCCAGTCGCTGCGCTTCGATGAGCGGCTCGTGCTGTACGGCTGGCTGGAAGACAAGGATTTCGGTGCGCGCGTCGCTCAGCGATGCGGCCGTCTCGTCAAGCTCGGTTCAGCCATCGGCGTTCATCTCGGCAGTAAGACGGGCCGTGTTTCCGGGCGACGACTTGGCTATTCCCAGGTCATGAACCCCTACTACATGCATCGCAAGGGGACGATGACGGCGCCGGACGCTGCCCGGCAAGTCCTCAGGAATGTCAGCGCCAATCTGGCGAAGTCGCTGGCATCCGAACCCTATATCGACCGACGCGGCCGGTTGAGCGGCAACCTGATGGCCGTCGGCGACATTCTGTTGGGTCGCTGCACCCCTGAAAGGGCTGGTCAGCTTTGAAACATCAACGGATGACGGTCTCCATCGACGACGACGATCGCCCGCGCATCGCCAATGACCGCGGCGCGATCGACTTGGACTTCGCGCAGCCGGACGACGACGACGGCTCCGTTTTCCGCGAAAGTCTGGCGAGCCTGCGGCGGCGCTGGCGCGGCTTGGCGATATGGCTGGCAATCTGCATGGCGGTTGCCAGCAGCTACGTCTTCACCGCCACGCCGCGGTTCGTGGCGACGGCACAGGTGGTGTTGCAGCCCCGCCAGCAGGTCGCCCCGGTGGACCCGGCAACGGTCGCGACCGCCCCGACACTCGACAGCGCGCAGGCCGACAGCCAGACCCTGGTGCTTCAATCCGAACGCAATCTGCGTTTCGTCTTCAACACGCTCGATCTCGCCAACGATCCGGAATTCGCTCCGGCCAAACCCGGGGTCATCGGCTGGCTCATCTCGCTCGTTCCGTTGCCGTTCGCCAGCAGTTCGCTGACGCCGGAAGAAACGCTCCATCAGTCGAGAGAGCTCGCCTACAAGACATTCGCCGAGTGCGTCAGCGTCAGGCGCATTGCCCAGTCGTATGCGTTCGAGATTTCCTTCGCTTCGGCGAGCCCGGCAAAAGCTGCGCGCCTCGCCAATTCCATCACCGCCGCCTACATCCTCGACCAGGTCACCTACAACGTCGCGGCCGCGGCGGCGCAACGGGGCGGCGACTTCCTGCAGAACCGTGTCATCGACTCCAAGACCGAGCAGGACGTCGCGACCAATGCGGTCAAGACGGGGGTCATTCCCGACTACACGTTCGGCCACGCCGACGCCCGCATCGTCAGCGCCGCGCTCGAGCCGGTGAACAAGACCTACCCGGCGACGACGCTGATCCTGGCGCTGGCGGCGTTTTTCGGACTGGTCAGCGGTGCCGGCGCGGTGTTCGTGCGCGACGGCCTCGACAGGACCATCCGGTCGCCCGAACAGGTCAGCCGGCTCGCCGGGATCAGCTGTCTCGGAGCCCTTCCCCGCCAGCAGGGCAGACACAGCCGCTCGACCGGGCTGCTGATGCTGGCTGCGGTCGACGCGCCGTACTCGGAATTTGCCCGGACCCTGCGGGCGCTCCGGACCACGGTGCTGATGGCCGCCACCGGCGCTCGGCACGTGTCGGTGGGCATCGTGTCGTTTCGCGGCGGCGAAGGCCGCAGCTGCATCGCGGTCAATCTGGCCTGCCTTCTGGCCAATTCCGGCGTTCCGGTGACGTTGCTCGACGCCGATATCCGCAATCCCATGCTGACCCGCACGCTGGCGCCGAACGCCCAGGCCGGCTTCAACGATCTGGTCGTCAATCGCGATGTCGACGCCACCGAGTTGCGGCTGCCGATCAGCCAGACCCTGTCGTTCATACCGGCCATCCCACTCGATGCCGCCTATGATCCCAACCTGTTCGTCGGCTCCGGCGAAACGCAGCAGGCGCTATTGGGGCTGACGGACGAAAGTGCCGTCGTCGTCGACCTTCCGCCGTTGTCGCTGGCGCTGCCCGCCGATCCCGTATCGCTCGGACGGGCAATGGCCGGCGTGGTGATCGTGGCTGCCATCAACAGGACGACGCTCGACGAGCTGACGCAGATGGTGAAAACCCTGCGCTCGGGCGGCGTGCGCATTCTCGGCGTCGTGCTCAACGATCCGGTGTGGAAATGACGATGGCCGATCGCCCCTATCCATCCGCCGATGCCGCCCCGAGCGTCCCGCTCGGCGCCGCCGACGGCGAGCCGCTGCGCGATCGCGTCAGGGTGGCGATCTTCAACGTCAAATACAGCCCGAACCTGGGTGACGGACTGCTGTCCGAATGTCTGGAGGCGGAGCTGGCGCGTTGGCTTCCGGGTGCCTCGATCGAGGTGCTGGATCTTGCCGGCCGCAGCGACTACGGCTTGGGTCGGCTGTTCATCCGGACATCCTCGCTGGCGCTGCTGCACCACAGCCCGACGCCGGTTCGGCACCTGCTGGCCGAGACGGCGCTGAGATACAAGCTGTGGAGCGGGCTTCGACACCGATGGCGCCAGGCGCTGACGCGCGTCGATGCGGTCATCGTCGGCGGAGGCAATCTGCTGAGCGACGCCGATCTCAATTTTCCGTTGAAGCTCGATGCCGCCATGGCCGAGGTGCGCGCCGCCGACGTGCCCGCCGGGGTGTTTGCGGTTGGCGCGTCCGACAATTGGTCCGCCCGCGGCGAGAAGCTGTTTCGCCGCGCATTTTCCGGCACCGACCTGTATTTCGCTTCGACCCGCGAGCCGAGATCGGCGGAGATCTGGCGCCGCCGTCTCGGCCCCACCGGCGTCGCGGCAGCCGAGATCGTCCATGATCCGGCGCAGCTGTCATCGCTGCATTTCCAGCGCGGCGAGCGGGAAGACCGCGCCCGGCCGCTGATCGGGCTCGGCCTGGTGCATCCGATCGCGCTGAAATATCACGCGGACGAGCGCAACGTCTCCAGCGACAGTCAGGTGAATTGGTATGTCGCCCTGGCCCGGGCCTGCGTTGCCCGCGGCTGGGACCTGGTGGCATTCACCAACGGCAGCCCGGAAGACGAGCTTTTTCTGGCTCAGATGCGCCCCGCGCTGACCGCGGCAAGCTCCGAAGGGTCGATCTCGTTCCTGCCGCGCGCCAGCAAGCCGTCGGAGCTGGCCCGCTTCATCTCGACACTTGATCTGCTCATGGCACACCGGCTGCATGCCAACATCGCGGCGTATTCCTACGCGATCCCGCAGATCGGCTTTACCTGGGATATCAAGCTGAAGACTTTTCTTGCGCACATCGGTCGCGGCAACTGCGTCTGCACGGTCGGCGTCGATGCGATCGACACGGTGGTCAACCTCGCGGCGTGGCAACTCGCCAGCGGTGTCGACCCGGTCCGACACGGCACAGTGATCGCACAAGCGCAAAGCGATGTAGCCCATTTGAGCCATGCGTTGATCAACGCGGTGCGGCGGGCACGCACCGACCTTGCCGAGTGACCAGATGACGACGCCACAACGCCACTCTCGCCGCCTCGTCGTTCTCAACGACGACTCCGTCGCGCTCGGTGGCGCGACGGCACTTGCCCTTCTCGAGGTGAAGCTGGCGCGAGAGCGGGACGTTCCCGTCACCTACGTGACAGGAGACGCGGGCGAAAACCCGATGTTCTCGGACCTCGGGGTAGAGGTCGTGGCGCTCGGCGAGCAGCGGCTGCTGAACGCGGGCTTTCGCTCGGCCGTGCTGCGCGGTCTCTACAATCAGAGGACGGTGACGTCCATCCACGCATGGATCGATCGCAACGATACGCCGGAAACCCTGTACCACGTGCACGGATGGAGCCAGATCCTGTCGCCGTCGGTATTCAGTGCGCTCGGTCCAGTGCGCGAGCGAACGATCATCACCGCGCATGATTTCTTCCTGGTGTGCCCGAACGGGGCCTATGCCAACTACAACGCCGGCATCAGCTGCTCGCTCAAGCCTCTAAGCTTCGGCTGCCTCGCGACAGCCTGCGACAAGCGCAGCTATGCGCAGAAACTGTGGCGATCCGCTCGCCAGGGCGTGCAGTCGCGCATGCTGACATTTGCCGACCGGATGCCGCGGGTGCTGATGATCCATGCCGCGATGCGCGGCCCGCTGGAACGTGGCGGCATCCCGCCGCAATGCCTGCAAACCTTGCCCAACCCGATCAAGGCCTGGAGCGACGTGCGCGTCGAGGCGGAAGCCAATGCCGAATTCGTGTTTGTCGGCCGCCTCACCGAAGAAAAGGGACCCGACCTCGTGGCACGCGCCGCGCGGCGCGCCGGAGTTCGCCTGACGGTGATTGGCGACGGGCCGCTGTTCGGCAACCTGAGCAAGGCCTTCCCCGAAGTCACCTACGCCGGGCGCCTGCCGCCGGAACTGGTTGCACAGCATGTCCGCGGTGCCCGCGCGCTGGTCATGCCCTCGCGCTACCCCGAACCCTATGGCCTGGTCGCGGGGGAAGCGCTGTGGAGCGGCATACCGGTGATCGCAGCCGAATCCGCCTTGCTGGCGCCCGACATCGTGGCGCGCGGCGCCGGACTCGCCTGCAATCCGCTCGACGAAGTCGCGCTGGCCGAGGCAATGCAGCGGATTGCGCACAACGACATTCTGACGCGGCAGATGAGCCTCAACGCGTTTCACGCCACGCGGGACCTTGGCCTGACGCAAACCGCCTGGATCGACGCCCTGCTCGGCATCGTCGACGAGTTGTCGCCGTTCGACGCGTCATCAACCGCTGCGTCGCCGGCAACCGT
>JARLIU010000132.1 GCA_031291595.1 Ancalomicrobiaceae bacterium | reverse complement strand
GCCATGCTGCACATCTACGCCGCGATCCGCGAGGACATCATGAGCCGCCAGACCATGATCTCCACCATGATCTCCGGCGAGCGGCAGTTCCGCGACGACCGGGAGGAGTGAGCATGGCGACGCGCCCGACCCCGCATGAGCTCCGACTGCGGCGCGCGCTGGTGCTCGGCATCGGCAACATCCTGTGGGCCGACGAGGGCTTCGGTGTCAGAGCCGTCGAGGCCTTCCACCGGGACCATGCGATGCCCGAAGGCGTGGCGATCATGGATGGCGGCACCCAAGGCCTCTATCTCGTCAACTACCTCGATGGCATCGACGACCTCTTGGTGTTCGATGCCATCGATTACGGCCTTGAGCCGGGCACGCTGAAGCTTGTCCACGGCCAGGAGGTGCCGAAATTCACCGGCGCCAAGAAGATGAGCCTGCACCAGACCGGCTTCCAGGAGGTGCTGTCCGCCGCCGAGCTGATGGGCTTCTGCCCCGCCCGTCTGGCCCTGGTCGGCTGCCAGCCACAGGACCTTGAAGACTGGGGCGGGCCGCTGACCGAACCGGTGGCGGCGCAGATCCAGCCGGCGATCGATGCCGCCGTTTCGATCCTCGGCGACTGGGGCTACGCCATCCGCCGCCGCGAGACACCGCTGGCGGGCGGGGAGGCGCTGCTGTCGAACGGCATCGACCGGGCCGGCTACGAAGCAATCCAGACTCCTTGCCAATGAAAAGGCCTGGATTGCTTCGCTTGCGCTCGCAATTGACGTTTGTGAATACGCCGAAAACCAGTGCAGGAGAGGTTTGGCATGTGTCTCGGGCTTCCCATGACGGTCATCGAAGGCGACGCCGTCTCGGCACTTTGTGCGCGAGGCTCCGACCTCAGGCGCGTCTCGATGCTGTTGATCGGCCAACAGCCGGCCGGGACGTCGGTGCTGGTGCATATCGATTCCGCCGTGCGCGTGCTCGAGCCGGAGGAGGCGCGCCTGATCTCCGAGGCGATCGACGGGCTGGCCGCGGCGCTCGAGGGCCGCGACTTCGAGCACCTGTTCGCCGACCTGATCGATCGCGAACCCGAACTGCCGCCGCACCTGCGGCCAACAGCCTGAGGCTGCAACCATGACCCATCTGATCGATCGCCTGACCTCCGTGCATGGGCTTCCGCTCGTCGACGAGACCACCGTCGACGTCTTCCTTGCCGCTTCGGACGGCGAAAGCGCCCATGCGATCCTGTTCTTCACCGGCGATCCGACCGAGCGCACCGATTCGTTCGACGTCGCCGTGGTGCTGCCGGAACTCGTTGCCGTGTTTGCCGGCCGCTACCGGGCCGCGGTCATCGCGCGGTCGGCGGAAAAGGCGCTGATGCCGCGCTTCCAGGTGATGGTGCTGCCGAGCCTCGCCGTGACCCGTGGCGGCACCATCGTGGGCGTGCTGCCCCGCATCCGCGACTGGTCGGAGTATGTCGAGAAGCTCGCCGCATGGCTTGCCCCCGATACGCCCGCGCTGCGGCCCGCCGGCCGTCCCAAGGTCGAAATCACCCATAACGGCAAGGAGATCGCGCCATGAAGACCGGCTTTTGGGCCGCTCCGGAAGATGACGCGCCGCTTGGCCTTCTGCCGGTCGCCGGACCCGCGTTCGACGTCGCTCCGCGCCGCAAGGTCAGCTTCCTCGCCACTGCCGATGCCGACGACATGATCGCCCGCTGCCCGAAGGTCGCCGCGCTGTTGCCGCAGCTGGTCGCGGCGCTTGAGGTCCAACGTGCCGCCGATCCCGGCAAATGGTTCGATCTTGCCGGCTTTACCGCCGACGAACGTCTGGTCGTCGACGATGTGCTCGGCGAGGGCGAGGTGGCAGCGACCATCGCGCTGCCGAACGATGTGATCGCGCAAGTCGCCGAAAGCACCATGGCCGGCCTGTGGCGCGTCCGCTTCACCGGCCGGGACGGCGCCGTGATCGCCGACTATGTCGAGGTCGCTGCCGTACCTGAAGCCGCCCGTCGCGCCGCAGGGATGGTGCCGGGGACGCTCACGATCGACACGCCGCCGGCCGGAGTCATGAACGTCTTACCGGTTCTGGCCGAAATCCGCGAGCGTGCGGCTTGCTACCGACACGGCGATGCCGGCCACACCATCTCGCTGACGCTGCTGCCGATGTCGGAAGCCGACATCGGCTTCCTGATGCGGACGCTCGGCGCCGGCCCGGTGCGCTTCGTCTCCAAAGGCTACGGCAGCTGCCGCATCCAGGCGACGGCCGTGAAGAACGTCTGGTCCGTGCAATTCTTCAATTCGACCGATGCGATCCTGCTCGATACCATCGAGATCGGCGGCGTGCCGGTGGTGGCGGAAGCCGCCGAGGATGATTTCCGCGACAGCGCGGTGCGGCTGAAGGAAATCGAGGAGGCCTATTTCGCATGACCTCTGCCGAAGCAGACGGGACGGGCGAGCGCTACGAATGCGGCGTCTGCTGGCATGTCTACGATCCGGCCGAGGGCGACGACGTCGGGCAGATCGCGCCTGGCACCGGCTTTGAGGCCCTTCCCGACGACTGGCGCTGCCCGACCTGCGACGGCGCAAAGCACAAGTACATGAGGATCGGCGATGACCGCTGAGGCAGGCCCGGATCTGCTGGACAGGGACACGCTGGACCTGACAGGTTTCCTGCGGGCGCACTGGCTGGATGTGGCGCTGCGCATGGCGGATCTGCCCATCTGCAATGCCGCGCTCGGCGTGCACGTGACCGGCTTTCGCCGTGCGGGCGATTGGCGGATCGGCATCGTCGTCACGCAATGGTTCATGAATGTCGTCGCCGTGCCGGATGCCGGTGTCGCACTGCCCGGCATCGGCTCGAAGCTGGCGCTGCAATTGCCTGCCGGCGAAGTCGAGGGCATCGTCGGCGCGATCGACGGGCTCGGTCGCGTCGCGACCGCCTCGCTCTATTCGCCGATGCAGGCGTTCGACGCCGCCGATGCAGCGATCGCCGTGGCCGAAGCCGCGCTCGTTCAGCTGTTCACCACGCCCGAGCCCGCACCGCCACCGCGCCAGCCGATCGCCCTCAATCGCCGGGCCCTGCTGTTTCCCGCCGCCCGCCTCGTTGCCCGGCCATGAGCGCGACCCTGGCGCCGGGCGACCTGTCGATCCGCGTGGCGGTCGAGGCGTCGCGCGTCGTGTCGGTCGAAATCCGGCCGAGCCGGCCGGTATCGCTGGTCTCGCGCTTTGCCGGTCGTCCAGTCGAAGCGGTTGCGATCGCGATGGCGCGGATCAACGCCGTCTGCGGCCGCTCGCACGGGCTTGGCGTCCGGCTGGCCGCAATGGCCGCGCTGCGGCAATCGCCCGATCGGGCCTTTCTCGCCTCGGCCCTCGCCGGGCTGGCGTCCGAGCGCGCCGGCGAGCATCTGAAGAGCCTGATGCTGGCCGCCGGCAATCATCTTGAGCTTGCCGATCCCGATCTCGTGGCGCTGCGGGCTGGCTTCGCCGCCGCCCGCGCTCTGGAGCAGGCGGCCGCAACAGCCGATCTCGCCCGCTTGCGACCCCTGTTCGCGGCGCTGCCGCCGGCGGTTGCGGCGGCCGGCCGGCTGATCGCGTCACCCCTACCGGAAGCGGGCGCTCTCGCCGTACCGGATGTCCTGTCTCAGACCGACGACACGGCCGTCATCGCCGGGCTTGTCGCCGATCCGGGTTTCGCCCGCGTGCCGGCACTGTCCGGACGCCGCCCCGAGACCGGTCCGCCGGCGAGGGCGGGCATCAGTGCCGCCGATGGGCTGGGCGCCGCTCACGCCCGCCTCACCGAGATCGTCGCAGCTGTCGCCGTGCTTGACGCTACGCTTGGGGGAGCGGACCTGCCGGCCATCGCTCCCTGGTTCGATTTCGCGCCGCTCGCGCCGGGCGAAGGCTTTGCCGCCATCGAGACGCCGCGCGGCCGGCTGCACTATTGGCTGCGCGTCGCGGACGGACTGGTGATGGCGGCTCGCGCCGTCGCGCCGACCGAGTGGAACTTTCACCCTGCCGGTCCGTTTGCCGCCGCGCTTGCCGGCGCCGCGGTCGGGGCGGATCCGGCCGCCGACATCGCCCGCCGCGCCGCCGCGTTCGACCCCTGTGTCGCCGTCCGCATCGAGATCGTGGCAGCCGATGCATGAGATGTCGCTCTGCCAGGGCATCATCGCCATCGTCGAGGACGAGGCCGAGCGGCAGGCGTTCGACCGGGTGAAGTCGGTGGTGCTCGAACTCGGCCGGCTCGGCCACGTGCTGCCCGAGGCCATGCTGTTCTGCTTCGACGCCGTCAGTCGCGGCACCATCGCCGATGGCGCCGAACTCGTCATCCGTCGAACCGAGGGCGCCGCCTGGTGTTTCGACTGCGAGACGAGCGTGCCGCTCGCCGATCGGATGAGCCCCTGTCCGAGGTGCGGCGGCGGCCGGCTGCAGGTGACCTCGGGCGAGGAATTGCGCGTCGTGGAAATCGCGGTGGAATAGGCCCCCGACGAGCGCCGGAGAAATTCGGCGGCGGGCGGTGCCGGGACATTGTATAGGGGACGAGCGTCGCCGGCCGGTATCAGCCCGCAGCCGGCCGGGGGCTGTCGAGAGGTTGGTCGCATGCCGCTGCAGGCAACGGTTCTGGTCGTCGACGACGAGGTACGTTCGCTCGAAGCGCTGAAGCGCGTGCTGGCCGAAGAGTTCGACGTGATGGTTGCCCGCGATACGGCCGCCGCCGAGGCGATGCTGAAGGCCGACCTGGTGCAGGTGATCCTGTGCGACCAGCGCATGCCGACCGAAAACGGCGTCGCCTTCCTGAAACGCGTGCGCGATCTCTGGCCCGATCCGATCCGCATCCTCATTTCCGGCTACACCGAGAGCGAGGACATCATCGCCGGCGTCAACGAAGCCGGCATCTACCAATACATCACCAAGCCCTGGCATCCGGACAAGCTGATCGCCTGCGTGCGCGAGGCGGCGCAATTGTATCGGCTGCAGCGGGAGTCGCTTGGGGCGGCCGAGGCCAAGCCCAGCCCGGCCAGCCTGCTGGCTGCCGTCGGCAAGCGCCGCCGCGACGAACGGACCCTGTTCGACTTCGACCGGATCGTGCATGAAGCCGACAGCCCGATCGGCGACGTCATCGGCCTCGGCCGCCGCGCCGCGCGCTACGACATCTCGGTGCTGATCACCGGCGAATCCGGCACCGGCAAGGAACTTCTGGCCCGTGCCATCCACTATGCCTCGGCCCGCGCCGACAAGCCGTTCGTCCTGGAAAACTGCGGCGCGCTCAACGACGAACTCTTGGAAAGCGAGCTGTTCGGCTGCAAGAAGGGCGCCTTCACCGGCGCCTACGAGGACCGCATCGGCCTGTTCGAGGTCGCCGACGGCGGTACCATCTTCCTCGACGAGATCGGCGAGACTTCGCCATCGTTCCAGGTGAAACTGTTGCGGGTATTGCAGGAAGGCGAAATCCGCCCGCTCGGCGCGCCACGGCCGCGCAGAGTGGACGTCCGCGTCATCTCGGCCACCAACCGCGATCTCGACGCCGAAGTGAAGGCCGGACGCTTTCGCCGCGATCTCTACTACCGGCTCGCCGCCTTCCCGCTGCATCTGCCGGCATTGCGCGATCGGCCGATGGACATCCCGGCAATTGCCGGCCGCCTGCTCGACGGCGTCAATCGCCGCTTCCGCCGCAGCGTGCCGGGCTTTTCGGCCGGCGTGCTGGCGGCGTTCGCCGCCTACGACTGGCCCGGCAACGTGCGCGAACTGGCCAACGAGATCCAGCGCATGGTGGCGCTGACCGATGAGGACGCGCCGCTTCGCCCCGAGGCGCTGTCGCCATCGCTGCGCCGGGGGCCGGCGCTGCGCCCAGCCAACGACGACGCCTCGCCGCTGCTGAAGGACATTGTCCAGGCGGTCGAAAAGACGACGATCGAGGCAGCTTTGAAGCGGCATGCCGGCAACATCAGCCAGACGGCGGAGGAGCTGGGGCTGTCACGGGTGGGCTTGCGCGCCAAGCTCGATCGCTACGCCTTGCGGAGCAGGGGCGATGATGCCGACTGACCCGGCCGGCGGCCGTCCCGGCGCCCCGATCGACTCCGCTGCGGACATCGGGCCGGACGCCGCCGAGACCGAGCGCGAGTCCATGTGGCTCGAAGTCATCGCCAAGATGGACCAGGTCTATTCCGACCTTATCCGCTACGAGACCGAGCTTGAGGCCAAGAACGCCGAACTGGAAGAGGCGCAGGACTTCATTTCCTCGGTCATCGCCTCGGTCTCCGACATTCTCGTCGTCACCGATGCCAATGGCGTCATTCAGCAGGTCAACCCGGCCTTCCTGAAGCTGGCCGGGGCGGATGACGGCGACCTCGTCGGATCCAAGCTCGCCGACTGGCTGGCGCCGGATGCCGCCGGCAACCGGCCAGTGCCTCCCGGCGACGGCGACGCGGAATTGCGCTTCCGTACCGTGAAGGGCGACAGCGAGCTGATGGCAGTGGCAGTCTCCTCGCGGCACGACCACGCTGGGCGGCGCGTCGGCTCGGTCATGACCGGCCGGCCGATCGGCGAATTGCGCCGGGCATATCAGGCGCTGCACCGGGCGCACCAGGACCTGCAGCAGGCGCAGCGGAAGCTGATCGAGCAGGAGAAGATGGCGAGCCTCGGCCGGCTGGTGGCCGGCGTGGCGCACGAGCTCAACAATCCCATCAGCTTCGTATTCGGCAATATCCACACGCTCGACCGCTACCGCCAGCGGCTCGCCGCCTTCCTCGCGGACTTGCAGCGCGGCGGCGACGCGGGCGAGCTGATGGCCGCCCATCGCGTCGAGGCGATCTTCGCCGATCTCGAACCGCTGATCGAGGGCACGCTCGAAGGCGCGGTCAGAATCTCCGATATCGTGCGCAACCTGAGGCGCATCTCGTTTGCGAGGCCCGGCGAATTCGAGCCCGTCGACATCGCCAAGGTGGCGCGCAACGCCGCCCTCTGGGCCTCGAAGGCGAAAGGCGTCGACGCGCACGTCGACGTGGTCGCAGCGCTGCCGATCTTCGTCGGCGGACAGGAAGGGCAGTTGCACCAGGTGCTGGTGAACCTGATCGAGAATGCGCTCTACGCCGTGCGCCACATGGCCGAGCCGCGCGTCCGGGTGGCGGTGGCGGAGGCAGGCGACTGGGTCGAGGTGCGGGTCGGCGACAACGGTCCCGGTATTGCCGCCGACATCGTCGACAAGATCTTCGAGCCGTTCTTCACGACCAAAACCGTCGGCGAGGGCACCGGGCTGGGCTTGTGGATCTCCTATGCCATCGCGCGCGAGCACGGTGGCGAGATCGTGGCTTTGCCGGCAGCGAGCGGCGCGGAGTTCCTGTTGCGGCTGCCGCGCGCCGGGTAGGGCCCGGCTCGAGCCGGGGCAATCCGGCGATGCCGTCAGCGCCGGCAGGTCGAGGCGCCGGAATCCGCAGTTTTCCGGCCCGATTCCGGTTGATTCGATGATTTCCGTCTGTTTCGCCCCGGTCGTAGCTGCCGCATACTCCGCAACTGCAAATGATTCGTCTGGCGTGGGAACGGGAATGGTGCCGCCGAAGAGGTCCGGCATGGGGATGGCCGCCGTGCTGCTGGCGGGGTCCGTCGTGCCGGCCGTCGCCGCGCCGGTCTATGTGCTCGGCGATTCCATCGGCGAGGACGTCGGCCGCGTCGCCGGCGAGACCACCTTGGCTAAGATCAGCGTCAGCCTTGCCAACCGCTGGATCTACCGGCAGCTGCCGGTGGTGCCGGACGGGGCGACCGTCGTCCTCGCGCTGGGCACCAACGATGCCGACGAAACGAACGGCGTGCGCCATCTCGGCAAGCACATCGACGCGCTGGTCGCCTACGTCAACGAGCACCGGCTGAAGGCCTATTGGCTCGGACCGGTATGCGTGACGACCGCCTCGGCAGCGCGCGCCGAGGAACTCGATCGCATCCTGGCGGCGCGGCTGAAGTCGACGTCGATCACCTACGTCAGTCTGCACACGCCGGAACTTTGCGCGCCGGACCTGCATGCCCGCGACGGCCAGCACATGCGCGATGTCGGATCGAAGCGCATCTGGCAGGACGTGTCGCGCGTTGCCGGCTGGCCGGTGGCGCCCGAGATGCCGGTCGTCGCCCAACTCGAGCCGTCGGCCGTGGATCAGGCCGCGGCCGCAAACCCGGCATCGGCCGGACCGCGACCGGTCAAATATCCGCTGCCGCCGGTCAAGCCGGCTCTGACCGGCCGCAAGCCGGTCGCGTCGAAATCAAACCTGCCGCATCTCGCCCCTCATCCCGCCGACGAGGAGCTGGCCGCGCCGGAACGCTCACCCACGCCCCTGGCCGCGCCGCTGCGTCCCCCGGCTGCGTTGCCGGCACTGCCGGTGGATGCGACTTTGCCGGCCCCGATCCCGCCGCTGCCGGCCGGACTGGCGGCTACGCCGGAGCCACCGAGCATGCAGTCGATGGTGCCTCCGCCGAAGCCGGCCCAGCCGCCGCCGCTGGTGGTGCCGCACGACAAGCCGCCGGACAAGCCGAAGCGACAATCTTGCTTCCTCGGCATCTTCTGCTTTGATAACTAGGTGGCGGTTCTCGGGATTTCGGTATTTCCGTCAGGTGTTCGATGCTTCGGTTTCAATGCGTTTTCCTCACCCTCGCCTGTGCAATTCTGGCTGCGGGGCTCGCGCCCGGACGAGCGCGGGCAGAGGAAGCGATGAAGATCCGCGTCGCGTTCGAAGGTGATTCGATGGTCGATGGCGTGTGGGAGGGCATGGCGCGCTATGCCGCGCGCGACGTCTGCCTCAAACAGGCCTTCGACTTCGGGCGCTTCGCCAAGAACTCGACCGGGCTCACCCGCGTCGACAAATTCAACTGGCCGGAGGAAGCCAGGCGCATCGCCGACAGCTACAAGCCCGATCTCGTCATCGTCATGATGGGGCTGAACGACCGTCAGTCGGTGGTCGAGCCCGACCGGTCGATGGCCGCCTGGGGCTCGCAGCAATGGCAGGTCAAATACGGCGAGGAGGTCCGGCGCATGCTCGAAGCCGCCGCCGCCGCCCGCGTTGGCGTGCTCTGGCTCGGCGTGCCGGCGTTGCGCGAGCCGGAGGCCAACGAAGACGCCGCGGTCAAGAACAAGCTGTATGCCACGGTCATCTCGGCCTTCGACGACAAGCGCGTCGCCTTCGTGCCGCCATGGCGGCTGAACCCGGGCGGCGACGAGGTGTTCAAGTCGATCGGGCCGGACCTCAAAGGCAACGTGGTGCAGATCCGCCTGAATGACGGCGAGCATTTCACCACCGCCGGCCACGATCTGCTCGGCGCCTACCTGTTCCCGAAGGTGCTCGACCATTTGGCTTCGAACGGCGTGAAACTCCCCGACGGCTGCCATTCCCACTAATGTCAGCCAAGTCGGGCGCAACGGGAGATCGGTATTGGCGCATGGCGGCCGCCTCATTGTCATCTTCGCCCTCGCGGCCGTCATCGGGATCGTTGTCGGCGCGGCGAGCTACGGGGTGTTCCGTCACGTCAGCCTGTTCGGCGATCGCCGGCCGACGGTGGCGGAGCCGCGTGGCGTGACCGTCCCGGCACCGCCCCGCCAACCCGCTCCCGTCGTTGCGACACCGGAACCGCCGGCGCAATCCCCGGCCGCTTCTCCCAGTCCCGCTCCGCTCCCCGCCGCGGCCCCGGGCACGGCCCTCCCAGGCCCCACGGCCCCGATCGATGCCGCGCCCCCGGCTGCCGCACTGTCGCCGCTCGCCCAGCCCGAGCCGTCACCGCCGGCCGCAGCACCCGAACTGCCTGCAAAGCCGGACACGCTTGCCTTGCTCCAGCCTGAGCCTGCCGCGCCTCCGGCTGCGGCGCCGCCGCCCGTGCTGTCAGTGCCGCCGCCGCATGCCGGGCTAACGATTCTCCACATCGGCGACAGCCATACCTCGGCAGATTTCTTCACCGGGGCCATCCGCAAACTGTTGCAGGCCCGCTATGGTACGGGCGGTCCCGGCTACATCGTCGCCGGCAAGCCGGCCAACGTCATGAACGAGACGTTCGAGGTCGAGGCGACGCCCGGCTGGACGTATCCGTCGCTGCAGCGTTCCCAGGACGTCGATCAATTCACGCTGTCCGGCTTCAATTCCAATGCCGCCAAGGCCGGGGAGACGCTGACCTTCGTCGCCCATCAGCCGGTCGCCTACGACACGATCGAGGTCGAAGTGCTGCAGCAGCCGGGCGGCGGGTCGGTCGAGATCCGGGCGGACGGCGTGCTCCTGTGCCGCTGCTCGCTTGAGGCCGCCTCGCCGCAGCGCACCGCGCTACGGATGCTCCGTCAGCCGGGCGCGGCCGAGACGTTCAAGCGGCTGACCATCGCGACGCTGGACGACAAGCCGGTGGCGATCTCCAGCCTCGGCGTCTACAAGGCCGGCGGCATCGCCTATTCGCCCGTCGGCTTTCCCGGCGCGACGGTCGATATCCTCAACAAGTTCGAACCGGCGCTGCTGGTCGACGAGTTGCAGCGGCTGCGGCCGCAATTGGTCGTCCTCTCCTTCGGCACCAACGAGGCCGACAACGATTCCATCGACGTCCCGCGCTATCGGGTGAAATACCTCGCCGTCCTCGACAAGATTCGCGAGGCGCTGCCGGAGGCGCAGCTGGTGATGATCCTGCCGCCCGACGGCGAGCGCTTTCCCGAGACATGCAAGGGGCAGGGACCGACGGCCGATTGCCGGCCCGGCCCGCCGGGCGGAGCGCCGGGTCTTGCCGCCGACAAGACCTGCGCCTGGCACACGATCCCGAACCTGGGGCTGGTGCGCGAAACGCAGCGGCAGATCGCCAGGGAGCGGGACATTCCCTATTGGGACTGGTCGGAGATGACGGCCAAGACCTGCGGCGCACACACGTGGGTGAAGTCGACGCCGAAGCTGATGAGCCCCGACCACGTGCACTTCACCATCGAGGGCTACCGGCGCAGCGCCGAGCGGTTCGTGCAGTCGCTGGTGCCGATCCTGGAATCCAAGCGCCTGGTGGCCAATGCTGTTTCCAACAATTGATTTCGCCGTGTTCTTCGCTCTGGTGTTCCCGCTGACCTGGGCTCTCAACCCACTCAATTCGCTGAAGAAACTGTTTCTCGTCGCTGCCAGCTACCTGTTCTACGGCTTCTGGAACGGGCACTTCTGCTTGCTGCTGTTGGCCTCCTCGACGCTCGCCTATGTCGCCGGTATCATCATCGACCGCAGCAGCGGAAACCGGCGGCGCCTGGCGCTGTGGGCCGCCATTGCCGCCGATCTGGCCATCCTCGGCTACTTCAAGTACTCCAACTTCCTCAGCGCCGAAGTCGCCAATGTCTCGGGACTGTTCGGCACCCCGATCGATCTCGGCAGCTTCGAGATGGCGCTGCCGGTGGCGATCTCCTTCATCACCTTCCACGCCATTTCCTATGTCGTCGACGTCTACGACAGACGGGTGAGGGCGACGCGGTCTTACGACGACCTGCTGTTGTACATCGCCTTCTTCCCGCATCTGGTCGCCGGCCCGATCGTCAGGGCCGAACTGTTTCTGCCGCAACTGGCCGGGCCGAGCGACCCCGGCTCGATCCGGCTCGGCGACAGCGTCAGGCTGATCCTCGGCGGCCTGTTCAAGAAGGTGGTGCTGGCGAGCCATCTGGCGACGCTCTACGTCGATCCGTTGTACGTCACGCCGTCGAGCCAGACGTCGTTCGACCTGTGGCTCGGGCTCTATGCCTATGCGCTTGTCATCTACTGCGATTTTTCCGCCTATACCGACATCGCCATCGGCATCGCCAACCTCCTCGGCTACCGCTTCCCGCAGAACTTCGACCAACCCTACCGCGCGCAGACGATCGCCGACTTCTGGCGGCGCTGGCACATGACGCTGTCGAACTGGCTGAGGCAGTACGTCTACATCCCGCTCGGCGGCAACCGCCACGGCCGGCTCGCCACGGCCGGCAATCTGATGATCACCATGCTCTTGGGCGGCCTGTG
>JARLIU010000131.1 GCA_031291595.1 Ancalomicrobiaceae bacterium | reverse complement strand
GGGTCGCCCAATTCGGAGCGGTAGAGGATCTCGACCGCACCCTTGGCGCCCATCACCGCGATCTCCGCCGTCGGCCAGGCGTAGTTGAAATCGCCGCGCAGGTGTTTCGAACTCATCACGTCGTAGGCGCCGCCATAGGCCTTGCGCGTGATGATGGTGATCTTCGGCACGGTCGCCTCGGCAAAGGCGTAGAGCAGTTTGGCGCCATGCTTGATCAGGCCGCCGTATTCCTGCGCCGTGCCGGGCAGGAAGCCGGGCACGTCGACAAAGGTGACGACGGGAATGTTGAAACAGTCGCAGAAGCGGACGAAGCGCGCCGCCTTCTTCGAGCCGTCGATGTCCAAGACGCCGGCCAGCACCATCGGCTGGTTGGCGACGACGCCGACGGTGCGCCCCTCCATGCGGGCGAAGCCGCAGATGATGTTCTTGGCGTGGCTCGCCTGAATCTCGAAAAAATCGCCCTCGTCGACGACCTTCAGGATCAGCTCCTTCATGTCGTAGGGCTTGTTCGGATTGTCCGGGATCAGGCTGTCGAGCGAGCGGTCGATGCGGTTGGCCTCGTCCCAGGAGCGGAGTTCCGGCAGTTCGGCCTGATTGTTGACGGGCAGGAAATCGACGAGCCGGCGCATCTGCAACAGCGCCTCGACGTCGTTGTCGAAGGCACCGTCGGCGACCGAGGACTTGGTGGTATGCACCGAGGCGCCGCCGAGTTCTTCCGAGGTGACGATCTCATTGGTCACCGTCTTCACCACGTCCGGCCCGGTGACGAACATGTAGCTGGTATCGCGCACCATGAAGATGAAGTCGGTCATCGCCGGCGAGTAGACATCGCCGCCGGCGCACGGCCCCATGATCACCGAGATCTGCGGCACGACGCCCGATGACATGACGTTCCTGACGAACACCTCGCCGTAGCCGCCGAGCGCGGCGACGCCCTCCTGGATGCGGGCGCCGCCGGCATCGAACAATCCGATGACCGGCGCGCGGTTGCGCAGTGCCATGTCCTGCAATTTCACGATCTTGGCGGCGTGGGTCTCGCTGAGCGAACCGCCGAACACGGTAAAATCCTTGGCGAACACATAGACGGTGCGGCCGTTGATGGTGCCCGAACCGATGACCACGCCGTCGCCGGGAATGCGCGTCTCGCCCATGCCGAAGTCCGTGCAGCGGTGCTCGACGTAGATGTCGATCTCCTCGAAGGAATGATCGTCCAGCAGCACCTGCAGCCGCTCACGTGCCGTCAGCTTGCCGCGCGCATGCTGGGCCGCCACACGCTTGCTCCCGCCGCCCGCCCAAGCCTCCGACCGCCGCCGTTCCAGCTCCGCGAGAATCTCTTTCATCGGCGCATCCCCTTGGAATTTCCATATGTCCGGCTCATTACCACGCGCTGCCGAGGCCGAGAAGTGCGCCGAAGGGCGCATAGGCCAGGGCGGCAGACATTGGCGGCGGACATTGGCGGCGGCGGCGCCCGAAACGCTCATCCGCGGCTTTGCACGATCAAATTCATGGCGATTTAACAATGTTCTTTTGGAGAAAAGTTGCACGCCGCTGTTAAGCCGATGGTGAGTGCAACCAGATCCGCCCGGGCGAACCCATCCATGACCGCCGCCGATCGTCACGCTGTAGCGCCGACCCCTGCCGAACCCACGGCACGTGTCCGCCAGTCCAGTCTCCGCCGACACCTCGTCTCGGCGTTCGACCGCCTCCGCGCCGACTGCCGCGGCGCCACCGCCATCCAGTTCGCGCTGATGATGATCCCGATCATGATGCTGACCGGCGCCTCGCTGTCGCTGTCGGAAGTGTTTGCCATGCGCCAGCGGCTGAACGCGGCTGCCGATCAGGCCGCGCTCGCCGCGGTCGACTACGGCATGATGTTGCAGACGGCGGCCAACGCCCAGACAGCCGCCCTCAATCAGTTCGCCAGCCAGTCCGCCCAGGTCCAGGCGACGATCACCAAAGTGACCGCCACGGTGACGGACTCGATCACGGCGCGCACGGTGGTGGTGAACTACACCGCGACCGTGCCCAATCCATTCGACGGGCTGTTCGGCACCAATCTGATCACCTTTGCCGGCTCGTCGACGTCGGTCACCAACCTGCCGATCTACATGGACTTCTACCTGCTCCTCGACAATTCTCCATCGATGTCGATTGGGGCGACTACCGACGACATCACCGCGATGGTGAACGCCACGTCGACCACTACCTACAAGAACTACAACGGCGGCTCGGAATACAAGTGCGCCTTCGCCTGCCATGAAACTGATATCGCCTCGAACAGCCAGTATAATCTCTATACGCTTGCCCAATCGAAAGGCATCCAGAAGCGTATCGACGTCGTCGCTCAGGCAACTGCGTCGCTGATGGACACGGCGACGGCGACAGAAATACTCACCAATCAGTATCGCGCCGCCGTTTATACGTTTGGCGCGACTGCACAGACAGCTGGCCTCACCGCGATCGCGACCCTCACCTCGAACCTGTCGAACGTCAAGACGGCCTCGGCCAACATCGACGTGATGAGCGTTCCCTACCAGAACTACAACAACGACCAGGACACCGACCTCAACGGCATGCTAGCCGCGATGAAGAACGCCATCACCTCGTCCGGCGACGGCTCGACCTCGTCAAAGCCCCAAAAGGTGCTGTTCCTGGTGTCAGACGGCGTATCCGATGCGGCCTACGGCAGTTCTTGCACCAAGTCCACGACGGACGGCACGCGCTGCCAGGAGCCGATCAACACGTCCTACTGCACGGCCATCAAGAACAAGTACACGACCAACCCGATCCGCATCGCCGTGCTCTACACCACCTATTATCCGCTGACCGACAACGACTGGTACAACAGCTGGATCAAACCGTTCCAGAGCCAGATCGCCACCAACATGCAAGCCTGTGCCTCGCCGGGCCTGTATTTCGAGGTAAGCCCGTCTCAGGGCATCTCCACCGCCATGAACGCCTTGTTCCAGAAAGCCGTCGGCTCCGCCCGCATCACCCAGTAGTCGGATGGCCGGGAGCCGGATGACCCCCCGCTTCAGTCCGTCCGGCCGCCGCCGAGAAACGCCGCCGCCGCCAGGAACTCGCTGCGCCGGTGCTCGAGCCGCTCGGCCGCGTCCGCATCGTGCCCCCAGACCTCCAGGCTCCAGTGATCGTCGAGGCTGCCGGCCAGCCAGGCGGCATCGATGTCGAGGTAGCCATCCCAGAGCGCGACGGCGATAAGCACCGAGCCGGTCAGCGTGGTGATCGAATGCAGGCCCGCCAGCACGAACGGATCGAGCCCGGCGACCGCCTGTCTGACAGCCTCGATCGCATCGTCCTCCTGGGCGACATGCATCACGCCCTCGATGACGGTGAAACGCGCGCCGAGCCGCTCGTCGGCCCAGTCGAGGATCGGGTCCCACACGGCCATCTGCCGCTCGACCAGCCGCACCGGGCTGTCGGCGCGATAGCACAGCAGGTCGGAACCGGCGTAGGCAGTAAGATCGGCGACGACCTCGCCGCGCCGTTCCGCCACTCCGTCGATGACCGAATTGGCTAGCCGGGTGAAAGGCATGGTCGCCGGATCGATATGGTCGCCCTGCGCCCGCCATTCCGCGGCGATCGCTTCGGCCAGATCCTGCCGCGGAAGGGCAAGGGCCCGCTTGGCCGGCGTTTTCACCGGACGTCCGTCGAGTTCGACCGCAAAGCCGGCCGCGGCCGGCTTGACGGCAGCATCTTGGTAGAACCGCTTCGGCAGCTCGCGGCGATTGAGCGCGCGCGCCTTGGCGACCGGATCGGCGCTGATGCGCTCAAGTTCATCGTCCGGCGGCAGGAATTCGAGAAAATCGCGCATGTCGCTCACCAGTTGAGGAGCCGGGCGAGCGCCGGCTCGACCTCGTCGAACGCATCGACGACCGCGTGCGCGCCGGATGCTTCGAGCGCCGCGACGGACTGGTAGCCCCAGCCGACGGCGAGCGCATGCACCCCGGCCGCCCGTGCCATCTCCATATCGAATGAACTGTCGCCGACCATCACCGCCTTGTCCGGCGTCACGCCGACCTCGGCCAGCGCCGTGACGATCATCGAGGGGTGCGGCTTCGAGGGATGGGTGTCGGCTGTCTGGATGGTGGCGAACAGGCCGTCGAACCCATAGGTGTCGATGACCGCCGTCACCCCACGCCGCGACTTGCCGGTGGCAATGCCGAGGATGACGTCCGGCCGCCGCTTCAACGCCAGCAGCGTCTCCCGGGCACCAGGGAACAGCGCCTCGTAGTGGGTCGCCATCAGCCGGAGATCGTGAAAGGCCGCCTTGTAGCGGCCGACGAGCGCCGAGGTCAGCGCATCGTCCGGATCGCCGCCGGACAGTTCGGCCAAGGCAACGGGAAGCGACATGCCGATGATGGCGAGCACGGCCTGCCGGGTCGGTATCGGCCGCCCCTCGCCTTCGAACGCCCGACGCATGCCTTCGAAGATGATGTTCTGGCTGTCGACCAGCGTTCCGTCCACGTCGAACAGCACCAGATACATCGCGCATTCCTTCGGTTCTGACGCGCGGCCCGCCCGGACCGAAGCGATCCGACCGACAAACCCCGACCGCGCCTAGTGGAGCGAATTCGACATTTGCTCAAGCACGTGCGGCAAGTGGGATGCAAATGTCGGAGTCGGACCACTAGGTCGGACAAAATCGCACCGCGGTCAACCCATCCGCTTGAATGACAGCCGGCGGGAGCGCTGCCGTCAGCCGCAACAGCGGGCTGCCTCCGGCGTCGCGCGCCCGACCGGCCAGACGAGGCCGATGTCGGGAGGACGAGGCGTCCCGGCTGGGGCGCCGAGCGGATCCGGCCAATTCCCGACATGATTCCGGCACAACATTCGATGAATTGTGCCGAGGCAGTGCCTTTCATCGCCGGAATCGCCCGAACGGCAATGCCCGATCGAGACTCCGTCGGGCAGAGCCCGATGGGCGATCGCTATGAGACCCGCCGCTTCGGTGTTAGGTTCTGGTGTTTTTTTGCCGCAAGCGGCGATGCATTTGGTGCGCCGTCGCACCCTCGCCGGCCGGGGAGCTTTCCGCCCCGCCGGACACAACAGAGGGACGAGGCGCCGCGCGGCCGCAGGAGATCATAGATGCTGCGTTCATTCATTGCCATTGTCCGCGCCGCGATCCGATCCGCCTGCCATTCCGACGGCCGCCTCGCAGGTTCGGATCAAGCCTTTGCCCCGGCTCGAACCGCGCGTCGCCCGCCACGCGCGCTCGTGCTCGCTGTCGTCGTCATGGCCGCAGTGGCGGCAGCCTCGCTCCCCCTCGCCGGGCACGCCCAGACGACCGAGACCTCTCAACCCACAGCCGATGCCGCCAATCCGCCGGCCTCGCCGGCCGAGGCTGCGACCAGCGCCGGGCCGGCCGCGCCGTCAAGTCCGGCAACGGCCGAGCCGGCCGCTCCCCAGAAGACCGAGAGCGCGCCGGCCGCTGAACCGGCACCCGCTCCGCCGCCCGCCAATGCAGCCGCCCCCTCTCCGGCCGAACCGGCTGCTTCACCGGTGGTCGAGGCCGCCGCTGCGCCCGCCGCCCCGGCCACCGGCCTGGTCAGGCCTGGCAATCTCGTCGTCACCGGCTTTTCCGGCACCCGTCTCGCCGACCGCGGCGCCGACAGCACCACCGCCAACGCCGATGCCATTGCCATCGAGACGGACGGCGCATCGCTGCGCATCCTCGATGCATCGGCAGCGACCGGCCCCGGCGCCGACCAGGCGACGGCCACCCGCGAGGTCGCCACCTTCTCTGCCCGCTCCATCGGCCAGGTATTCGGCGTCGTGCTCGATGATGCCATCAATCCGGCCACCAAGGCGCCGGCGCCGAACATCTACGCCACCGCCACCTCGGCCTACGGGCTCAATATCGTGCTGCCGCCGGCAACGCCGGATGGCTGGCCGCGCCGCAGTCTGGGTGGCGATCCGAGCGCCGACTGGATGGCCGGCCAATGGGGTACGGCCACCGGCGCCGACGGCAAGCCGGTCTCCGGCGGTCCCGGTTCGGTGTGGCGTATCGACGGCGTGACCGGCGACGTGACGCTGTTCGCCACGATTGCCACGGACGGCAAGCCCAACAGCGGCGCCGGCCTCGGCAACATCGCCTATGATGCCGTCAGCCGACAATTCTTCGTCTCGGATTTGGAGACCGGCCTCATCCATAGGCTCGATGCCTCCGGCAAGGATCTTGGCAGCTTCGATCACGGCGTCACCGCGCGCCCCGCCGCACGGCTCGAACCGGTGCCGGACGATCCGGCAAAGCGTGCCGACATCAAGTCCGCCGCCTTCCGCGCCGACGATCCGGCGACCTGGGGCTATGCCCATCCGAGTCGGCGCGTCTGGGGCCTCAACGTCTCCGCCGGCCGGCTCTACTATGCCGTCGCCGACGGGCCGGAGATCTGGTCGGCGGCAATCGCGGCCGACGGCAGCCTCGGCGATCCCCGCCGCGAGATCCTCATCCCGAAGGATCAGGGCATCTTCGAGATCTCCGACATCACCTTCGACACCAACGGCTGGATCTATCTGGCCGAACGCCCGCCGGTGACCGGCAACTACGACTATCTGCTGCTCGCCGCGCAGGCGCCGGCGAAGGTCCTGCGCTATCGTCCCGACCCGGCCACCAACGCCTGGGCCGCGGTGCCGGACGAATTCGCGGTCGGCCTTGAGGGCGAACGGCGCCAGACGGATGGCGGCGTCGCCATCGGCTACGGCTACAAGCCGACGGGCGGCATCGATCTCGGCAAGTGCGACGGCACCCTGTGGACGACCGGCGACGACCTTGACCGCAGCGCCCGCTCGAGCGCGCGCGTGAATGGAACCGACGTGCCCGACGCCGGGACCGGGCTGAACCTCTCCGGTCTGCAGGGCGGCCCGATCGACCCATCGGCGGAAGCGCCGGCCAGCCTGCACTTTGCCGACTATGACGGCTTGATGCCGGCGACGACGACCCGCGGCCACGTCGGCGACGTGCGCGTGTTCAAGACCTGCGCCGAATCGAGCGGCGTGGCGCTCGCCGCGGCCACGACCGTGGCGGAAGAGGCACCGATCGGAGCCGGCGACCGCTTCGATCTGTCGGTCGAGAAGAAGACCATCGGCACCTGCCGCATCGGCGGCGTCTGCCGGGTCCAAGTGCGGGTGTGGAACCGCGGCTCCGACACGTTCCTCGGGCCGCTGCTCCTAGCCGATACGCTCGATCGCGCCGGCGCCCGACTGATCAGTTCCGGGCCGTCGCGCTGGATCTGCGGCCAGGGCGGGGCGGAAACCTCCTGCCGACATCCGCAAGTCGAGATCCGCCCGGGCCGTTCGACCAGCCTGTTCCTCGAGTACCGCCTGCCGCCGCAATGGTCCACCCCGGAGTTCGCCGACTGCGCCTCGATCGGCTGGATCGGCGATCTGACCTCCACGCGCCTGATCTATGCGGTCGAAATCGAACTGGCCCGTCTCGGCACCTATAAGGGCGCGGCCGACGGCGTCGCCGGACCGTTGCTGAAGGGCGCCATCGAGGCCTATCAGACCGCCAGGAACTTACCCGTCAGCGGCGAACTCACGCGCGAACTGGTCGAGGCACTGCTCGGCAGCGGCATTCTCGTCGCCGGCGACGCCGACCCGAACAACGACCGCGCCTGTGCCAGCTTCCACGTCGACGTGCCGGAAGGCGTCGCCAGCTATGTCGCGCCCGACGTGCCGGTCGAAGTGGTCGAACCGCCGATCATCTCCCAGTCGGTCGAAATCGTCGACGAGGGCTGCCCGGACGGCTACTGGAACCGCGGCGGCACTTGCGTGCTGTCGTGCCCGTGGGGCTATGCGGCCATCGGCGACATCTGCGTGCCGGTCGGCGGCGACCGCTGCTCCAACGGCTGGTTCGTCGGCGGCACCTGCTCCTGCCCCGACGGCTATTTGGCCGAGCGCCGCCTCGGCGGCCGCACCGTCTGCGTGGCAAGCTTCCCCGACCGGCCGCACCGCTGCTTCGGCGGCTTCCTCAGCGGCAACACCTGCTCGTGCCCCTCGGGCACGGTGGCGAGCCCAGGACCCGGCGGCCTTGCCTGCCGACCGATCCAGCCCGTGCAATGCGCCGGCGGCCTAGTGATGGGCCGGTCCTGCCAATGCCCGGCCGGCACTCGGCTGCTGGGCGGACGCTGCACTGCCAATGCGCCGGTCGTCGGCTGCCCGATCGGCACCCTGCGCCAGTTCGGCCGGTGTGCGCCGATCGCGGCGACGCAGTCCTGCCCGCCCGGCCAATTCCGCCAGGGCCTGTTCTGCGTGGCCGCCCGGCCGCGGCATTGCCCGCCGAACCAGATCGAGCGTAACGGCCGCTGCCTGGCTCTGGGCGTGCAGGCTCCGAACCGGCCGACGCGGCCCGGCCCGATCATCAACCCTGCCAACTGCCCGGCGGGAACGTTCCGCCGCGGCGGCAACTGCCTGCCGATCGCCGGCCGTCCGACGCAACCGCCGGCCTGCGCGCCGGGACTGACGTGGAACGGCAGGGCCTGTGTCGCCCCGACCACTCTGCCGCGCCAGCCGAACTTGCCAAACCAGCATGGTCCGGGCGGCGTGGTGGTCAATTGTCCGACCGGCACGGTCCGCGCCGGCAGGACCTGCGTGCCGAGCATCACCAGGCCGCCGTTCAACCCGCATCGGCCCGAGCCGCATGTGGTGGTCCCGCACGTGACGCCGCCGCCGCACGTCCGGGTGCAGCCGCATGTCCTGCGGCCGGTCCCTCTACCCCGGGTTCAGCCGGCACCGCATTTCCAGCCGGCGCCGCATATCCAGGCCCCGCGGCATGTGCAGCCGCGCGTCGCGCCTAGGCCGCCGGCACCGCTGCAACCGCGCTGCAGGAAGTTCGAGAACGGACACTGCGTCTGATCTTGAGCGACGCCTCTTCAACGACAGCGGCCGCCGATCCGATCGGCGGCCGTCATGTCTGCGGTCTGGGCGTTCGATTAAAGGGGGATGAGAGCCTGCCGGCGGTCCGCCGTAGCGATTGCGTCTGAAGACATCCTGTTCCAGGCCGGGACGGGCGATCAGACGTCCTGCTTCACCCAGCGGGCGAGCAGTTCGATCAGGCCTTGCGTCCGCAGTTGCTCGCCCTCGGGCGACCAATTCAAGCCGGCAATGTTGGAACTGGCCGAGGTGGTGATCGGCACAGTGGCGAACACATGGCCGCTGTTGTCGAGCACCACGCCGCTGCCCTCGATCCAGTCCTGGTTATCGCCACCGGAGCCGACATCGAAGCGCGAATTGTGCCCGCTCATCGGCTGGCGCAGCTCGATCGAGTTGATTCGCAACACCAGCCGCAGCCCCTCCGGCGCGTGCGGATTGAACCTGTCGGAAAAGATGCGTGCGGCAACCGGACCGGCGAGATCCTGGATGCGCAGGGCGTAGTTGGACAGCCCGCGCTCCGCCATCGGTCGCGTATCGATCTCGATGGTGCGGAACATGGTGACGCCCTTGTGGAAGACCGGCGGCGGCACGGCAACTGGGTGGGTATGCCGCTTGGCCGCCAACGCCGGGGCCGCCCCGCCGAGCGCGGCAAGCGCCAGGGCCAGCATGGCGCGGCGCGACATCGCATGTGGTCTCATCAGCATGGAATTCTCCTCCCGAGCATCTTCGCCGCCAAGCACCGATCGCGGCATTATGGCCAGCCCGCAGCGCTCCGGCAACCGCCGCGCAAGCACGGGTGCATCGCGCCGACCGATCGGCCGAAGCGATCCGCGTCCGCCCGATCCGGCGCGTCACGCGATGGCAACCCGGATCGGGATCTGACCATTTCGGCCAGCGGTGTCCGCGGCTTGACCGCCTGCCGTTTGAGCCGCGACGCGCAGCGATGCAGCACGTCGGAGCACGGCGCTATCAGGTGCTTGAGCGACAGGCCCTTTTGGCTGAGGAGCGGACTGAGGCTGGAGTGGAATGCATCCGCCGGATCGGTCGGAGACCCCGATTCGAGCCGACAGAAGCTCTCGCGCGATGGTGACTTCGCCTCGGCGCCCCGATCGTCTATAGGGCAGTGGACCGGCTCGCCAATGGGCGCGGCCTGGGCTCGATCGATGCGCGGGAGCGATTATCCGTCATGACGTCTTCAGTAACGCTCGCTGGCGCGCTCGGCGCTGGCCTCGTCTCCTTCATCTCGCCCTGCGTCCTGCCGCTCGTGCCGCCCTACCTCGCCTATATGGCCGGAGTCAGCCTCGACGAATTGCGCGATGACGGCTCGGACGCGCGCGCCGCCAAGCTCCACGTGGCGTCCGCCTCCGTCGCTTTCGTCGCCGGTTTCACCACCGTCTTCGTCATCCTCGGCGTCAGCGCCTCGCTGATCGGCCAGATCATCAATGCCTGGCGCGCCGAACTCGGCATCCTCGCCGGCGCGCTGATCGTGGTGATGGGCCTGCATTTCCTCGGCGTCTTCCGCATACCGCTGCTGTACCGGCAGGCGAGAGTCGAGCTGGCGCCGTCCAAGCCCGGCCTCATCGGCGCCTATCTGATGGGCCTTGCCTTCGGCTTCGGCTGGACGCCCTGCATCGGACCGGTACTGTCGGCCATTCTGACCGTTTCGGCGAGCCAGGATACGGTCGGCGAAGGTGCCATTCTCCTGGCCATCTATTCGCTCGGGCTCGGCCTGCCGTTCTTCCTGACCGCGCTGTTCACTGGGCCATTCATCGGCGCGATGAAGCGGGGGCGGCGCTATCTCGGCGTCGTCGAGAAGGTCATGGGCGCGGCCCTGGTGGCGACCGGCGTGGTGTTTCTGACCGGCGGCACCGGATTCATGTCGCAATGGCTGATCGACACCTTCCCGGAATTGTCGAAGCTGGTGCTGTGATCGACGCTTGAAACGCCGAACGGGCGGCACCTGGCGATGCCGCCCGCGTCGGTTGTCCCGAATACTCCTGGCCCCTACTCCGCCGCTTCGGCCAGTTCGTCCGTATCCGGCGCCGACCGGCGTTTCGGTTCCTGCGCCGCTACCGGCACGATATGCGGGCGGTGCGCGGACGAAGCGAGTTCAGCCCGCGCAGGCCGTCGTTCCACGTTCGGCTGCGCCGCCGCCGGCTGGGCGTGGGTTGCTGCGGGTGCATGCTCGCCAGCAGCCGGCAGATGTTCGTTCGCCGGAGGAACGCCGCCGGTGCCCGAGGTCGCCGCCACCGGCCCCTCGTCGGTCGCATTGGGCCGGATCGCCCAGCCGAGCACCTTGCCGACCAGCCAGCCGAGATCGTCCATGATCGTGTAGAACGACGGGATGAACACCAGCGACAGCACCGTCGACACCAACAGGCCGCCGATCACCGCGATGGCCATCGGCGAGCGGAATTCGCCGCCCTCGCCGGAGCCGAGCGCCGCCGGCGCCATGCCGGCCACCATGGCGATGGTGGTCATGACGATCGGCCGGGCGCGCTTCTTGCCGGCATCGATGATCGCCTCGCGCTGCGTCATGCCGTGCTTTTCCCGTTCGACGGCGAAGTCGACCAGCATGATGCCGTTCTTGGTGACGATGCCCATCAGCATGAGGATGCCGATGATGACAGGCATCGATACCGGATTGTGCGTGACGAGCAGCGCCAGCACGACGCCCGCAACCGACAGGGGCAGCGTGGCGAGGATGGTGATCGGCCGGAAGATGTTGCCGAGGAGCAGGATCAGCACGACGAACACCATCATCACGCCGGCGCCCATGGCCTTGCCGAACGAGGCGAACATGTCGGCCTGGATTTCGGTGTCGCCGGAATTGGCCGGATGCACGCCGGTTGGCATCGGATGCGTCTTCAGGTAGGCCTCGACGAACTGGCTGGCCTCGCCGGTGGCATGCCCCGGTGCCATGGCGGTGCCGACCTCGACGCGGTCCTCGCGATCCCAGCGCGAGATGGCCGAAGGTCCGACGCCGTAGCGGATGTCGGCGACCGCCTCCAGCGGCACCGACTTGCCCTTGGCAGTCGGCACGCGGATGGCCGCGATCGCCGTCGCATCCTGCCGCATGGCGGTATCGACCTGCACCCGGATCGGGATCTGTCGGATGCCGAGCTTGAACTTCGGCAGGTTGGCGTCGAAGTCGCCGGTGGTCGCCACCCGGACGGCGTTGGAGATCGCATCGGGCGTGATGCCGAGATCGGCCGCGATATCGAGCTTCGGCACGATCCGCAGTTCCGGCCGGTCGTAGGAGGCCGCCGCCGACGGATGGTCGAAGGCCGGGCTCTTGGCCATGGCGCGCTGCAGGTCGAAGGCCGCCTCGTTGACCTTGGAGATGTCGCTGCCCTCGATGTTCATGGTGAACTCGCGCTGGCCGCGGTCGTTGACCATGTAGAAGACGATGTCGGGGATGGTCGACAACAGCCGGGTGACCTCGCCCTCGACCTGCTTCTGGCTGCGGGTACGCTCGGCCTTGTGCACCAGATGCACGGCGATGCGGGCACGGCGCAGTTCCAACGTGCCGGTCGGCGAAGTGCCGCCGAGCACGAACACGTCCTTGACCTCCGGGATGGTCTTCAGCTTCCGCGTGACCTCGTCGGTCACCCGCGCCGTCTCGTCGAGCGATACGCCGGGCGGCAGTTCGAGCGAGGCGACGAGACGCGACTGGTCGTCCGGCGGCATGAAGCCCTGCGGCAGATATTTGGCGCTCTGAATGGCGAGGACGGCGAAGACGACGCCGCCCGCAAGCGTCACCCACCGCCACTTCAGCGTCGCCTTCAAGAGGCCCGTGTAGGCCCGGATGATCCAGCCGTCCCTGGTCTTGGCATGGCCGTGATTGCGGAACAGATAGGCCGCCATCATTGGCGTGATGAGGCGCGCCACCGTCAGCGAGATGAACACGGCGATCGCCACCGTCAGGCCGAACTGCTTGAAGTACTGGCCGACGATGCCGCCCATGAAGCTGACCGGCACGAACACCGCGATGATGGTGAACGAGATGGCGATGACGGCCAGCCCGATCTCGTCGGCCGCCTCCATTGCCGCGCGGTAGGGCGATTTGCCCATCTGCATGTGGCGGACGATGTTCTCGATCTCGACGATCGCATCGTCGACCAGGATGCCGGTGACCAGCGTGATGGCCAACAGGCTCACCATGTTGAGCGAGAAGCCGATGGCGCTGATCGCCCAGAACGTCGGGATGGCGGCGAGCGGCATGGCGATCGCCGCCACGATCGTCGCCCGGAAGTCGCGCAGGAACAGGAACACCACGGCGACCGCCAGCAGACCGCCTTCGATCAGCGATTCCATGGCGTTCGAGTACGACGAATAGGTCGCATAGACGCTGTCGTCGATCTTGGAGAAGCTGACGTCGGGGTATTGCTTGGCCAGTTCGGCGATCTTGGCGTCGACCGTGCGCGCCACCGAGACGTCGCTCGCCCCGTTGGCGCGATAGACCGTCATGGTGACGACCGGCTTCGAATCGAGACGAGCGAAGCTGATCGGCTCCTGCCAGCCGTCGCTGATATCGGCGAGATCGTCGAGCCGCACCTGCCGGCCGCCGGAAATGGCGATTTTGGTGGCGCCGAGTTCGGGGATCGATGTGGCCCTGGCCAGCATGCGGATCATCTGCTCGGAGCCGGCGATCTGGCCCTTGCCGCCGGATTCGTCGAGGCTGGTCGCCCGCAATTGCGCATTGACATCGGCCGCCGAAATGCCGAGCGCCATCAGCCGGTCGGCCCTCAGCATGACATGGATCTCGCGCGTCTGCCCGCCGATGCGTTCGGCTCGGCCGACGCCGGCGAGCCCCTGGATCTGCCTGAGCACGGTGTCGTCGACGAACCAGGACAGTTGTTCTGGCGTCATGCCCGGCGAGCCGATGCCGTAGGTCACGATCGGCTGGCTCTCGGCATCGAGGCGCTGCACGATCGGCTCGTTGATGGTGCGCGGCAGATCCGAGCGGATCTTGGTGATGGCGTCCTTGACGTCGTTCAGCGCACGATCGGAGTTGATCTCGATCTTGAAGCGCACCACGGTGCGCGACACGCTGTCGGAAATATCCGACTGCATGTGGTCGACGCCGGTGATGCCGGCGATCGCATCCTCGACCTTCTTGGTGATCTGGCTCTCGAGTTCGGACGGCGCCGAGCCCTGGTCGGTGATCTGCACCATGACCAGCGGGATGTCGATATTGGGGAATTTGGTGATCGGCAGGGTGTTGAAGCTCACCCAGCCGAGCACTACCAGCACGGTGAACAGCAGGATCGGCGGCACCGGATTGCGGATCGACCAGGCCGAGAAGTTCCAATTCATGACCGGGTTCCCCCCGTGGCATTGAGGTCGGTCGCCGCCGCAGCGGGCGTCTCGGTGACTGGCGTGACGATGTCGCCGTCGCGCACGAATGTGCCGGCCCGGGACACGACCATGTCGCCTTCCTGGACGCCCGAAACGACTTCGATCATGCCGTTGTCGCGGATGCCGGTGACGATCCGGCGGGTCGAGATGCGGCCGTCCTTGACGACCTGGGCGATGGCGCCGTCCTTTTCGACCTGCACGGCGGTCAGTGGCAGGGCGACGGCCTGCTTGCGGGCGGTGATGACTTCGCCGCGCGCGAACGCGCCCGCCCTCAAGCGCTGGTCGGCCGGCAGTGCCACGCGCACGTGGCCGAGCCGCGTCGCCTGATCGACCTGCGGCGTGATCAGCCGCACCGAGCCCTCGATGCGATCGTCGAAGCCCGATGGCGATACCAGCACCCGCTGGCCGACCTGCATGCGATGCATGACGCCCTCGGTCACTTCGGCATCGAGTTCGATCTTGCCGTCACGGGCGATGCGGAACAGCGGGCCGGCCGAACCGGATGCCAGCTGGCCAAGCTGGGCGGCGCGGCTGAGCACGATGCCGTCGGTCGGTGCCTTCAACTCGGTCTTGGCGAGCTTCAACACGATGTCCTGCCGCGCCGCCACCAGCGTGGCGCGGTCGGCCTTGGCGAAGTTGAGGCCCGCCTTGGAATTCTCCAACCGCGACTTGGCGGTTCTGAGCGCGATCGTCTGGGTGTCGAGACTGGCGTTGGTGGCATAACCCTTGGCCTGCAGCGGGGCGGTGCGATCGACCTGATTCTGCGCGTCGGTGACGGCGAATTCAGCCTGCGCCACCTGCGTCGCGGCCTGGGCGATGCCGACGTCGGCCTTGGCAAGGGCTGCATCGTTCTCCGCCAGTTGCACATCGAGGGAGCGGCGATCGAGCCGGGCGAGCACCTGGCCCTTGGTGACGTGATCGCCCTGATCGGCGTCGAGTTCGACGATCTTCTGGCCGTCGACGTCGACGCCGACGACGACCTCTTCCTCGGGCACCAGCGAACCGGTGACGACGACGGTCTCGGTGATTTCGCGCCGCGTCGCCTTGGTGACCGTGATCGCCGGTGGACGCGCCACGGCAACCGGCTCGGGCTTGTCTGCCGGCTTCGGCTTCTGCCATTCGGCGATCGTCGTCTCGGCCTTGGTCCTCGCGGCCGCGACATAAGGCTCGGCCAGCGCCCGCCACTTCACGATATCGCCGGACGCAAAGCCGTAGCCTGCTGCAAGGACGGCGGCGAGCAGGATCAGCCCTACGAGGGTGCGCGCAACGCGAAAGATCATTTCTTCTTCCTTCCAGCCGCCAAGTACGGGGTCGGGGAGTTCCAACCGTGACTCTGTGCAGGGGACTTGGACGACCCGCGCCCCCGGATAACCGAACGGCGTCGGCCGTCCACGCAATTGCCGCCTGAGTGCGGCAAGAGCCCGGCCGGCATCGCGGTCGGGTTCCTGACCCGATGCGACCCCAGCCAATGGCCGGAGCACGCGTGTTCGGATCGTCATTCCATCGCTGCCACTTCGGCCGAAGCGTAGCCGTAATCGATTACGCCAAGCCGACGTCAATCGTCAGCCGTACCGGGCCGCACCTCGCTCAATCCTCGGATGCAGCCGTTGGGTATGCCGAGCTTTCGGACCGCTTGTGCGGGAACAGCCCGCCCGCCATGGCTTTCAACATCGGCTCGGCCCGCTCCGGCGTCAGCGTCGGATCGTTGGCCATGCGGAACGCCAATCCTTCCCCGACCGCCATGATGCAGGTGATCGCCACGTCGAAATCCATCGGCAATTCGACCTCTCCCGCCGCCACTGCCTGGCTGAGAAGGTCGGCGAACTTCTGCCGGGTCGAATCCTCCGCTGTACAGAACAGCTTGGCCACCTCGGGATTGCGCAAGGATTCGGCCATGATTTCGGCCATCAACGCCACGCGGCCCGGTTCGGCCATGCTTTTCAGAAACGTCCGGCCGATCCGCAGCATCCGTTCATGGAAGCCTCCTTCGCCTGCCGCCGTAAACAAGGCTGCAGTGCTTGCCTGTTCGTCCTCGGCGATCGCCGCGATGATCTCGTCCTTGGAACGGAAGTAGCGATAGACGGCGCCCGGCGACATGCCGGCTTCGGCGCAGATCTCGTGCATCGAGGCCGCATGAAATCCCGCACGCGCGACGCAGCGCTTGGCCGCCTCGATAATGTGCTGGCGCCGCGTCACTATGCCCGCCTCGCCGACGGTTTGCGCGTCCGCCACTCCATTCGTCATCAACCAACCGTCCTTTCATGTCGCGTGCGGCCAGCCGCCGATGACGGCCGGCAATCGGCAGAACGCCACTGATCGCCGCTGCGCCTCGCTCAACGACGTCCATGCGCCGGCCGGCCGACAGATCTTGCCGACGCCATGGAGCGAATGTTCGTTCGCAAATGTGACTAAACAATGACCGAGAGCGAACGTTCATTCGCACCGGCGCCGGGTCCTCTCGGCTGGTGACTCTGCGCGAACGACAGATAACGGAATCGAGCCCGTCGCTCGGTCCGACCGCCGTGCACGCACTGGGGTTTCGCTCGCGGGCACGCAAGGCTATGGTCCCGCCCCGTTCGCGACCGATCCAACCGCCGCCGGAGCCCCATGAGCCGTTTTCCCACCAGATCCCTGCGTGTCGATACCTCCGACGATCACATGCTGGCAATCGGCGTCATCGCCATCGCCGCACTGGCGCGGCTGCTATTTTCCGGCTTTCTCGACTACGGCGTCGACGAAGCCTATGCCGTCTCGGTCGCCAGGCACTTCCAATGGTCGTTCTTCGATCATCCGCCGATTGCCTTCTGGACCGTCGGGGCGATGGAGTTTCTGTTCGGCAGCCAAGCGCCGCACTGGCTGATGCGCCTGCCGTTCGTTGTCGCCTTTTCCGTCACGTCCTATCTGATCTATGACCTGACCCGAAGGCTGTTCGATGCCCGCGCCGGGCTCTGGGCGGTGGCCGCGCTGTCGACGGCGCCGTTCTTCTTTGCCTCCGCCGGATCCTGGCTGGTTCCCGACGGACCGCTCGATCTGTGGCTCGCCGCCACCGCCATCCTGCTCGCCCGGATCCTGTTCGCCGATCTGACCAGGGCCGAAGTCGCCGAAAGCTGGCTCGGCGCCGGCCTCACCTTCGGCCTGGCGGGCCTGTCGAAATACCACGCCTTGCTGTTTGCCTTCGGCGCTGTCGTCTTCATCGTGGCAACCCGCCATCGCAGCCAGCTCGCCGCCAAGGCGCCGTGGATAGCCGGCATCCTCGCGCTCGCCGTGATCTCGCCGCTCCTCGTCTGGAATGCCGACAACCACTGGATCTCCTTTGCCTTCCAGTCGGGACGAGCCGGCGCGGCCAAGGGCCTGCAGCCGTTCAACGTCGTGCAGTCGCTGCTCGGCCAGGCCGCCTATCTCCTGCCCTGGACGCTCGTGGCGCTCGCCTATGCGCTCGTCGCGCCGCTCGCCTATCGGCCGAAATGGCTGGAAAGTGCGAACGAGCGCGAGCGGGCGCTATTTCTTGCCGCGCTCGCCCTGCCGGCGGTCGCCCTGTTCACCCTCGCCCCCATCCTGGGCGGCAAAGGGCTGCCGCACTGGCCGATGCCCGGCTGGCTGTTCGCCTTTCCCCTGCTCGGCAAGTGGCTCGCCACCGGCGAGACGCGCGGCAGTCGCGCTCCGGCGGTGATGGTGACGGTCTCCGCCGCCATCACCGCCATCGCCGCGTTCGCCGTCACGCTGCTGCTGCGCTCGCCGCTCATTGCCACCTGGGCGCTGTCGACCCCCGGCATGCTCGACGGCCCGGCCTACCTGAAGCCGCTTTACCAGGAGGCGAGCGACTGGCAGGGACTGCCGGCGGCGCTCGCCGACCGCGACATCACCTTCAACGACAAACGCTTCGCCGTGGCGCTCAACTGGCGCGAGGCAGCCCGCATCGGCGCGGCGCTCGGCCGTTCGGTCGATGTCGCCGCCTTCGATGCCGATGCCCGCGGCTTCGCCTTCCTCACCGACCAGAAGGCGCTTCTCGGCCGCGACGCAGTGATCATCGGCGAATGGCGGCCGATGCTGACGATCGACGATCGGTTCAAGGATTATTTTCGTGAGATCGAGCGGCCGCAGCTGATCACGCTGTCGCTCGCCGGCGGCATTCCCCGCACCATGAGCGTCGCCGTGGCGCACCAACTGATCAAGCCGTTCCCGCTGCCGTACGGCGCCACGCGATAGCGTTTCCCGGCGAGCGGTTGCCGTCAGGCGGCGACCGCCTTCAGGAAGTCGGCGATCTGACGTTCGAGCCGCATCGCCGCATCGGACAGCACGTCGGAGACCTGGCTGACGTCGTCGACCACGCTCGACGTCGCCTTTGCCGCCACCGACACTTCGGCGATCCCCTTGACCAGGGCCTCCGAGCCATGCGCCACGCTCTCGGCCCGGCCCGAGATCTGCGCCGTCGCCTCGCGCTGCTGATCGACCGCGCCGGCGATCACCTGGCTGGTCGATTCGATCGCCTCCAGCGAAGAATTGACGGTGACGATCTTGTCGACAACCCCACCGATCGCCGCCTGGATCGAGCCGACGCTATCGGAGATCTCTTCCGTCGCCTTGGCGGTCTGGACCGCGAGCGCCTTCACCTCCTGCGCCACGATGGCGAAGCCGCGCCCGGCATCCCCCGCCCGTGCCGCCTCGATGGTGGCATTCAGCGCCAGAAGATTGGTCTGGTCGGCGATGGCGCGGATGATGTGGACGATCTCGCCGATCTTTTCCGCCGAGCGGTCGAGCATCTCGATCCCGGCCCGCGCCTCGCGCCCCTGCGCCGCGCCCGTCGAGGTCAGCTGCGACGAGCGCCTGATCTCGGCGCCGACATTGTGCACCGACTGTGTCAGCCCGCGCGTCGCCTCGGCGACGGCGGCAACGTCGGCGGCGTCGCGCGTCGCCGAGTTCTGCACGTTGACGGCAAACGTGCGGGTCGAATCGGCGACGCCGGCCAGCTTCACCGCGGTGTTGGTCATGTCGGTCGAGGCCTGGTTGACGATGCCCATGATCGCATTGACTTCGCGGCGGAACGCCTCGATCGCCGCCTCGATCGCCTGGGCGTGACACTGCCGATCGGCCAGATGGCGGGCCTCGCCGGCTTTCAACCGTTCGGCCTCGGCCAGCGACAGGCGCAACAGCTCGAGCGCGCGGGCGATGGCGCCGATCTCATCGTGCCGGTCGCGGCTCGGCACGGCGGTGGCGAGATCGCCCGCCGCCATCGCTTCGACGGACTGGGTGATGGCGCCGACCGGACGGGTGATGCCGAGCCCGAGCCGCCAGGCGGTATAGATGAAGATCGCCATCAGCGGCACGCAGACGGCCGCGATGACTGCAACCGTCGCCAGCATCGTCTCGACTGCGTCGGAAACCGGCGCGGTTGCGGCGACGATCCAGTGCCAGCCCGGGCTCGCCTTGGCGGCAACGACGTCGGCCGAGCCGATGGCGGCAACACCCGTACCGTGATCGAGCCGGAAGGCCTCCTTGCCGGTCGCCACGAAAGCTTTCAATTGAGTGAGCAAAGCCGGCGACAGCTGCGTTGTCGCCGCCGCGCCGTCGACCAGCACGGCTCCGTCCGCGCCGATTGCCACGACCCCGTCCGTCGCCGAGCCGCGCATCGCCTGCAGGTCGGCGATGGCCTCCTGCTGCGCCGCGGCACGTGTCATCCGTCCGGCCTCGGCCGCTTGCTCGTAGGACTGGACGAGCGACAGCGCCGACAGCGACAGCGCCCGCGCCTCGTCGGACTTCATCGTCACCATGGCGCTGCCGAACTGCGTCAGCGCGAACAGCGTGCCGCCACCCATCAGCGCGATGGCCATCAGCACCACGACGATGAAGCGGAAGGCCAATGACATCTGGCCGATCACATTCGTTCGCATTGGAAGTCGCCCATTGTTCTTGCCGTTGTTCTGTCCGGGGCAGCCGATGTCCGCGCGCCTCGCCTGGCCGATCGCGCCTCATGCCGCGCCGAGATCTGCAGAAGTCCGCAATAGGCATGATCAATAATGCTTAGGGTAGTAGAAATAACAAAACGTAAAACCCGTAATTCGACAAAGGTTCAATAGGATACGGGTGCACACATGCAGATCTCGACAAATCTGCGTGCGCTGATTCGGGCTGGCGTCGCGGCTATCGTCTTGCCTGTCGCCGCCCGTCCCCCTCTGGCACCGGCGCCAGCGTTCGGCTACAGCGGATGGCTGCGGCGCATCGCCGCGATCCGCCCGCCGGAGGAGGTCCCGCATGCAGCTTCCCGCCCTCATCCCCGGCACGCTGATCCGGCGCTACAAGCGCTTCCTCGCCGACATCGAACTCGACGGTGGTGAAATCGTCACCGCACATTGCGCCAATTCCGGCTCGATGCTGGGGCTGGCGACGCCCGGGAGTCGCGTCCATCTCTCCCATTCGCCCGATCCGAAGCGCAAGCTCGCCTATTCCTTCGAATTGATCGAGGCGCACGGTGGCCTCGTTAACGTCAACACGGCGCGGGCCAACGGCGTCGCAGCGGAAGCGATCGCCGCCGGCACCCTGCCGGCGTTCGCCGGCTATGCGACATTGCGCCGCGAGGTCGCCTATGGCGTCAACTCGCGCGTCGACATCCTGCTCGAGGATCCGGAGAAAGGCCGCGCCTACGTCGAGGTGAAGAGCGTCACCCTCGGCCGGCGCCCGGGCCTCGCCGAATTTCCCGACGCGGTGACCGCGCGCGGCGCCAAGCACCTCGCCGAACTCTCCGACATGGTGGCCGAAGGCCACCGCGCGGCGATGCTGTTCGTCGTGCAGGTGCCGGAGAGTACAGGCTTTTCGCTCGCCGCCGACATCGATCCCACCTATGCCCGGGCGTTTGCCGCCGCCCGCGCCGCCGGGGTCGAGGCGATCGCCGCGCTCGCCACCGTCACGCCCGAGGCGATCACCGTTACCGGCACGATCGCGATAATCTGATACCTGCCAGCCACCACCGGCCCGATCGATTCGACGAAGGACTTTGGCATTTTCGCCGCCGATCGATTATATCTTCTCGATCACCTTGCCTTGTCAGGATCCAGCAATGACCAGCTACGTCGATGTCGCCACCCAACCGCTGAAGAATGACGGCAAGATCCATCTCTATGGCCCGGACGGCTTTGCCGGCATGCTCGCGGCCGGACAGCTCGCGGCCGAATGCCTGGATCTTCTCTCCGATCTCGCCAAGCCGGGGGTGACGACCAACGAGATCGACGACTTCGTCTACCGCTTCGCCCTCGACCACGGCGCGCTGCCGGCGACGCTCAATTATCGCGGCTACACCAAGAGCTGCTGCACGTCGATCAACCACGTCGTCTGCCACGGCATCCCCAATGAAAAGCCGTTGCGCGACGGCGATATCGTCAACATCGACGTCACCTTCATCCTTGACGGCTGGCACGGCGATTCCTCGCGCATGTATCTGATCGGCGAGGTCAAGCGGGCCGCCGAGCGCCTGGTCGAAGTCACCTACGAATCGCTGATGCGCGGCATCGCCGCAGTGAAGCCGGGCGCCACCACCGGCGATATCGGCTTTGCCATCCAGGATTTCGTCGAGCGCGAGCGCTGCTCCGTGGTGCGCGACTTCTGCGGTCACGGCGTCGGCCGGCTGTTCCACGACGCGCCCAACATCCTGCACTATGGCGAACCCGGCCAGGGCATCGAACTGAAGCCCGGCATGATCTTCACCATCGAGCCGATGGTGAACCTCGGCCGCTACAACGTGAAGATCCTGTCCGACGGCTGGACCGCGGTGACGCGCGACCGGTCGTTGTCGGCGCAATTCGAACACACTGTCGGCGTGACGGAAACCGGCTGCGAGATCTTCACCCTGTCGCCCAGAGGTTATACGCTGCCGCCCTATCGCTGAATGAAGCGACCTTCAGGACACGGCGCACCATGAACGGCTTCGACGAGTCCCGGCCACCCCGGCCGATCAAGTCCACTCCCGTCGATGCCGGCCCCGAACCGCACTGGCATGGCCATCGCGAACGGCTGAAGGAGCGGTTTCGCGCCGCGGGTGCCGACGCCCTGCCTGACTACGAGCTATTGGAACTGGTGCTGTTCCGCTCGATCCCGCGCCGCGACGTCAAGGCGCTGGCGAAGGAGTTGATCAATCGCTTCGGTTCGTTCGCCGAGGTGCTGTCCGCCCCGGTCGAGTTGCTGATGGAGGCGAAGGGCGTCGGCGAGGCGGTCGCAGTCGATCTGAAGCTCGTCGCCGCCGCCGGGCAGCGGCTGGTCAAGGGCGAGGTGAAGAAGAAGACGGCGCTCGGCTCCTGGGCCGACGTCATCTCCTATTGCCGCGCCGCCATGGCCTTCGAGATGCGCGAGCAGTTCCGCATCCTGTTCCTCGACAAGCGCAACGGCCTGATCGCCGATGAAGTGCAGCAGACCGGCACCGTCGACCACACGCCGGTCTACCCGCGCGAGATCGTCAAGCGGGCGCTGGAGCTATCGTCGACCGCCGTCATCCTGGTGCACAACCATCCTACCAATGCTCTTTTGATCACGCTCGATCACGCTTATCTACATTGAATCATCATCGTTTTTGTGACTTGCGTACAGGGGGCGGCTTTGGCAAACTAGGGGCGGTTTTAGGGGTAGCGGACCAGTTCCATATCCCGAATGCTGATCCCTATTTTCCTCGACCGATCCCACTTCCCGAACGGGAGAAACACCGTGCCGAGCCTCACCGATACCGCCATCAGGCAAGCCTTGAAGCGTGTCGAGACCAGCCGGAAGCAGGAGAACCTCGCCGATGGCGAGGGACGCGGCACCGGCCGGCTCGTGCTTGTCCTCAAGCCCATGCCCAAACGGGTCACCGCGGACTGGATGGCCCAGCAATGGCGCGATGGGAAACGGATCAAGAAGAAGCTCGGCGCCTACCCGTCGATGTCCCTTGCTCAGGCGCGCGAGATCTTCAAGCGCGACTTTGCCGACGTCATCCAGAAAGGTCGCAGCATCAAAATCGCGACCGACGCCCGGCCCGGAACCGTGGGCGATCTCTTCGATGGTTATGTCGCCTCACTGAAAGCTGCAGGCAAGCCGTCCTGGAAGGAAACCGAGAAGGGCCTCCGCAAGATTGCAGACACCCTTGGGCGTAACCGCCTTGCGAGAGAAATCGAATCTGAAGAGGTTGTGGAACTGATCCGGCCGATCTATGAGCGCGGCGCCCTATCCATGGCGGACCATGTCCGGTGCTATATCCACGCAGCCTACAGCTGGGGCATGAAGTCGGACAACGATTATCGGAATACGTCCTCCCGCCGGTTCCGCATCCCCTACAATCCGGCGGCCGGCATTCCCACTGAACCCAAGGTTCAGGGTACACGCTGGCTCAGTGAAGACGAGTTCGTTCAGCTCTACCGCTGGCTCGAATGTCCGGACACGCCGGTTCATCCGGCTTATCCCCGAGCCGTACAGATCATCATGTTGACCGGGCAACGGGTCGAGGAGATCGCCCATCTCCATGTTGACCAGTGGGATGCCAAGGAACGGATCATTGACTGGTCCAATACGAAGAACCTGCAGCCGCATGCCGTACCGGTCCCGTCACTCGCGGCCGAACTCATCGAGTCCATCACGCCCAACGAGTATGGCTGGTACTTTCCTTCGGCGAAGGACCCGTCGAAACCGGTCAGTCATGCCACGCTCTACAGCTTTGTCTGGCGTCAGCGGGATCGAGGTGTAATCCCCCAGGCCACGAACCGTGATCTCCGCAGGACATTCAAGACGTTGGCTGGAAAAGCTGGAGTTTCAAAAGAGATCCGTGATCGTCTTCAGAACCATGCTCTGCAGGACGTCAGCTCGAAGCACTACGACCGCTGGAACTACATGGCCGAGAAGCGCGCCGGCATGGCGAAATGGGACAAGTTCGTGCGAGGGATACTGGCCAAGAAGAAGCTAAGGACAGCAGCATAGCGCACCACCTCAACATGCTATTGGTTCAACAGGGCTTACAATAACTGTGAACGACTGATCATGGCGATCTCTGAGAGCCAATTGTCCCACATGATGGCGGCTCGGCGGCGGACCGAGTTGCTTCTGGGAGAGGCTACACCCGACCCGAGCCAGTTCGATGAGCTCAACCTTCCTTCGGAGATTGTGCTCGTGGAGCGAATTCGACGTTTGAGTCCCAGCGTGCGGGGAGAGACAAACTCAAATGTCGAATTCAAAGCTCCACTAGATTCAATAAGTTGCTAGTGGCCCTTTGACTCCGACATTCGCTCAAGCACGTGCGGCAAGTGGGATGCAAATGTCGGAGTCGGACCACTAGGCCTCTGCGAACGACTGGCTGCGGCCAAGGATGCCCAGGCTAGGGCGACCGTGTTGCTGAAGGCTTTGGATTGGCTTGCGGCGACAGAGCCGCTTTCGGCGCTTGGAATGGCGTTTGCGTTGCAGGCCTCTTGGTCGCAAGTCGCTTCGGCCGAACATCATGCTTCAATACACCGCCATCTGCTCATTCCGAACGCCGCGCTTATCCTACAGTCAGTCGCGTTTGCGCTGATCGAGGTGGGCGCATTTGAGGAGCTTCGGGCCATGGCCGATGACCTCATTCCCGACCTACGGCAATTGCGGATGCCATTCAGCGCGGAACTTTTTGTTGTCGCTTCGGCCGAAGCTGCGCTGCGGCTCGGTCAAGCTTGTAAGCTGACAGGAACGTGGCTTTGCGGCGCGATTTCATCGCCATCCCCCCCTTTTCAACTCAGGATAGTCGATATCTTATGATGAGAACAGGGGAGAAGCTGCTGAAATTGCTACTCCAGATGACATTTGCGATAAGTGCCCAACGTTCTTTCGCATTGTCCTAGGGATCATTGGCACATGCAGCCGATTTCCAACGTCGCTTGTAAGGCTTGGTCGCTCTGCGCCTGAGTGACTGCTGTTAGTCCAACTCGCACTGGCCTGACTGAAGGTCCGCTTCTGAATCTCTCCAAATTCAACCTTCCCGTCTGGTTACGGCCCCAGCAAGGTCGGCAAGGCGACAGCGCTGGCGGCATGGGACGCGCGTTTGCGCGCTATCATCGCCGGCACAACGGCGGCGCCGAACGTGGTGCCGCTCCGACGCTGAGATATGCGAATTTTGCATATAGCGTATGTTTGCAATCGCATTGGTTTCGACCGACCGGCGCTGCCCCCAGTTTCGCCCCCGGAAGGCCGAATTCTCTTGCACCTTTCTCGGCCGGCGCCAATCCTGGTCATCAAGATCGTCTGGAGCAATCGTCGATGCTGAATTGGCAAACGTGCACGTTGATCTCGGTCCCCGCGCCGGCCGGTAATCACGACCGGTTGGGTTGGGTGGTCGCCGTGTGCTTCCAGGGCCCAGATGATCTCTGCCAGAGGCTGGAGCCAGACGGCCGGGCGATCACCTTCAAGCTCCATTCTCTCAGCTGCATTTCCCGTGAGGGCAGACTAATGGTGGTGGGAGGCTACGACCCGTCAGGCGCCTTCGCGATGCAACGTCATCGGGGCGCGACAAAGCGGGCCCTCCAGTCATGAAACCCGAGCCCGATCGTCAGCCGTCGGAAGTGTTGGCGGGTTTGGTCGAGCGGGTAACGTTTCACAACGGTGAGACTGGATTTTGCGTTCTGCGGGTCAAAGCGCGAGGTCATCGCGATCTCATCACCGTGGTCGGGCTCGCCGCCGTCATTTCGGCCGGCGAGTGGATCACGGCGTCGGGCGAATGGATCAACGACCGCACGCATGGCCGAGAGCCAGGTTGCGGCCATCCGGCTGGCCCTTTCATCAAAAGTTCTGGTGATCACCGGCGGGCCGGGGGGGGGGCAAGACGACCATCGTCAACGCCATCCTGCGCATCCTGGCCGCCAAGGGCGTGAACCTGTTGCTTTGTGCACCGACCGGTCGAGCTGCCAAGCGGATGGTGGAAGCCACCGGATTCGAGGCCAAAACCATTCACCGGTTGCTGGAGGTCGATCCCAAAGGCGGTGGATTCAAACGCGGCACAGACCACCCGCTTGAATGCGACCTCTTGGTTGTCGACGAGACGTCGATGGTCGATGTCCCGTTGATGCAGGCTCTGCTCAAGGCCGTCTCCAACCATGCCGCGCTGTTGATCGTGGGCGACATTGATCAACTCCCCTCCGTCGGGCCGGGTCAGGTTCTGACCGACATCATCGCGTCCAAGGCGGTGCCCGTGGTGCGGTTGACCGAAGTCTTCCGCCAAGCAGCGCAAAGCCGGATCATTACCAGCGCCCACCGGATCAATCAGGGCTCCATTCCCGACCTTTCCAGGCCCGAAGGCGACAGCGACTTCTATTTCGTTCAGGCGGATGATCCCGAAATTACCGTATCGCGGATAGTTGATCTGGTGAAGACGCGGATTCCACAGCGCTTCCGTTTTGACCCCATCCGCGACATTCAAGTCCTGTGCCCGATGAACCGCGGTGGGGTCGGCGCCCGCTCGCTCAACATTGAACTGCAGGCAGCCCTAAATCCTGTCGGGGAGCGCAAGGTCGAGCGTTTTGGCTGGACCTTCGCACCGGGCGACAAGGTGATGCAGATCGAAAACGACTATGACAAGGAGGTCTATAACGGCGATATCGGCTACGTCGACGATGTCGACACCGACGCGGGCGAAGTGACCGCCAGCTTTGATGGCCGCTCCGTGACCTTCGGCTTTGGAGAACTCGACACCTTGGTCCCGGCCTATGCTGCGACGATTCACAAGAGCCAGGGTTCCGAATATGACGAGATTGCCGGTGACGTGCCAGCCGGCGCGGTCGAGCAACAGGACGGCGTGCGCGCCCTTGGCAACCATGCTCGAGATCTCGTCGAGGTGCATCTGCATGGCATCGGTGCCGAT
>JARLIU010000130.1 GCA_031291595.1 Ancalomicrobiaceae bacterium | reverse complement strand
GAACCGGATCGCTCGAACTGGGACCCTATCCATGCCCGATCCCGACGCGAAGACCCTGTCGCCTGCCCCCACGCCCGGTCTCGTCCGCTCCGGCCTCGCCGCGGCGGGTCGCCTCGTGGCGCTGTCGGCTCTCACTCTCGAGCCGCACGACGTCGTCCCGACCGGCAACGAATGGCTGTCGATGCCCGACATCCGTGCCGCCGACGGTGCGGTGATGAGCTTCAACGTCCTGTCGAAGCGCTATCGCGGCTTGTTGCAGGCGCGCGGCCCGCAAGGCCGGCCGGTGATCCGGCCGGTGGTCAGCATCGACGGTCGCGAGGTGGAACTCGGCGGCCTTGCGTGGTCGGTCATCGCCTTCTGGATTCCGGTGGCGCGGGCAACGATCGATGGACTGGAGATCGAGCTCACCTATTGTGCGCCGCTCGGCGTGCGCGCCGCCTTCCTGCACATGAAGGTCGCCAACCGGCGTGCCGGCAGCGCCCGCATCGAACTCGGCGCCGATGTTGCCTGGGGAGCGCTGGAGCGGGTCACCTACTACCCGGTCGAACTGACCGGCACCCGCCGGGCGGCGCCAGGCGTGTGGGTCGACGACGCGACGACGTTTGCCTACCGGACCGACGACACGAGGTTCGCCTGGTCGGTCGTCCATCGCGGCATGCGGGCCGAACTCGGCGATGCGCCACAGCTGCAGACGGCCACCCTGCGCGGCGAGGTGACCGAGATCGCGCCCGGCGGCACCGCCGAAGCCAACATCATCCTCGCGGTCGGCCTGGAAGAGATGAGCGCTCCGCACAACGCCAAGGCGCTGGCCGAGCGTATCGACCGGTTGGGCGCTGCCGGTGTGATCCGCGAGACCGCAACGCGGCTGATGGCGTCGACGCGCTCCACCGGGCGGGACGACCTCGATCTGCTGATGAACCGCAACGCCCTATTCACCCGCTTCTACGCCTGGGGGCGGACCATCGACGCCGAGGAGATGGTGGGGGTGACGTCGCGCAGCCCGCGCTACTACGTCTCGGCGGCCTACTGGGACCGGGATTCCATGCTGTGGAGCTTTCCGGCTCTGCTGCGCTTCGATCCCGAGACGGCGCGCGAGGCGCTCGCCCATGCGCTTGGGACCCAGTTGCGCAACACCGGCATCCACAGCCGTTTCATCGACGGCGTCGTGCTCGAGGATGGTTTCCAGCTCGACGAAGCCGCTGCGCCGGTCATCGCGCTCGCCGACTATCTGCGGGTGACGGGCGATCGCGCCTTCCTCGACCGACATGCCGGCGCCGTCGACCATCTGGCGGCGACGATCGCCCGGGTCCGCGACGCGACGACCGGCCTCTACATGTCCTGGCAGGATGCCCAGGACGAATATCGCCGCCACCCCTTCCTCACCAACGCCAATGTCATGATCTGGCAGGCGCTCGGCGGTCTGTCGTTCCTCAGTTCCGCACTTGGCCGGGGCAGCGAGGCATCACGCTTCGCCGCCGAAGCCGATCACTTGAAACAGGAAATCCTCAAGCATCTGGTGATCGAGAAGGACGGCAAGCCCATCTTCGTGGCCGGGTGGGACGGCAAGGCGGACTATCTCGTCGAAGACATTCCCCCCGGATCGCTGTTCAAGCTGGCGGCGCTCGGGTTCGTCGCCGAGGACGACCCTGTTTTCGCGGCGACATCGGCCTGGCTGCAGTCGTCGGCCTATGCCTACGGCTACCATGACGCGCCCTACGGCCTTCCCGGGTCCTACCGCCTGTCGTTCACCACTTCCTGGGTGCTGGCGGATCATCTGCGGCTTGAGAGCTGTCGCGACAAGGCCTTGATGATCCTGACCCATTCGACTTGGGACGGCGGCATCATCACCGAAGGCCTCGATCCGGTGACGGGGCGCATGGACCGCGACGGACGCGCCTTCGCCACCGCCGCCGGCTATGTGGCGGCAGCGATCTACGACGTGTATGGCACGCCAAGTGCCGACGCGGTGCATCAGATCGAGCACTTCCGCGACCAGACGTGACGGCATTCGAGGCTCGGGTCTTCACCCGCATGGAGCGCTCTCGGCCGGCATCGACATGGCAGCCGCCGATGGCCGGTTCGGCGCGTCGTCGGCACGGTCCGAAGCGGGCGTAGGCGCGCCTGCAGCCGGGTGTCGGTCCGTCCCGGATCCAGCTGTGTGACCGAGAGCTTACGACTCGCGCCGGTCTTCGGCGATGGCCTGCGGCTGGATTGTCCGGCGCCGGTCAGTCGGCAATTGGTCTCCGCCCAACTCCGACGGGTGCAAGCCGTGCGGCGCTTCGACGGAATTGTGCTCTGGCGCTGCCGCGGCAACGGGCCGTTGCACGAGCACCGACTGGTTGGACGCGGCGATGACGATCCCGAGTTCGTGGAAGCGCTGCTTCATGCGCCGATTGAACTCGCGCTGCACGTCCCAGCGGCCCGAGTCCGTGCACACGATTTGGCCGACGATCGTCACGCTCGCGCCATCGACCTTGTCGACGCCCCATAATTGCAGGCTGCCAAGCATCATCGGCTTGAATTTCGTCTCGCGGCGCATGTCGTCGGCGATTTGCCTGAGCACCTGGCCGACATGATCGGTATCCTCTTCGAAGGCCACGCTGACACTGATGGCCGCATTGCCGATGCCGCGGTTCGAATTGGTGACGCTGGTCACCGAACTGAACGGGACGATGTGGATGGAGCCGTCGCCGGCCCGCAATCGGATGGTCCTGATCGACAAATTTTCCACCGAGCCGGAAAGGCCGGAAACGGTGACCCAGTCGCCCACTTGCATGGCGTTTTCCAACAACAGGAACAGGCCAGTGATCAGGTCCTGCACCAGCTTCTGCGAGCCGAAGCCGATGGCGATGCCAATGATGCCGGCGCCGGCCAGCAACGGCGCAATGTTGACGCCGATCTCGCTGAGCACGGTCAGCGTAACGACGGTGACGATGAGGATCTGCAGCGACGAACGGAGGATCGGCTGCAGCGTGCGCAGTCGGGCCGATCGCGCATAGCGGGCCTCGCGCGCCAACCGCGCCAGATGCCGCTCCATCGCGGCGTTCGCCACTTCCCAAACCGCCACGGCGATGGCCAGCGCCAGCGCGATGGTGGTCAGCGCCGACACCAGACGCCCGCCGATCGCATCGCTGCGGAACCAGACAAGCGCGTCGACTCCCCAGGCTTCCAACAATGCGATCACGGCTATCCAGCCGATCACCAGGGCAACGATCCGCCGCAGCAGCGGATAATAGCGGTTGGCGCGTTCCTCCAGCCCGGGAAAGCGCTTGGCCAGGTCGAGATTGACATGAAACATCCGGTCGAGCAGGCCCAGGGCCAGGATGGCGAACAGGCGGGCGGCGACCAACACGGCAATGCTCATGAAGATCGGCTGCAAGGAGTGGGACAAGTCGCCCTGCAGCCGCGTTGCCCATACCAGCCAGAGCGCCACGATCACGAAGATCGCGATGGTGTGCCACGTATAGGTCAGCCAGTTGCGCAGCATGGCGATGCTTCCCCGCGCCCCATCCGTCGGGCGGATATATTTGGCGACCGACGCGCGACACTGCAGGACGATGACCACCAGGAACAGGTTGACGATGAGGGCGACCACTTTGACCAGCGCGTGATGGAGATGCGAACTCCACCCGAGCAGTTGCGACACTTCGGCAAGCGTCGCGCCGATGACCGTGACGATCGCCATCCGGCGGACCCATACCTCGACATAGGCGGCGGTCTGGTCGGTCATTTGCAACAGGCGCAGTCGCCGATTGTCGGGCGAGACCAGCATCCGGGCGACGCAGGTGATCGCACGGCACAGCACATAGGCCTTCAACACCTCGAACAGGACGAGCCTGGTGGACGCCGATGCATTGACCTCGGTCGCGGCCAGCAGCGCGCCGGCGGTGGCGAAAGCGGCGAGCGGCACCAGCGAAAGCGCCAATCGGAGTATTGCCAACGGCAGCCGCCGCAGCAGTCGGAGCGACTTGACCGCTTCGGGCGGCGACTGCGCGAGAACGGCGGCTTCGTCCGGCTCCGGTGCCGGCACCGTCAGGGCGAGCGCCGTGTCGTCCGGCTTCTGCGCGGCGTCGCCGGACCGTTGCCCGCCGAACTCCAGCGCGTTGAGCGGCCGGCGCAGCAAGAAGCTGCACAGCGCTTCCACCACCAGCGCGCAGCCGAGCACCAGGGCGAGCCGCCATCCGGTATCGAGAGCGGCGGCCCGCATCTCGGCGTTCGACGACAGGCGGACCAGGCCGTGCCACAGTAGCGGCACGTCGGTCGCCGCTCGGGCGGTTGCGACAAGCTCGTCGGAGAAATCCTTGGCCCAACTGGCCGCCTGCACCGCGATCTCGGCGCCAAGACTGTCCGGCTGCAGCGCCAGTGGTGAAGCGGTCGGCGTGGCGGCCGGGGCGACCGGCGCCGCCGACGCCTTTGCCACCGCCTGCAGCGTCGCGATCAGTTGCGCCCGCTGGTCCGGGTCCTGCAGGACGCTCAGCGCCCGGTCGGCCTCGGCCGGCGTCAGGGTGGCGGCAGTCGGCGCGCCGGAAAGGGTCGGCACCGCCACCGTCTGCGCATGCGCCGGTGCAGCCAAAGCCATCGCCAATATGAGAACGCGCAGGATCGCCGCCAGCATCGGATCGACTTCGGTTGGAACAGCAGACTGTTGAAAGGGTGGCGGAGAGGTTAGGCAACAGCGTGGCGAGACGATACCCGTACGTTCACCGCACGGCAGTCCGCTGCTTCGCCTCGAAACCGCCACCACATCTGGCGGATATGGGGGCCGAAGCCGGGTGCGTGGCGCGATCCGACGCCGCTCGATCGGCATTTCGGGTCCGCTTGCGGCTTGTCCTCACGCCGAACGGGTCCACGTCATGGATGTCGGTTCTGTCGGTCCGGCCCGGCCGCTTCGACCAGCCGTCCGTCGCGCAGTTCGATAACGCCATCGACAACCCCGAGGCTGGCGGGTCGGTGGGTTGAGACGATCAGCGTGCGTCCGGCCAGCCGCTGCGCGACATTTGCCATCACGCCGGCCGCCGTCAATGGATCGAGCCCTTCGGTCGGCTCGTCGAGGATGACGATCGGCGCAGCGCGCAACATCACCCGCGCCAGCGCCAGCCGCCGCAACTCGCCACCCGACAGCCGTGTCCCGAAGGCCCCGACCGGTGTCGCCAAGCCGTCCGGCAGCCGTTGCACCATGTCGGCAAGGCCGGCGAGCCGCAGGGCGTCCCACAGGGTGGCATCGCTGGCAGTTGGCATCGCCAATCGCAGATTGTCCGCGATCGTCGCGGTGAACACATGTGGCTCCTGCGACAAAGCCGTGATCGTGCGCCTCAAGTCCGCCTCGCCGATGTTGGCAAGCGGCACGCCGCCGAGCCGGATGCCGCCGGTGCTCGGCTGATCGAGCCGCGTCATGAGCTGGATCAGGCTCGACTTGCCGGCGCCGCTCGGACCGACGAGCGCGACGTGCCGGCCTTGCCCGATGGCCAGATCGATGCCATCGAGGATGGCTTCGCCGCCCGGGGCCGCGACGAGGCCGACATGGTCGAGCGCCAGATCGAAGCTGCCGGCAGTGGCCGCTGCGGCCTGCGGCGGCGTGAATGCCGGCGGCCGGTCGATCAGCGCGAACAGCCGCCGCGCCGAGGCGACGGCACCGAACACCCCGGCGGCGGCATCCGGCAACGCTGCGAACGCCTCGAAGGCGGCCATGGCGGTCAGCACCACCATGGTCAGGCCGGGGCCGCTCAACCGGCCGTCGCCCAGCAGCGCCAGACCGAGCGCCGCGGCGACCCACACCGCGGCATCGCCGATGAGCCCGATGCCGGCCGAGCCGAGCGCCGCGACCCGCATCACCCGGCGCTGGTCGGCCAGCAACTGCCGATGCTCGGCTTTCAGCGCCGCGATGCGTGGGCCGATCGCCCCGGTAACGACCAGCGGCGCGAGGCCGGCCAGCGTCTCGATCGAGCGTTGCTTCAATCCGGCCGTCGCCTCAGCCACTGCACGCGACGCCTGCCAGCCGGCAAAGCTCAGGGCCGGCACGGCGAGGAGCGCGCAAAGAAACAGTGCGCCGATCGCCGCCGCCAGCCGTCCATCGATCAGGGCTAGACCAAGCGTCACGCCGATGCCGGTCCCGGCCGCGACCGTGACCGGTGCGATCAGTCTGAGAAACACCAATTCCAGCCGGTCGACGTCGCCCTTCAGCCGTACGGCCAGATCGGACGAGGTCAGCATGCCGTCGCTGCCGGGAATGAGCGGTACCAGCCGGGCGAACAGATGGGTGCGGAAGCGGGCCAGCAGCCGGAAAGTCGTCTCGTGGGCGATAAGCCGCTCGGCATAGCGCCCGCCGGTTCTGAGGATGGCCGTCAGCCGGATGAAGGCGGAGGGGGTGAAGTAGTTCAGGCTGGCACCGCTGAGCCCGGCCGCCGCCATGGCGGCGATGAACCAGCCGGAAACCGCCATCAGTCCGATGTTGGCGGCAATGGCGACCAGCGACACCAGGCCGGCCAGCGCCATCCAGCGCCACTGCGTCCCGAACACAGCGATCAGCCGCAGCAGATCCTTCATGCGATCTCCCCGTCGTCGCCGGCCTCAGCAACCATCCGCGCATAACGGCCATCGAGCGCCAGCAGTTCGGCGTGCGTGCCGATCTCGGCGATACGGCCGGCATCGAGGACGACGATGCGGTCGGCGGCGGCGATGGTGGCGAGCCGATGGGCGATGGTCAGCGACGTTCGGCCCTGCGCCGCCGCCGCGATCGCCGCGCCGACGATCGCCTCGGTCGCGGCATCGAGATGTGCGGTCGGCTCGTCGAACAGGATCAGCCCCGAGGTCTGGTCGGGCAGCGCGGTACCATAAAGCGCCCGCGCCAGCACCAGCCGCTGCGCTTCGCCGCCCGACAGCCGGCGCCCGCCTTCGCCGACACGCGTATCGATCCCCTCGGGCAGGCCGGCGACCAGGTCCGACAGCCCGGCTGCGCCGAGCGCCGCGGCAATGGCCTGGCGCTGGTCGGTCCGAGCGGCCCGGCGCTCCATGGCGACATTGTCGGCGATCGTGCCGGAAAACACCTGCGCCCGCTGCGGCATATGGATCAAGCGGCGGCGCCAGGCCGTCAGATCCAGGTCTGCCAGTGGAGCGCCGTCGACGACAATCCGCCCGGCAGTCGGCTCGATGAAGCCCAGCAGCAGATTGATCAGCGTCGACTTGCCGGCCCCGGTCGCCCCGACGACGGCGAGGTGCTCGCCCGGCGCGACGACGAGGTCGATGGCGCCGAGTGCCTGGCGTCCCGCGCCGTAGCTGTGCGCGATGGCTTCGAAGCGGATGCCGACGGCGCCGGATGGCGAGGAACCGGGAGGAGGGGGGGGCGACGCGGCGCGCTCAGGCGGCACGGCGAGCGCCAGAACATCGGCGATGCGGCCGGCGGCGGCGACGGCCTCCATCCGGGCGTGCCGCTCGGACCCGAGCGCGCGCAGCGGCGCATAGAATTCCGGCGCGGCCATCAGGATGAACAGGCCGCTGGCGAAGCTCATGTCGCCCCACAGCAGGCGGAAGCCGATGGTCACGGCGAGCAGCGCGATGGCGCCGGTGGCGAAGAATTCCATGACGAGCGCCGACAGGAAGGCGAGGCGCAACACCGCCATCGTCTCGCGCCGGTAGTCCTCGGCCCGTCGCGCCACGTCCTCCACGGCCCGAGTGGCCGCACCGAGCAGCCGCAAATCCGGCAATCCCTTGATCGCATCGTAGAGGTGCCCGCCGAGCCGGGCGAGGGTCTGCCATTGCCGCTCGCTCGCCGCCGCCGCGCCCTTGCCGACGAGGATCAGGAACAGCGGCAACAGCGGCAGGGTGACGGCGAGGATCACCCCCGACCGCCAGTCGGCAACGCCGGCCGCGACGAGGAGTACGAACGGCAGCGTGCCAGCGGCCGCGACTGCCGGGATCCAGCGCCGCCAGTAGGGCTCGACCCCGGCGACCGCATCGGTGAGTGTCGTGGCGAGATCGCCGACCGCGATGCCGGCAAGCCGCACCGGGCCGAGCCGGGCGACGTGGTCGAGGAGCCGGTCGAACAGCTTGCGGCGCACGGCGGTCGCGGCCTCGAACGCCGTCGTGTCGGCCACATAGCCGAGGCCGGCACGGGCAAGGAACAGGCCGGCGAGCAGGATCAGCGGCTGAACGCCGGCTCCGGCTGGTCCGCCCGCGCTGACGGCGCCGGCGATCAGCCGCGACAGTTCCCAGGCAACGCCCAACCCCACCAAGCCCTTGGCAATGCGGGCGCCGACCGCGCCGGCGAGCGCATGTCCGGCGGCGCCCCGGAGGGAGGCGATGAGGTGTCGTGCAGCCGCCGAGGTCGAGGGATCGAGTGCGGATTGGCTCATCGGCGCCTGTGATACTCGGACGGGGCAGGGCGGTCCAGCGCGTCGTTCCGACAGACGGCATCGGTGCCCGGCGGCTTCCGACAAAGCCTGCCCTTCGGGAGGGTGTCATCCCCTTCCTCTCGCGCCGTCGGCGCTCGGCCGGGGATGACAGCCTCGCCTGAAATCGAAATTTGCTAACGGCTTCAGGGCTGGTCCGGGTTGTGGCCGTTGCGGTCCAGAGTGTCCTGGAACTCGTACCACATGACGTTGATGACGCCGATTGCCGCTGCGGCCGTGACGCCGAGAATCCATGCGAAGTACCACATCTCGGGATCCCTCCTCAGTAGGCCGAATGCGAGCGGCGATCGATCTCCTCCGCCGTCACCTTTCCCCACATGTGCGCGTAACACCACACGGTGTAGATCAGCACGATGGGGAGGAAGATGACGACGGCACCGAACATCACCAACAGCGTCAGGTGGCTGGACGTCGCATCCCAGACGGTGAGGCTGGACCGCGGATCGAGGCTCGACGGCATGATGAACGGGAACATCGACAGGCCGGCGGTGCCGATGATGCCGCTGATCGCCAGGGCGTTGACGGAAAATGCCAGCCCCGGACGGTTCCACCGGGCGAGATACGATACCAGCACCGGTCCGGCGAGCCCGACGAGCGGCGCGATGAGCGTCACCGGCAGGCGGCCGTAGATGTCGAACCAGGCGTGCGTGGCGCGCACCACCTCCTTGGCGAGCGGATTGGACACGCCGCCATGCGCCGGCGCGCTGGTGATGCGGAAGCCGTCACCGGACAACCACAGCCAGATGCCGGCGATCGCAAACAAGGCGGTCACGACCGGTGCCAACCTGACGGCGATCGTCCGTGCCCGGTTCGCTACCGGTTCGTCGGTGCGGATCTGCAGCCACAGGGCGCCGTGCACCGTCAGCATGGCGAGGCTGATGAGGCCGGCAACGAGCGCGAAGGGGTTGAGCAGCGGCAATAGCGCGGTGAGCAGCGAGCCCTGGTAGTGGGCGCGCAACAGCTCGTCGAGCCGGAACGGCACGCCCTGCAAGAGATTGCCGAAGGCGACGCCGAAGATCAGCGCCGGCACCACGCCGGCGACGAACAGGCCCCAGTCCCAGGCCGAGCGCCATGTCGGGTTCTCGAGCTTGGAGCGGTAGTCGAAGCCGACAGGCCGGAAGAACAGGGCAAAGAGGACCAGCAGCATCGCCATGTAGAAGCCGGAGAAGGCGGCGGCATAGACCGCCGGCCAGGCGGCGAAGATGGCACCGCCGGCGGTGATCAGCCACACCTGGTTGCCGTCCCAGTGCGGCCCGATGGTGTTGATCGCCATCCGCCGTTCGGTGTCGTTCCTGGCAACGAAGGGAAGGAGGCTGCCCACCCCCATGTCCATGCCGTCGGTGATGGCGAAGCCCATCAGCAAGGCGCCGACCAGCATCCACCAAATCAGTTTCAGCATCTCGTAGTCGAGCATGATCGTCGTCCTCATTCAGCCGCGACAGGGTGGGCGGACGCGCCGTTTGTCTCGAAGTGGTAGCGCCCGAGCCCGAGCGAACTGGGTCCGAGCCGGGCGAACTTGACCATCAGGTAGAGCTCGATGATGAGCAGGAGCGTGTAGAAGGAAATGAAGCCGGTGAGCGAGAAGATGAGATCGCCCGACGTCAGGCTTGATGTCGCCAGGAACGTCGGCAGCACCTCGCCGATGGCCCAGGGCTGCCGGCCGAATTCGGCGACGAACCAGCCGAGTTCGCAGGCGATCCATGGCGCCGGGATGGCGACGACCGCCGACCACAGCAGCCAGCGGTTTTGCTCAAGCCGCTTGGCCGCATTGAGCCAGAAGGCGGCGCCGAAAATCACCAGCATCAGGAAGCCGAGGCCGACCATCACCCGGAACGACCAGAACAGCGGCCAAACCTCCGGGATGGTGGAAGCCGCCGCCGCCTTGATGTCGGCCTCGGTTGCCTTGGCCGGATCGTCGACGAATTGCTTCAGCAACAGCCCGAAGCCGATGTCCTTGGCATGGGCGTCGAAGGCGGCGCGCGTCTCGGCGCTGGCATCGCCGGCGCGGATCTTCGTCAGTTCCGCATAGGCGAGCTGGCCCGAGCGAATGCGCGCCTCGTGCTCCTTTTCCAGATCGTTCAGCCCGATCACCGGCTTGTCGTAGGACCGCGTGGCGATGAGCCCCATGACGTAGGGGATCTTCAACTCCGCCTCGGTCTCGTGCGTCGCCTGGTTGGGCAGGCCGAACACGGTGAAGCCGGCCGGTGCCGGCTCGGTGTTCCATTCCGCCTCGATGGCCGCAAGCTTCACTTTCTGCACGTCGCCGAGCGTATAGCCGCTCTCGTCGCCGAGCACGATCACCGAGAGGCAGGAGGCGAGGCCGAAGCCGGCGGCCACCGCGAACGAACGCCGGGCAAACGGCAGGTCGCGGCCCTTCAGGATGTACCAGGCGGAAATGCCGAGCACGAACATCGACGCGGTGACATAGCCGGCGGCGACCGTGTGCACGAATTTCACCTGCGCCACCGGGTTGAGCAGCACTTCGGCGAAGGACTGCATCTCCATGCGCATGGTTTCGGGCGAGAAGATCGCTCCGACCGGGTTCTGCATCCAGCCGTTGGCGACGAGGATCCACAGCGCCGACAGGTTCGACCCGATCGCCGTCATGAACGTCACGAACATATGCTGCCGCTTGGTCAGCCTGTCCCAGCCGAGGAAAAACAGGCCGATGAACGTCGATTCGAGGAAGAAGGCCATCAGGCCTTCGATCGCCAGCGGCGCGCCGAACACATCGCCGACGTAATGCGAGTAGTACGACCAGTTGGTGCCGAACTCGAACTCCATGGTCAGGCCGGTGGTAACCCCCAACGCGAAGTTGATGCCGAACAGCTTGCCCCAGAACTTCACCATGTCCCGGTAGATTTCCTTGCCCGTCATCACGTAGACCGCTTCCATGATGACGAGAAGCCAGGAAATCCCCAACGTGAGCGGCACGAACAGGAAGTGATAAAGCGCCGTGGCGGCAAACTGCCATCGCGACAATTCGACGAATGTCTGGTCTACCATGATGCCAACATCCTCGTGTCTGTCTGATCCGCAGACAGGTCATATCTATTAGAGTAAGCTAATGTTTATGATCTGTCTGATCTTTCGGTGTGATGCAGCGAAGGTCTCCGACGCTGCATATTAGGCGTGATGATGCGGTGGGGCCAATCCTACCAGCGCCAGATGTGATCGGTCGTCGTCCGATCGGGCGGCGCATGGCGCGGATCAGCGAGCGTTTTGAGGCTGATCGCCCGATTCCTAATGGGCCAAAGTTATATCGTCAATGTAACTTTAGGCGCGGGGCCGGCTCCCGCTTGAAGGGCCGATGCGCGACGGCACGATGCTGTCGCGTGGAACCGTGCGACAGCCGAATCGGCGCTGCAAGCTTTTGATCGGGCAATGATTCAGCGTTCATGCGGATCGCCGCGGCGAGTCCGTCTGAAGCATCCGCGCCTAACTGACAAGACAGCCGGCAGCCGGGGTCGGGCGCAAATCCAGGATGCGCAGGAGTTCGTCGCCGTTGCTGGCGATGTCGGCGAGCGTCAGACCGTCAAGCACGGCGAGAAACGCGTCGGTGGCGCGTCTCAACGCCAAGCGCAACTTGCATCGATCGACGATCGGGCAGCGATTGGTCGCTGGATCGAAACATTCGACCAGAGTGAACGCGTCCTCGGTCAGCCGGATCACTTCGCCGACGCGGATGTCTTCGGCCTTGCGGGCGAGGCGAAAGCCGCCGCGATTGCCGCGCACCGTTTCGAGAAAGCCCCAAGTGCCCAGTTGATGCACGCATTTGACCAGATGCGCTTCGGAGATGCGGAAGCCGTCAGAGACGTCGCGCACTTTGGTCAGTCCGGGCGAGCGCGCCGCCGCGACCATCAGCACGCGCATGGAGTAGTTGGAATAGCTGGTCAGTTTCATCGGCGCGCCGGCTAGGCTTGCATGGGAGGTACGCCATATTGACACTGTCGGACGGCGTGTCAAAAAGCCGGCGCCGACAGCCAAGCGCCCGACCATGGAGATGCCGCGTGTCCAGACCGAATTTCGAGCATTGGGAATCGCGCTATGCGACACCCGACTATATTTTCGGCACCGGCCCCAGTGCCTTCCTGTCGAATTTGCGCGAGCTTCTGCCGCAACGGGGCCGGGCGCTGGCGATTGCCGACGGCGAGGGGCGCAACGGTGTCTTCCTGGCCGAATGCGGCCTCGACGTCGTCTCCGTCGACTTCTCGCCGCAGGCGCAGGGCAAGGCGGTGGCACTCGCCGCGGCGCGCGGCGTCTCGATCGAGGCGGTGACGGCCGATATCGTCGCCTGGGACTGGCCGGAAGCCGAATTCGACGTCGTCGCGGCGATCTTCTTCCAATTCGCCGAGCCGGCCGAGCGCGCGGCGATCTTCGCCAACATCCGCCGGTCGCTGGTGCCGGGCGGGCTTCTGCTGCTGCATGGCTATCGACCGGAACAACTCGCCTACGGTACCGGCGGCCCGTCGACCGTCGAGAACCTCTATACGCGGCCATTGCTCGAACAGCACTTCGGCGACTTCGCCGACCTCTCCATCCGCGAGTACGACCAGCACCTGGAAGAGGGCTCCCGCCACGTCGGCATGTCGGCGCTGATCGACCTGACCGGCCGGCGGCCGGGCTGAAGCCCATTCCCGGACGGTCGAAGTCATTGTGGCAACAGGCACAGATGCACGTTTCGGAGCATCTTCACGGTCCGGTCGGGCGCGAAGATGCTCCATGCCGGGCCGGCCGTCACTCCTCGGTGATCGCCTTCAGTTTGTCGATGCCGAGGATCTGCAGCGCCAGCTTTTCATAGAACGGCTCGGAGGTGCCGACGCGGATCTTCCTGAGGAAGTAGTGCTCGAAGCCGACTTTGGCTGCATGCACCCATTTGCCCGACGACGACCAGTTGACGTTGCGCGGCGGGATCTGCGGCTGGGCAACGAAGGCGACGCCGCCGTCGCCGAAATCGGCGAGGCAGATGGCATTCCACGTGCCCTGCGCGTTGTCCGCCTTGCCGGCCAGACGGCGCTCGATGTTGTGGGCGGTCGCTGTCACCATCGATTCGATCATGAAGCCGGTCTTCGGCACGCCGACGGGTACCGGCGTCTTGCCCATCGGCGGGATGGCGACGCACACGCCGACCGCATAGATATTGCGATAGGTCGGGTTGCACTGGTGCTTGTCGACGTGGATGAAGCCGCGCGGGTTGGTGAGGCCCTCGATTCCCCTGACGGCCTCGACGCCGCGGAAGGCCGGCAGCAGCATGGAGAAGGCGAAGGGCAGGTCGTGCGCCTTCTTCACCGCGCCGTCGTCGTCGAGTTCCTCGGCGTGCAGCATGCCGGCCTCGACCGATTTCACCCGCGCATTGGTCACCCATTTCACGTGATGCTGCCGCATCTCGCTTTCCAACAGCCCCTTGGTGTCGCCGACGCCGTCGAGCCCGAGATGCCCGATGTAGGGCTCGGAGGTGACGAAGGTCATCGGCACGCGGTCGCGCACCTTGGCGTCGCGCAACGCCTTGTCGAGCACGAAGGTGAACTCGTAGGCCGGGCCGAAGCACGAGGCGCCCTGAACGGCGCCGATGATCACCGGGCCGGGATTGGCGACAAGCTTGTCGAAGGCGTCCTTGGCTGCCAGCGCATGGTCGATGTGGCAGATCGACTGGGTGTTGCCCGCCGGTCCGAACCCCTCGATCTCGTCGAAGGCGAGTTCCGGGCCGGTGGCGATGATCAGGTAGTCATAGGCAACCGAGCTGCCGTCCGTCAGTTCGACGCGGTTCTCCGACGGATGGACGCGCTTGGCTCCCTGCGGCTTGAAGCCGATGTCGCGACGGGCGAACACCGGCGCCAGATCCACTTCGATCGCCTCGCGGGTGCGCCAGCCGACGGCGACCCACGGGTTGGACGGGACGAACGAATAGGCGCCGCCCTTGTTGATGACGGTGACCTGATCGGTCTTGGCGGCCTTGTCCCTGACCTCATAGGCCATGATGACGCCGCCGAGGCCGGCTCCGAGAATTACGACGTGTGCCATGGGGTTCCTCCGGTGCTGCGAGGCCGCTCGTCCGGGCGATGACCTCTGCTTTTTATGTTATCTAATTTAGTTTACACTAATATACAGGACGCAATTCGGCATGGCGTCCTATGCTTTCGTCGGGGGTGCGCGGCCGACTTCGCCGCCGGTCGCGCCGCTGGGCGCCCGATCCGGTGGCGGATCGGGCAAACGGACAGGCGAAGCGTCAGGCGACCGGGCCGCCCTCGCGCCGCCAGCCACTCATGCCGCCGGCATAGTGGCAGACGTCATCGCGGCCGGCGGAGAGCGCTGCGTGCAGCGCCTTGGCCGAGCGGCCGCCGACCTGGCAGATGAGCACGACCGGCTTGCCCGACGGCAGGGCGCTGGCATCGAAGCGGGAGAGCGGCAGGTTGACAGCGCCCGGCACCGTGCCGGTGACGAATTCATTTGGCTCGCGCACATCGACGACGGTGACGGCGCCAGCCTTCAGCTGCGTGCTGAGGTCGGCAAACGAGATGGTGCGGTCGCCGGTCGAGCCGACCAGCGATTTGAGGAAATCGGTCAGTCCCATCAATGATCCTTTCGTTGGTGCCACAGGTCGATACATATTCCAGAACTCAGGGTGCCATCCCCTTCCCCTCGATCCTTCGGCTCTCGGCCGGGGATGACAGCATTCTCGTGGCCAAGCGAATGCCTGATTTCGCCGTTCACGCCGTGACCGGCTTCTGCTCTTCGGCGAACTGGGTATAGGCGGCGAGAGCATGGCTGGCGTACATGGCGGACGGGCCGGCGCCCATGTAGATGGCCATGCCGAGGGTCTCGGTGATTTCATCCTTGGTTGCGCCCAGTTGCAGCGCCGCCTTGACGTGGAAGGCGATGCAGTCGTCGCAATGCACGGCGACACCGATGGCGAGCGCGATCAGCTCCTTGGTCTTGCCGTCCAGGGCTTTCGGAGCGAGCGCCGCCTGGGCGAGGCCGGAAAACGCCTTCATCACCTCGGGAGCCCCGCCGCGCAGGTTCTTTAGGTCCGCCGACAGGGTCTTCGACCATTCCGGCCAGTTCTTGACGTCAGTCATTGTCGCTTTTCCGTTTCATGTCTGTTTTCAGCCGCTTGGGCGCCGGTGCGGTGGCAGCCTTCGCCGGCTCGAGCGCGCCGAAGCCCTTGCCGTCGTCCCTGAGCCACACGTAGATGGCCGGGATGACGAGCAGGGTCAGCGCGGTGGACGATGCCAGCCCGAACACCATGGAAATGGCGAGCCCCTGGAAGATCGGGTCGGCAAGGATGAAGGCGGCGCCGATGATGGCCGCCGCCGCGGTCAGGAAGATCGGCTTGAAGCGGATGGCGCCCGCCTCGATCACCGCTTGGCGCAATGTCACGTTCGGATCCTGCCGCGCGTGGCGGATGAAGTCGACGAGCAGGATCGAGTTCCGGACGATGATGCCGGCGAGCGCGATGAAGCCGATCATCGAGGTCGCGGTGAAGGCGGCATTCAGCCACCAGTGGCCGAGCACGATGCCGATGAGGGTCAGCGGCACCGGGGTGAGAATGACGATCGGCAGTTTGAACGAGCCGAACTGCGCCACGACCAGCAGGTAGATGCCGAGGATCGCCACGATGAAGGCGCCGCCCATGTCGCGGAAGGTGACCCAGGTGACTTCCCATTCGCCATCCCACAATAGCGTCGGCTTGGCATCGTCTTGCGGCTGGCCGTGCAGGGCGATCTCGGGTGGGCCGATGTTGCCCCAGTCGATGGTCTTCATCGCTTCCTGCACTGCCAGCATGCCGTAGAGCGGCGCCTCGTAGCGGCCGGCAAGTTCGCCCGTCACCATCTCGGCATAACGGCCGTTGTGGCGGAAGATCGGATACGACGTGCGCTCGTGCGTCACCTTTACCACGTCGCCCAATTCGACGTTGGCGCCCTGACGCACGGTGCCGCCGGCCGGCAACGGCGTCGACAGCACCCGCTCGCCGAACGTCCGTTCCGAGCGCGGCAAGGCGACGGTGATGTCGATCGGCTTGACGCCGCCCCCGCGTTGCGAAAAGCCGACCTGTACCCCGCCCATCAGCGCGGCGATCGTGTCATAGACCGCCTGTTCCTGCACGCCGTGGTATTCCAGCGCCTCGCTGTCGAGCGAATAGCGCACGCGTTCGCCGGGCACGCCGAAGGAGTCGTCGACATCGACGACGAAGTCGACCGCCTCGAACGCTTGTCGGACGCCGCGGGCGAGGGCGCGCCGCGTCTTGGCATCCGGGCCGTAGACTTCGGCCAGCAGCGTCGACAGCACCGGCGGTCCCGGCGGCACTTCCACCACCTTGATCGCGGTGTGCGGCGGTACGTCGAGACCCTGCAGCCGCTGGCGGATGTCGAGGGCGATCAGATGACTGGCGCGCTGGCGCTCGGATTTGGGCGTCAGATTGATCTGCAGATCGCCCTGTTCCGGGTTGGCGCGCAAATACGCATGGCGGACGAGGCCGTTGAAGTTGAACGGCGCGGCGGTGCCGGCATAGGACTGGATCGAGGTGAGCTCCGGCAGGTCGGACAATCTCAGCGCGGCGGCTCTCAGCACCCGGTCGGTGGCTTCCAGGCTCGAGCCCGTCGGCAGATCGACCACTACCTGCACCTCGGACTTGTTGTCGAAAGGCAGGAGCTTCACCGTGACGTCCTTGGTGGCGAACAGCACGCATACGGCCAGGGTCGCGAGCGTGACGGCCAGCAGGAACAGCCGCACCCGCCAGCGCCCTTTGAGCAACCACCGGGCGACGACGCGATAGGCGCGTCCCATCCAGCCGATGTCGTCGTGGCTGTGCGCGCCGCGCGCCGTCAGTTTGGCGAAATGCCGGCCGGCGATCTTCATCAGCAGCCACGGCGTGATGATGACGGCGACGAAGAAGGAGAACAGCATCGCCATCGAGGCATTCGCCGGGATCGGGCTCATGTAGGGCCCCATCATGCCGGAGACGAACATCATCGGCAGCAGTGCCACGATGATGGTCAGCGTCGCCACGATGGTCGGATTGCCGACCTCCGCGACGGCCTCGACGGCGGTCTCGACCAGGCCGCGGTCGCCGCGCAGCCGCCAGTGACGGACGATGTTCTCGACCACGACGATGGCGTCGTCGACCAGGATGCCGATCGAGAAGATCAGCGCGAACAGGCTGACCCGGTTGATGGTGTAGCCGAGCATCCAGGAGGCGAACAGCGTCAACAGGATGGTCGTCGGGATGACGAGCAGGACGACGAGGCCCTCCCTCCAGCCGATGGCCAGCGTGATCAGCACGACGATGGAAATGGTCGCCAGCCCCAGGTGGAACAGCAGCTCATTGGCTTTTTCGAGCGCCGTCTCACCGTAGTTGCGGGTGATGGTCACGTCGATGTTTCCCGGCACCAGCCGGTCGCGCACCACGTCGAGCCGCTTCAACAGATCCTCGGCGACGATGACGGCGTTGGCCCCCTTGCGCTTGGCGAAGGCCAGCGACACGGCGGACGTGGCGGTGAGGCCGCCCTTGCCTGTCGGCGTCAGGTTGAAGGCGCGGTGTTCGGGCTCGGCCGCGCCGACCACGACCTTGGCGACGTCCTTCACATACACTGGACGGCCGTCGCGCGACGTCATCAGCAAGAGGCCGATATCCGGCACGCCGGCAAGCGTCTGCCCGGCGACAATCGGCACCGAATGCCCGCGCTCGCGGAAGGTGCCGACCTCGAACGAGCGGTTTGCCTGGGTCAACTTGTCGATCAGCTGCGACAGCGTGATGCCATAGAGCGACAGTCTTTCCGGATCCGGCTCGACGCGGATCTGGTTCGGCGCGCCGCCGACGATGTAGCTGGTGCCGGTGTTGTCGACCTTGGAGAGTTCGTGCCTGAGTTCGTCGGCGACCTGATAGAGCGCGTTGTCGTCGACCGCCGGCGTGGCGTCCGGCTTGCCCGACAAGGTCATCACCACGGTGGCGACATCGTTGATGCCGTGGCCGGAAATGAGCGGCTCGGGAATGCCTTTCGGCAGGTTGATGATTTCGGCGCGGATCTTCTCGTGCACCCTGAGGATCGCGGTGTCCTGGTCGGTGCCGACATAGAAGCGGGCGGTGACGACGACCTTGTCGTCGTATGTCGTCGAATAGACGTGTTCGACGCCGTCGAGCCCCTTGATGATGTCTTCCAGCGGACGGGTGATCAGTTCGATGGCGTCGTCGGCCTTGTAGCCATTGGCCTGCACGATGATGTCGACCATCGGCACGCTGATCTGCGGCTCCTCTTCGCGCGGCAGCGCCATCAGCGCCAAGCCGCCGACGAAGAGCGCGGCGATGAGGAGCAGGGGCGTCAGCGGCGAGGCGATGAAGCTGCGGGTGATGAGGCCGGACAATCCCAGCGATTTCGGCTTGCCCGTATTGGAGCCCTCGCTCATGGCGTCACCACGATATCGCCGACGGTGAGGCCCGAGAGGATTTCCAGCCCTTCGGCCCGCGCCTCGCCCGGCTGCACCACCACTTCCGCGCCGCCCTTCAGCTGGACGTAGTGGATGCCGGCCCGCACGTAGACGGCGTTCGCCGGCACGATCAGCGCCTGCCGCTTGCCCGTCGGCACGTAGACGCGGGTGCGCTCGCCGATGAAATACGATCCAAGCCCGTCGACATCGACGTCGGCGATGACCCGGCCGCCCTGGATCTCCGGATAGACGATGCGGACGCGTCCCTGCTTGGCGGCCTCGGTCACGCTGCTGTCGGCCGGCGCATCGCGCGAGGCGATGCTGACGGGATCGCCCGCCCTCAAGGAAGCGGCATGCCGCTCGGGCAGCGCCAGGCGCAGGATGTAGCGGTCCTCGGCGAGCGTGGCGATCGTCTCTCCCGTCAGCACCACGCTGCCCTCGGTCGTCGCCAGCGTCAGCACCCGCCCGGCGGCCGGGGCCAATACCGAGCCTTCGGTCGCCTGCTGCGCCACCACATCGCGATCGGCCTTCAGCGCGGCGAACGCCTTTTCCGCCACTTCGAGCGCGGTCTTGCGCTGATCGAGGGTCGATTGCGAGGTCGTGCCGCTCTTTTGCAGTTCGGAGGCGCGGTTGAGGTCGAGCCGGGCCTGGTCCAATTGCGCGCCGGCCGACTGGATGCGGGCGTCGAGCGCCGCCATCTGCAGCGCGATCTTCGGATCGACGATGAGGGCGACGGTCGCGCCGGCCGCGACCCGGTCGCCTTCCTTGATCATCAACTTCACCACCGTGCCGCCGATGCGGGCGCGGGCGAGCAATTGGTGCAACGGTTCGACCGTGGCGATCACTGCCTTGAGGTCGTCGACCATGCGCGGCGTGACGGTAACATCCGCTGCCGCCGCCGACCCCGCTGCGGCCAAGAGTGCCGTCGTCGCTATGAGAGCGGCGAGGAGAGGGGTTCGTCTAGGGTCCATCAATGCCTCCCGGCGGCCGTTGGCGGTTTTCCGCCGTGAATGACGGTTCGTGCTTGACGTATATATTATGATAGGCTAAATTAGCAAGCATGAATTTAGACGAGCTCAGCATGAATGCCGAGAGGGCCGAGAAGCTCTTGAAGGCGTTGGCCAATCGCCACCGCCTGATGACGCTGTGCGAACTGTCGAAGGGCGAACTGTCGGTCAACGCGCTCAATCAGCGCCTGCCGCTCAGTCAATCATCGCTGTCGCAGCATCTGGCACGCCTGCGCGAGGACAAGCTGGTGGCGACGCGCCGCGACGCCCAGACCATCTACTATCGAATCGCCGATGCGAATGTCGAACGCCTGATCGGGCTGTTATGGGAACTCTATTGTAAGACCGATTGTGGCGTCGACGAGCAGGGCGATTACTTACGGGAGACGTTGGATGAGCATTGATCGCATTGTCATGGCCTTCGCCGGAACCGTCGTGCTTGTCGGGCTGGCGCTGTCGCTCGCCTTCAGCCCGTGGTGGCTGATCGTTCCCGCCTTCGTCGGGCTCAACTTGCTGCAGGCAGCGTTCACGCGCTTCTGCCCGCTCGCGATGCTGCTGAAGGTGATAGGAGTGAAGCCGGGTTGCGCGTTCGACTAACGCATTTCCCGACCAGAGCGAATCAATCTGGTCGACAAGAAATTGCGCAGAGTCAATATCTTGAGAGCGTTGTTGCCGCCAAGGCTTGTCAACGCGAGCGGAACGCGCTCTGGCTCGCATCCCCAAACCAGAACCATCGGGAGGACTTCATGCAGAACGTTGGAACGCTCGACCGGATCGTCCGGATTATCGTCGGAATCGTCCTGCTGGCCGTCGCCTTCGTGCCGGCAGCCGACGCCGCGCTGCACCTGCCGGCGCTCGCCGGAGCCTGGCAGTGGGTCGTCGCCATTGTCGGCGCCGCCCTGATCATCACCGGCCTCGTCCGCTTCTGCCTGTTGTACAAGCTCATCGGCCTCAGGACCTGAGCGGTCCGGCCGTCCGGATCCGGGCATCCCCGCCGGCCGTCGGGCTGAAGCGGGGCGGCGGGGCGGGCCGTTGCGTCCGGACCCGCCTCAGCCGTATGCCGGCTCCGGGCCGACCGGCACGATTCCCGATGGATTGAGGAAGCGGTGGCTCTGGTAGTAGTGGCCCTTGATGTGGCGGAAATCGACCGTCTCGGCAATGCCGGGATGATGATAGAGATCAGCGAGATAGCGCGTGAGATTCGGGTAGTCGGCGATCCGCTTGATGTTGCACTTGAAGTGGCCGACATAGACAGCGTCGAAGCGGATGAGCGTGGTGAACAGCCGCCAGTCGGCTTCGGTCAGCCGGTTGCCGAACAGATACCGCATATCCGACAAGCGCTGCTCGAGCCGGTCCAGCATCTGGAACAGCGGCCGGACCGCCTCCTCGTAGGCGCCTTGCGTCGAGGCGAAGCCGGCACGATAGACGCCGTTGTTGACGGTTGCATAGATCTCGGCGTTGAGCGCGTCGATCTCCGCCCGTAGATTGGCCGGATAATAGTCGCCGGGCGTCGCGCCGACGCCGTCGAAGGCCGAGCCGAACATGCGGATGATCTCGGCCGACTCGTTGTTGACGATGGTCTGGGTCTGCCTGTCCCACAGCACCGGCACGGTGACCCGGCCGGAGTGGCCGGGGTTGGCCTTGAGATAGAGTTCGTACAGCCGTGTGACGCCGTTGACCGTATCCGGCACGACGCCCGGGCCTGGCTGAAACGTCCAGCCCTCGTCGCCCAT
>JARLIU010000129.1 GCA_031291595.1 Ancalomicrobiaceae bacterium | reverse complement strand
GTGCGCTGATCTGGGCGGTGGGACAGGCCGCCGCCGTCTGGGCAGCCAAGCGCGATCCGCAGTTCGTCGACGTCGTGCGTCGGCACCTCCGCTACCCGTCCTTCCTGCGCGCGTGAGGGGCTGGCCATGATGAGCCTCGCCGAACTCGCCTTTGTCACCGGCCTCGATCCAGGGACCCACGACTACCTCACCGTCGCGGCCAGTGACAGCGGCGACGCCAACCCCACAGGAGAACAGCCGTGATCGAAATCGCCGGTCGCATCCGCCGTCATATCCAGACAGCCGTCGCCATCAGCTTCGCGACTCTGATGCTGGCGCCCACGGCCTATGCGTCGGGATCGTCGATGCCGTGGGAGACGCCGCTCAACCAGATCCTGGAATCGGTGCAGGGGCCGGTCGCCAAGATCATTTCGGTCATCATCATCACCGTGACCGGCCTGACGCTCGCCTTCGGCGACACCTCGGGCGGCTTCCGCCGGCTGATCCAGATCGTCTTCGGCCTGTCGATCGCTTTCGCGGCGTCGAGCTTCTTCCTGTCGTTCTTCTCGTTCAGCGGCGGGGCGCTGGTCTGATGTCATCGGCCCCGGATGACTCCGTTCATGGCTTCTTCGCGCCGGTCCATCGGGCGCTGACCGACCCGATCCTGCTCGGTGGCGCGCCACGAGCGGTCGCCATTGCCAACGGTACGCTGGCGGCCGCCATTGCGCTTGGCCTGCGGCTCTGGATTCCGGGTGCGCTGATCTGGGCGGTGGGACAGGCCGCCGCCGTCTGGGCAGCCAAGCGCGATCCGCAGTTCGTCGACGTCGTGCGTCGGCACCTCCGCTACCCGTCCTTCCTGCGCGCGTGAGGAGCTCGCCATGATGAACCTTGCCGAATACCGCAGGCATACTGCCGGCCTTGCCGATTTCCTGCCATGGGCGGCTCTGGTGGCTCCGGGTGTGGTGCTGAACAAGGATGGGGCGTTCCAGCGCACGGCGCGGTTCCGTGGCCCGGATCTCGACAGCGCCACCCCGGCCGAACTGGTCGGCGTCACCGCACGGCTCAACAATGCGCTGCGCCGACTTGGCTCCGGCTGGGCGGTCTTCGTTGAAGCGCAGCGAAGTCCGGCGACGGATTACCCGTCGAGCCGGTTTCCGGATTGCGCCTCGGCCCTTGTCGACCTCGAACGCCAGGATGGGTTCGAAGCGGCCGGCGTCCATTTCGAAAGCTGCTATTACCTGACCTTCCTCTGGCTGCCACCAGTCGAGGACGCGGCGCGCGCCGAAAGCTGGCTGTATGAGGGCCGCTCCCAGGCAGGCATCAATCCCTGGGAGCTGCTGCGCGGCTTCGTCGATCGTACCGGCCGGGTGCTGCAACTGGTTGAGGGCTTCGTGCCCGAAGCCGCGTGGCTCGATGACGGCGAGACGCTGACCTACCTGCATTCGACCATTTCGACCAAACGCCAGAAGGTCCGTGTTCCCGAGATCCCGATGCATCTCGACGCGCTGCTCGCCGACGAACCTCTGACCGGCGGGCTGGAGCCTTTGCTCGGCTGTCATCACCTGCGCACGCTGACCGTCGTGGGATTCCCGACCGCGACCCATCCCGGCATCCTCGACGAGCTGAACCGGCTCGCCTTTCCCTATCGCTGGTCGACCCGCGCCATCCTGCTCGACAAGACCGAAGCGGTGAAGCTGCTGACCAGGATCCGGCGACAGTGGTTCGCCAAGCGCAAGTCGATCGCCGCCATCGTGAAAGAGGTGATGACCAACGAGGCGTCGGTCCTCGTCGACAGCGATGCCGCCAACAAGGCGGCCGACGCCGACCTAGCCTTGCAGGAGCTGGGCTCCGACGATGTGGGGCAGGCTTACGTCAGCGCCACGGTGACGGTGTGGGATGAGGACTCCGGCATCGCCGCCGAGAAGCTCCGCCTGGTCGAGAAGGTCATCCAGGGCCGCGACTTCACCTGCATGCCGGAAGGCGTCAACGCGATCGAAGCCTGGCTCGGTTCGCTCCCGGGCCACGTCTACGCCAATGTCCGGCAGCCGCCGGTCTCGACGCTCAACCTCGCGCACATGATCCCGCTCTCCGCGGTCTGGGCCGGCCCGGAACAGGACGAGCATTTCGCTGCGCCACCATTGCTTTTCGGCAAGACCGAAGGCTCCACCCCGTTCCGATTTTCCCTTCACGTCGGGGACGTCGGACACACGCTGATTGTGGGGCCGACCGGCGCCGGCAAATCGGTGCTGCTGGCGCTGATGGCGCTGCAATTCCGGCGCTATGCCGGCGCACAGATGTTTGCGTTCGATTTCGGCGGGAGCATTCGTGCTGCGGCGCTCGCCATGGGTGGCGACTGGCACGATCTTGGCGGCGGGCTATCGGACGGCACTGAAGACAGTGTCGCGCTCCAGCCCCTTGCCCGCATCGACGATGCAGCCGAACGGGCCTGGGCGGCCGAATGGGTGGCGGCGATCCTGGTGAAGGAGAGCGTCACTGTCGATCCTGCCGCCAAGGAACATATCTGGTCGGCGCTCGCCTCGCTGGCGTCCTCGCCGGCGCAGGAACGCACCATCACCGGTCTGGCGGTCCTGCTACAGTCGGGAACACTGAAGCGCGCCCTGCAACCTTATTGCGTCGGCGGCCCTTTCGGCCGTCTGCTCGACGCCGAGGCCGAGCGGCTCGGCGGAGCCTCCGTCCAGGCGTTCGAGACCGAGGGACTGATCGGTGCCGGCGCGGCTCCTGCCGTGCTCACCTATCTGTTCCATCGCATCGAAGGTCGGCTCGATGGCCGCCCGACGCTGCTGATCATCGACGAAGGCTGGCTCGTCCTCGACGACGCAGCCTTTGCGCAGCAGCTCCGCGAATGGCTGAAGACGCTGCGCAAGAAGAATGCCTCCGTTGTCTTTGCCACCCAGTCGCTCTCCGACATCGATGGCAGCAGCATCGCGCCTGCGATCGTCGAGAGCTGCCCGACGCGGGTGTTCCTGCCGAACGAGCGCGCGATCGAGCCGCAGATCACCGCCATCTATCGCCGTTTCGGCTTGAACGACCGGCAGATCGAGATCATCGCGCGGGCGACCCCCAAGCGCGATTACTACTGCCAGTCGCGGCGCGGCAATCGCCTGTTCGAGCTGGGGCTCGGGCCTGTCGCGCTTGCCTTCTGCGCCGCGTCCTCCAAGGCCGATCACGCCGCGATCGAGCGCGTGCTC
>JARLIU010000128.1 GCA_031291595.1 Ancalomicrobiaceae bacterium | reverse complement strand
CTTCAAGCCGCTGGCCAACGGCGATTCCATGCGCTCGGCCATCAAGCAGGTGGCCTCGGGCCGCTTCGGCGTCACCACTGAATATCTGGTCAACTCCGACCAGATGCAGATCAAGATGGCGCAAGGGGCCAAGCCCGGCGAAGGTGGCCAATTGCCCGGCCACAAGGTCGACGCGGTCATCGGCCGCGTCCGCCACGCCATGCCCGGCGTGCAGCTGATCTCGCCGCCGCCGCACCACGACATCTATTCGATCGAGGATCTGGCGCAGCTGATCTTCGATTTGAAGAATGCCAACCCGCGCGGCGAGGTGTCGGTGAAGCTCGTCTCCGAGGTGGGCGTCGGCACGGTTGCCGCCGGCGTCGCCAAGGCGCGGGCCGACCACATCACCATCTCCGGCTTCGAGGGCGGCACCGGCGCCTCGCCGCTCACCTCGATCAAGCATGCCGGCAGCCCGTGGGAGATCGGCCTTGCCGAGACCCAGCAGACGCTGGTGGTCAACGGTCTGCGCTCCCGCGTCGCGCTGCAGGTCGACGGCGGCATCCGCACCGGCCGCGACGTCATCGTCGGGGCGATCCTCGGTGCCGACGGCTTCGGCTTCGCCACCGCGCCGCTGATCGCCTCCGGCTGCCTGATGATGCGCAAGTGCCACCTCAACACCTGCCCGGTCGGCATCGCCACCCAGGACCCGGTGTTGCGCAAGCGCTTCCACGGGGCACCGGAACACATCATCAACTACTTCTTCTTCATCGCCGAAGAAGTGCGCCGCCTCCTCGCCGAGATGGGCTTCACCCGTCTGGAAGAGATCATCGGCCGCACTGACCTGATCGACAAGAATCGCACGATCTCGCACTGGAAGGCCAATGGCCTCGACTTCACGCGGCTGTTCCACATGCCCAAAGCCGCACCGGAGGAGATGCGCCATACTTCCCGGCAGAACCATCCGATCGCCGACATCCTCGACCGCAAGCTGATCGCACTCAGCCAGCCGGCGCTCGACGCCCGCAAAGCCGTGAAGATCGATCTGCCGGTCATCAACGTCAACCGCTCGACCGGCACCATGCTGTCGGGCGAGATTGCCAGGCGTTACGGCCACTCGGGGCTCGCCGACGACACCATCCGCGTGACCTTGACCGGCACGGCGGGCCAGTCGTTCGGCGCCTGGGGGGCCCGCGGCCTCACCCTGGACCTGATCGGCGACGCCAACGACTACGTCGGCAAGGGCCTTTCGGGCGCCCGTCTGGTCGTCCGGCCGAATCCGGCATCGAAGATCGTGCCGGAGACCTCGATCATCGTCGGCAACACCGTGCTCAACGGCGCCGTCGAGGGCGAGTGCTACTTCCGCGGCGTCGCCGGCGAACGCTTCGCCGTGCGCAACTCCGGTGCGGTAGCGGTCGTCGAAGGCGTGGGCGACCACGGCTGCGAGTACATGACCGGCGGCATCGTCGTCGTGCTCGGCGCCACGGGGCGCAACTTCGGCGCCGGCATGTCGGGCGGCATCGCCTATGTGCTCGACGAGGACGGGTCGTTCAAGAAGCGCGTCAACCACGCCATGGTCGATCTCGAACCGGTGCCGGAAGAGGACATGCTGATGGAGCGCCTGCACCATCAGGGCGGCGATCTCGACTTCAAGGGCAAGGTCGACATCTCCGGCGACATGACCCGCCACGACGACGAACGGCTCTACCAGCTGGTGTCCAACCACTTCCACTGGACCGGCTCGGGCAAAGCCAAGACCATCCTGGAAAACTGGGACGTCTACCGGCCGAAGTTCGTCAAAGTGATGCCGGTCGAATATCGGAAGGCCCTTGCGGCCCTGGAAAGCCAGCGCCAGGCGGCCGAATAGCCCAGGCGCTCCAACCCAGCGAGCCGGCGGCAGAGGAGCCGCCGCTCGTCCAACCACACCCACCGGCACCAGGCAGGAGCCGCCGAAGCTCGCGGCCGCCGCATTGCCGGGTCAAAGACAGATTGACTGGAGTTGAGACATGGGCAAGGTCACCGGCTTTCTCGAGTACGACCGGCAGGAACTGAAGTACCAGCCGGCGTCCGACCGGATCCGTCACTACCAGGAATTCACCCTGCCGCTCGGATCCACCGATATCGAGCGTCAGGCGGCGCGCTGCATGGACTGCGGCATTCCCTACTGCCATCGCGGCTGCCCGGTGAACAACCAGATCCCGGACTGGAACGATCTGGTCTACGCCGGCGACTACGAGATGGCGTCGAAGAACCTGCATTCGACCAATAATTTCCCGGATTTCACCGGCCGCATCTGTCCCGCTCCCTGCGAGGCCTCCTGCACGCTCAATCTGTTCGACGCGCCGGTCGCCATCAAGCAGATCGAGGCGACGATCGCCGAGCGCGCCTGGAACGACGGCTGGCTGAAGCCCGAGATGGCTCCCTCGAAGACTGGCAAGACGGTCGCAATCATCGGCTCCGGCCCGGCCGGTCTCGCCGCAGCGCAGCAACTCGCCCGCGTCGGCCACGACGTGCACGTCTACGAGAAGAGCGCCAAGGCCGGCGGCCTCTTGCGCTACGGCATCCCGGACTTCAAGCTGGAGAAGACCGTGGTCGAGCGCCGCGTCGACCAGATGGTCGCCGAGGGCGTGACGTTCCACTTCAACGTCAAGGTCGGCGTCGACATCGCGATCGCAACGCTGCAGGCCGAGTACGACGCCGTGCTGTTGGCCGGCGGCGCCGAACGCCCACGCGATTTGGCCGTCCCCGGTCGCCCGCTGTCCGGCGTGCATTACGCCATGGAGTTCCTGCCGCAGCAGAATCGCCGCAACAACAACGAACCGCTCGGCGACGTCGAGCCAATCGTCGCCGCGGCCAAGAACGTCGTCGTCATCGGTGGCGGCGATACCGGGTCGGACTGTATCGGCACCTCGATCCGGCAAGGAGCGCTGTCGGTGACGCAGCTCGAAATCATGCCGCGTCCGCCGGAAAAGGAAGACAAGCTCACCACCTGGCCGAACTGGCCGCTGAAGCTCAGGACCTCTTCCAGTCACGAGGAAGGCGCGGATCGCCTGTTCGGCGTCACTGCGGTGGCGTTCGAGGGCGACGACGGCCGGGTGAGCGAAGTCAGGTGCACCAAGGTCGATGCGAAGTTCCAGCCGATCCCCGGCACCGAGTTCAGCCTGAAGGCCGATCTCGTGCTCCTCGCCATGGGGTTCGTCTCGCCGGTGCACGAGGGGATGATCGATGCCCTCGGCGTCGACAAGGACGGCCGCGGCAACGTCAAGGCCACCGAAGCAGACTACAAGACCTCGGCCGACAAGGTCTGGGCCGCCGGCGACATGCGGCGCGGCCAGTCGCTGGTCGTCTGGGCCATCCGCGAGGGCCGGCAGGCAGCACACGCCATCGACAAGGCGCTGATGGGCTCGACCACCTTGCCGCGGTGAGGCGGAGCGCGGCACTGGTCTGATTCCACCCCTCTCCCGGGCTTCGCCCACCCTCCCCCACAAGGGGGGAGGGGGATGTGGCACCCTGCAGTCCCCCCATCTGACACCGAACTCGCGGCGCCTTCGCCCTCCCCCCTTGTGGGGGAGGGTGGGCGAAGCCCGGGAGAGGGGTCAGGACGGCAGACGAGTCCCAAATCGCGTCGCCACGCGCGCCGGCCCGCCCTTACGGCGTCTTCGGCCAGACGTAGTCGTCGACCCGGCCGGCGTCGGCGGCGATCGGCTCGCCCATGATCAGCCGGCGGTAGAGGGGCGTCTCCGTCATCGGATAGCCGCCGGGCATCGCTTCCGGCGGCGCGGTGTCGGGCAGGCTGGCAACGCCGCGGATCACCGGGCCGCCGGCCAGTTCCGAATCGGTATCGCCGGAACCATCGAGCGGGATGACGGGGCCGACCTTGGCCCACGGCGCCGGCGGCAGCGGCGGCGGGGCGGCGAGCATGGCGGCCTGCTGCTTCGGCAGCGCGGCCTGCACTTCCGGCAGCACCGGTTCGGGCGCGACCTTTTCGCCGCGCGCCAGCTTGCGGATTTCGGTCTCGACGTAATAGGCCAGCTTCCTTTCGCCGGCACGGGTGAAATGGAAGCCGTCGTAGGACCGCAGCCGCTTCTCCTGGCCGTCGATGTCGGGCCCGAGATAGCTGAAATGCCCGTCTTCGTCGACGAAGCCGTTCCAGCTGTCGATCGACGTTCCGCCGGCCTGTTCGACCGCCGCTTTGGTCAGACCGTTGAGGTAGCTGGCGAAGGCCGACAGGCTCGGCCGCTCGAGCGGCGGCAGGCCAACCCAGAAGAACGGCTTGCCGTAGTCCTTGATCGGCCCCGTCAGCCGTTTCAGCTTGTCCTTGTAGGCGGCTTCCCACTTCTCCGAGCGCACGTCCTCGACCTTGCCGCCGGTAACCGCTGCCGGAAATGTGGCCTTGTCGTTCTCGCCGATCATGACGACGACGAAGTCGTACTTGCGCTCGGCGAGCAGCCCCGGCAGCTTGCCGGCCCAGTCGAACGGCCCGTCGCGGACGAGACCGGAATCCTGTTTCGACTTGTCGAAGACTTCAATCGAGGGCGACTCGGCGAAGGCCAGCTTCAGCCCCTGCGCCAGCCCGGACGCCTGTTCGTCGCCGATGACCAGCACCGCCTGCGCATCGGGCGCCTTCGGCTGCTCGATGATCTTGGGCTCGACCGGCTCGCTCCGTTTCGGCTTCGCCACCGACTGCGCCGGCTTCGGCACTTCCGCCTGCGGCTGCGGCCGTGGTTGCCCTCCGAACAGCGACCGGAAGAAGTTGCCGATGGGATCGTTCTGCGCCAGGGCCGGCGAGGGACTGGCGGCACCGGCCACGGCCAAAAAGACAGCGAGAAAAATCGTCGCGCGCCGCATGGTGATTCTGCTCACAGGCCCCTTCGCAGAGACATTATATAGCGGCGACGACCAAATTGCGGCAATGCGATCTGAGGTCTACCCACTGATCTCTTTGACATTTGCTGCGAGCTTGGGGAAGCTCTGACCGCTCCCCGAGCGGCGCAGCCCGCCCGCCTGTTTCCGGCAACTCGTTGTTGTCTATGGGAGATCAAATTCAGGCCGCTCGACGCATCGCTCCTCTGCGGCGGCCGCATGGCCGCGCCCGAAGCCACTCATGCCAATGGGCGCTTCAGCCGCCGCGCAGCCGCGCCAGCACCTTGTCGGTCGGAAAGCCATCGGCCGGCTGCATGCCGGTCGCGGTCTGCCAGGCCTGCAACGCCGCCTGCGTCTTGTCGCCAATGCGCCCGTCGGTACCGCCGGTATCGAAACCCAATTGGGTCAGCCGGGCCTGCAGTTCCTGCGCTTCCGACAGATTGAGCTGGCGCTCGTCGGTCGGCCAGGGCTGCAGGAAATCGCCGCCGCCGCGGATGCGATCGGCGAGATGGCCGATGGAGAGCGCGTATTTGGTGCTCGGGTTGTAGGAGCGGATGGCGGTAAGGTTGTGCAGGAACAGGAAGGCCGGACCGCGAATTCCGGCCGGGATCGACAGTCGGGCACTGTCGGCCGGGCGCGGGAACGCCTCGCCGGTGACGCGCGAAACGCCCAGCGCTTTCCAACGCGCGATCGAGCGGACGCTCCTGCCGTCGGCCAGCGAGACGTTGAAGCCGTCCTTCAGCCGCACCTCGTAGCCCCAAGTCTCGCCGCGCCGGTACTTGCCGCGTTCGACCAGATAGCGCGCCGTGCCGGCCAGCGAATCGTCCGGCCGCCCGAACGGGCTGATGCGACCGTCGCCGTCGAAATCGACGCCCATGTTGAGCCAGACCTCCGGCATCCATTGGGTGTGGCCCATGGCGCCGGCCCAGGAGCCGATCATCTCGGCCGGCGTCGACCAGCCGCGGCCGATGATGACGAGCGAATTGGTGAGTTCCTGCTCCCAGTAGGTGCGCCGGCGCGCATCGCCCCAGGCGAGCGTCGCCAGACTGTCGACCACATGCTGCTTTTCCATCACGCCGCCGTAGGCGGATTCCATCCCCCACAGCGCGCAGAGATGATAGCGGTCGACGCCGTACACCCGCTCGATGCTGCCGAAGACGTCGGCGTACTGCTTCACCCGCTCGCGGCCGGTGTTGATCTTCCATTCGGTGATGCGCTGGTTGAGATAGCGCCAGATCGGTTGCACCACCTCAGGCTGCGACTTGTCGAAGTCGAAAACCTTCGTGTTGGGGGTGAGCGAATGCATCACCCCATCGTAGACGGCCGGCGCGATGCCTTTGGCCAGGGCCCGCGGCCGAAACACCTCGATCCACTGTTCGAACGTATACTCGGTCGCCTGCGCCAGCGCCGCGCCACCCCCGGCCGAAAGCAAGGCTCCCGTCCCGGCCGCGCCGGCGAGAAAACCACGCCGCGTCAGCCCACCCGAGACCTTTCCGAGCCGATTTGTGCTAGCCCGATCCCGCCCATAGTCGCCGTCAAAGCCTGTCCGGTGCTGCATGATCGCGCTCATCACCATCGGTAGGAGCCATCCGCTCTCCCTTCTCACATCAATCAGTGAGGGGCAGCTACGGTTAAAAAACGCTTAACTGAACCGGCAACGAGGACCAACGGCGGGGACGGCAAGCTCATCGACCGGACTGTGATCATCGTCTTGTCGCGGGAGCGACTTCATATTACGCAATGGTCCCGCGGGAGCGGGGACGACCGGGCGCGTCCGCAGGGCTGACGCCGGCACGAACCCGACCTGGCCGCACCAGATCGATTGCGGCGCCGGCCGTTCAAACGCAAGGCGTCCGCCCGCCGTAAAATTGACCGGCCCCGCCCTTGTCCGGCATAAGACTTGGAACCCGAAGCCAGCGCCCGCGTTGCTCCGAGCCGCCGCAATGTCCAACTGAATTCTCGCCGAAAGAGATTAACGCATGAACGAGACAAAGACCATTCGAAAAGCAGTATTCCCGGTTGCCGGGCTCGGCACGCGCTTCCTGCCGGCAACCAAGGCCGTGCCGAAGGAAATGCTCACGGTCGTCGACAAGCCGGTCATCCAATATATCGTCGACGAGGCACGCGAGGCCGGCATCGAGCATTTCATCTTCGTCACCGGCCGCAACAAGGGTGTGATCGAAGACTATTTCGACATGGCCTACGAGCTCGAGGCGACGCTCAAGACGCGTAACAAGACCGCCGAGCTGGAGATTCTCGACGATCAACTGCCGCTTGCCGGCTCCACCACCTTCACCCGCCAGCAAGCGCCGCTCGGCCTCGGCCACGCCATCTGGTGCGCCCGCGACATCATCGGCGACGAGCCCTTCGCGGTGCTGCTGCCCGACATGATCATGCGCTCGAAGAAGGGGTGCCTGTCGCAGATGCTCGAAGTGTTCCGCGACACCGGCGACAACGTCGTCGCAGTCGAGGAATGCCCGCCCGAACTCGCCCACCAGTACGGCATCGTCGGCGTCGGCAAGGAGCGCGGCCAAGCCTTCGAGATCACCGAGATGGTGGAGAAGCCGCCGAAGGGCAAGGCGCCGTCGAACTTCTTCATTTCCGGCCGCTACGTGCTGCAGCCCGAGATCTTCCGCTTCCTGTCGATGCAGGAGAAGGGCGCCGGCGGCGAAATCCAGCTGACCGACGCCATGAAGAAGCTGATGGCGCGGCAGAAGTTCTGGGCGATGAAATACGTGGGCGAGACCTTCGACACTGGCTCCAAGATCGGCTTCCTGGCAGCGAACGTCGCCTACGGCCTGTCGCGCCCGGATCTCGAAGCGGGCTTCCGCGCCGAGATCGAACGGCTCATCGGTCCCAAGTGACGTCGCCGGACGGCGGCCGCGATCGACCGACGCGGCCGGCCAGCTTGCCGCGTCACTGCAGCCGCAATCCGGCGAACACCGTGGTGGTCCGATAGTCGTCGTCGCCCGCCGTCGACGCATAGTTGTCGTAGCTCGCCCTGAGGAACGTCTGCAGGTGCGGGTTCCATTTCCATATCAGCGCGGCGTTGGCCGAGGCGATGGTTTCCCGCCGGCTGACGCCGGTATAGTCGCGCAGCAGCACGGAGCCGCCGAGTTCGGCGGTGAGGTTGCGCCTCAGGTCGTCCGCCACCTTGACGCCGGCCGTATGCGCAATCGCGCCGGAGGCCCCGGTCAGCAAGGTCGATTCGAACGCCGTCGTCGCGTTGAACGTCACTCTGGTCAGCCGCGTCGGCGACCAGATCAGCGAGCCGTCGAACGTCATGCCGTCCACCGCCGACAGGCTGGCGTCGTATGGCTTCTCGCGGCCATAGCCGACCGACGCCTCGCCCGACAGCATCGGGCCGAAATCCAGCACTACGCCGGTCTTGCCGATATAACCGCGGGACGACAGATCGGTTGGCGGTGCAACGCCGGTCGCCACAACCGCATCGTCGTAGCGCCGCAGCGTCAGATCGCCTTCGAGGAACGGCTTGACCGCTTCCGTCCAGGCGAACGTGCCTCTGAGCGCCGCGACATAATGCGTGCTGTCGAGCGGTGTTGCTGCCGTCGTCGCCGTGCCGCCGATCGAACTGACCTCATTGACCGTGCGATCGACGTCGCCACGCAGCGTCACCGCGAAGCGCCCGAACTCCTGCGTCAGCCCGACCGATGCCGTGATCGTCTGCTGGTAGCCGGCGGTCGACGTGCCGGCTGCCAATTGCGTGCTGGCGGCCGGCAATTTGTCGACCGCATAGCCGGCCTTCAGGTTGAGGCGCATCTCGTCGGTGATGTCGACCCGGCCGGTCGCATTGGCATTGACGGTCGGCCGGTAGAGGCTGCGGTCGGCTGGAAACTCGGTGAACGCGCCGCGCAAGTCGATGCCGAACGCATGCCGCGACCAGTCCGACTGGCCGACGAGTTCCGGAGCCAGCCTGAGCGCCGAACTGGAGATGCCGTCATGGCTCGACTGCACATTCGTCGTGCCGCCGGCCGAGACTTCGATCGCCGGGCGCCAGATGAAGTTGCCGGTCCGCAGACCCTGCGGATCGTAGAGGGTCGGGCTCTCGGCCAGCGGATCGGCCTCCATCGAGCGCGGGCTGGGCGTCGTGGCCGGTATCGCAACCGTCGCCGCCAACTTGGCCTGATCGGCCGCCACCGGCACCTGTACCGGCTG
>JARLIU010000127.1 GCA_031291595.1 Ancalomicrobiaceae bacterium | reverse complement strand
GCGGTTGCGGTCCTGATGGTGGACGAAGGGGTTGCCGCCGACCCAATAGGCCATCTTGACGTCGGGGTACTTCTCCCTCTTGCCGTTGAAGTCGAAGTCCTTGCCCGGGTTCATCAGCATGTCGACGACGCGGGCGCAGGGAATCGACGCGGCGCCGTTTTCCGTCATCCAGGCCATGCCCTCCTTGGCCTTGCCGCCATCGGTGATGCCGGTCAATACCGGCGCATCGGCCGACGGCGCGCCGCCGTTGGCGTAGTGGTAGGAGAAGCCGAAGCCGCCGCCGGGCAGGCCGATCTGGCCGAGCATCGCGGCAAGCGTCACCAGCATCCAGTGACGCTGTTCGCCGTATTGCTGGCGCTGCAACGCGAAGCCGCCGGCCAGCATGGTGCGATGCTTGGCGAACAGGCGTGCCAGCTCCTTGATCTTGTCGGCCGGGATCTCGCAGATATCAGCCGCCCATTCGGCCGACTTCGGCGTCTTGTCGGCATCCCCCATCAGATACGGCAGGAACTTGTCGAAGCCGGTGGTGTAAGTCTTCAGGAACTTCTGGTCGGCGAGCTTCTCGACGATGAGCGTATGGGCGATGCCGAGCATCAGCGCGACGTCGGTCTGCGGCCGCGGCGCCACCCACTCAGCGCCGAAGAATTCGGCGGTCTCGGTCTTGACCGGATCGATGCAGATGACCTTGGTGCCCTTGGCCTTCAAGGCCTTCATGCCCTCGTAGCCGCCGTGGTCGCCGATCACCCAGCTGATCTGGTTGGTGACGACCGGGTCGGCGCCCCAGAACACCATCAGCTCGGTCTTGTCGACCACGACCGGCCACACCGTCTGCTGCTCGTACATTTCGAGCGTGCCGACGACGTGCGGCATGATGATCTGCGCCGCGCCGGTCGAATAGTCGCCCGAGGCGTTGACGAAGTTGCCCTTCAGATTCATCATCCGGCGTAATAGGCTCTGGCAATTGTGCAGACGCCCCGGGCTCTTCCAGCCGTAGGAGCCGGCGAAGGTCGCCGTCGGACCGTAGGTCTTCTCGACGCGGACGAGTTCCTTGGCGACGAGGTCGAGGGCCTGGTCCCAGCTGACGCGGACGAAGTCGCCGGTGCCGCGACTGTCGACGTCGGCACCCGGCCCCTTCTCCAGATAGGCGCGCCGGACCATCGGATATTTGATGCGGGTCGGCGAATAGACGGAATCGAGCACGCCGGCCAATTGATGGCTCGGCGCCGGGTCCTTCTCCCACGGCTTCACCGAAACGATCTGTCCGGCTTCCACCTTGGCACGGAACGCACCCCAGTGGCTGCCGGTGAGGAACTCGCCATCCGGCGTCGCGGCGCGAGCGCCGACACTCAACAACGACGGCCCGGCAAAGCCGAAGACACTGGCGGCCAGCCCGTAGTGCAGCAGGCTGCGGCGCGTCATCTCAGCGCGCAATTCCTGTGGTGATCCGATGGACATCGTTGTCTCCCTTCAAGTCTCTTCAGACGTCGCACTGTTGGTTGTTGGCTCTGGACTCCTCCCGGGCGAGGAGCGCCGCGAGGAGTTCGGCCGCGCCGGCGAAGTATCCGGTCGGATCCTTCGCCAGACAGAGATCGCGGAATTCCGGCAACCACTCGTCAAGCCGAGCGGCAAGACCGGCGCGGTCGGGATCGTCGGTCGCGGTCAGCTGCGCCAGCAGCGCCACTTCGACCGACAGATGGTCGGGCGCCTCGCTGCCGTCAGCGATGGCGAGATCGTGGGCAGCGAGCAGTCGCGCCATGTCGCGGGCGGGGGCCTGGAACAGCCGGCCGGTCCGCTGCACTGATTCATATGGCGACACCGTTTCCCGACCGCCGACCCCTGAGAACAGCACGCCGAAGACCGCCGCCAGCCGGGCAGCCAGCGCTACGTCGCTCATCGACGCATCGAGCGCCGCCACCAACCGGCCGACGCCAGGCGCCAGATCCGGATCCGCGGCGAGCCCGCCCAGAACCGTGGCGGCCGGGCCGCCGCGGGCGGCGGCGATGGTCGCTTCGCTCGGCGCATCGGCGAACAGACAGGCGAGCCAGCTCAGGGTTTCGACCGTTCCCAGACGGGAAGCCGCGCGGGCGGCGGAATCGGAGCCGTGCGACATCTCATCCATGCGTACCTCCCACATCCTGGGCGTGCATCTGCACCCACTTCTGCAGGAAGCGGAACTGCTCGTCGTCGAGCGAGACGAAGCGCTTCATCGCGTTCAAGTTGCCGATCCACTGGTTGGCGAGGTAGTGGCCGGGCTGCGGCGCGGAATGGCAGACGCCGCAGGTGGCGTTGAACATCTCCGAGCCGTAAGTATCGAGCTTGGCGGCGTCGGCGACGAAGCCGTCCTTCTTCATCCACACGTCGAGACTCGCTTCGGTCCACACCTGGTCCGTGTCCGGATCGGTCATCTTGTTCAAAGGCTTGACCTTGTCGACGGCGTCAGGACCGAGAGCGGCGGCGAAGATGCGCTTGCCCTGCAGGGCGTAGATCATCCGTTCGGCGCCTTCCTGCTGCCAGCCGCCGATGCTGACGCGAACGTAAGGTCCATCGGTGCCGGTGACGGTGACCGGGGTGGCGGCCAGCACGCGGCCGTCGGCGGTCGCGTCGTCGCTGGCCGGCCTGTCGAGGAAGAAGCCGCTGGTGGCCAGCGTCTGCAGCTTGTCGCCGGTCTTGGGCTCGAGCGTTTTCGCCGTCGCCGTCAGTTCCTCGATCAGCGCCTTGTAGCCGGTGGTCATGTCGGGGAGTTTGTGGGCGATGCCCTTGTGGCAATCGATGCAGGTGCCCCCCTCCTTCATCGCCTTCTGCATCTGGTCGGAGGCTTCTTTCTTCTGATGCTCGAAGTCCATCGCCTGGAAGGAATGGCAATTGCGGCACTCGCGGCTGTCGGCAGCCTTCATCCGCGCCCATTCGATCTTGGCCAGTTCGAGACGCTTGGCCTCGAACTTCTCCGGCGTATCGATCGTGCCGATCAATTTGCCCCACAGTTCGCCCGAGGCCTGAACCTTGCGGATGATCTTGTGCGTCCAGTCCTTCGGCACATGGCAGTCGGAGCAGATGGCGCGCACGCCGTAGGGGTTCGAATAGTGGATGCTCTTCTTGTATTCCTGGTAGACCGTGTCGCGCATCTCATGGCAGGAGGTGCAGAACTCCAGGCTGTTGGTCATCTCCATGACGGTGTTGAAGCCGCCCCAGCCGATGACGCCGGCAATGATCCCGGCTCCGCCGATCACCGCAATCGTCAGGGCGGTTGCGCCACCGGTCAGCCTCTTCCACATGCACGCGCCCCTGAGTCTGGTTGTCGTTGGCGCGACACTGCGACGGGGCTGTAAATGCGGTTCGCGATGGCCGTGAAAACGGCATAGAGAATTGTAAACCGATGTGAATACGCCAATCCGCGCTCTCGACAGCGTCGGCGCACGTCGATTGAATGCAGTTCATGAGCCGAAGCCACCACATTCTCGTCGTCGACGACGATCCCGTCGGGCGCCAGACGCTCGCCGCTTACTTACGCAAGGAGAACCACCGGGTGTCGGAGGCGGAAAACGGCGACGCCATGCGCCGGATCTTCGCGGCCGGCGACGTCGCGGTCGTCATGCTCGACATCAACCTGCCGGGCGAGGACGGGCTGTCACTGTTGCGCGAACTCCGGCGACAGTCCGAGGTCGGCATCATCATGGTCACCGGCCGGGATGACGATGTCGACCGCATCGTCGCCTTGGAACTCGGCGCCGACGACTATGTGACGAAGCCGTACAACATGCGCGAGCTGATTCCCCGCACCAAGAACCTCGCCCGGCGGGTCGCCGCGGCGCGGCTGGTGACAGAGGACCAGCCGACGAAATATTTCGCCGGCTTCGAGCTCGACATCCCGCACTGGAGCCTCAGGGGCACGGACGGCGAGGAGATCCGGCTGACGCGGGCCGAGTTCGAACTGCTCGCGACGTTCGTCACGCACCGCGGCCGCATCCTGTCGCGCGATGCGCTGATCGATCATGTCAGCCGGCGCGACCGCGATCCCTTAGACCGCACGGTCGACGTGCTGGTCGGCCGGCTCCGCCGCAAGATCGAGAAGGATCCGGCCAATCCCCGGCTGATCATCACCGTGCACGGCATCGGCTACGTCTTCGCCGGCTGACAGGCAGCGAACTCGGCCCAGGTGGTGTCGAGCGCTTCATTCGACTGGAGGAGCAGCGATTTCAGCCGGGAGAGACCAGGGCCCGGCTCCATGTCCGGCTGCCTCGTCTCGCGTTCGAGTTCGCCCGCCATCCGGGTGAGCGCGATGAGACCGACGTGGCGCGACGAACTCTTCAGCCGGTGTGCGATCGCGCCGGCGGCGGCGCGGTCGCCGCTGGCAATCGCGCGGTCCATCGCGGTCGCGATGTCGCTGAGGCTGCCGCGCCAAGCCGCGACGATGCATCCGGTCTGGTCGTAGCCCAGCGTTTCGACATGCTCGGCCAACACCGACGCATCGACCAGGCCGACGGCTGGCGGAACCGGCACGGCCGCCGACTTGATCGCCGGCCGGGAGGGGGAATTGACGTTGAGCGCGCGCCGCAGCAACGCTTCCAGCCGTTCCGCCCGGAACGGCTTCGATAGAAAATCGGTGATCCCCGCCTCGACGCAGGCCGCCACATCGCCCGGCAGCACTTGCGCCGACATGGCGACGATCGGCACACGGGCACGGCCTGGATCGGCAAGCGCACGGATGCGGCGCGTCACCTCGACGCCGTCCAGGTCCGGCAGGCGCAGATCCATCAGCACCAGATCGAAAGCCTGCGCCTCGGCCAGTTGCAGCGCCGCCCGGCCGCTGACCGCCAGGGTCGGATGGTGTCCGGTCCGTTCGAGCAGCGCCATGGCGATGAGCGCATTGACCTCGTTGTCCTCGACGATGAGGACGTCGAGTGCGCGAGACTTGAGGCGATCGGCCCGGCCACTGTAGGCCGGGCTGTTGGCGGTGAGGTGTTGCGGCCCCTCGAAGGGGATGGTGACGACGAAGCGGCTGCCTTCGCCGAGGCGGCTATCGAACGCGATGCGGCCGCCCAAGAGCCCGGCGAGTTCGCGGCAGATCGCCAGCCCCAGGCCGGTTCCGCCATAGCGCCGGGCGATGGAGGGATCCGACTGGGTGAACGGCTCGAAGATCGCTTGCCACCGGTCGGGAGCGATGCCGATGCCGGTGTCGGCGACGACGAACTGCACCACCACGCCGTCGGACGTCTCGTCGATCACTTCGGCCGACAACGTCACAGTGCCGCGTTCGGTGAACTTGATGCCGTTGCCGACGAGATTGATCAGGATCTGCCTGAGCTTGCCGGCATCGCCGACGACCATGGGCAGCACCGGCAATTTCAGCGTCAGGTCGAGTTCGGGCTTTCGCTTGGCAATCGGCCGGAGAATGTTCGACACGTCGTACAGGACCGACGACACCACGAACTCCACCCGTTCCACGTCGATGACGCCGGCCTCGATCTTGGAATAGTCGAGGATGTCGGAGACGATCGACGACAGCAGTTCGCCCGAGCGGCCGATGGCATCGATCCAGCGTTTCGATTCGGCGTCGAGCGGATTGCGGCTGAGCAGGTCGGCCAGCCCGAGGATGCCGTGGATCGGGGTGCGGATCTCGTGGCTCATCGCGGCGAGGAAGGTCGACTTGGCGCGATTGGCCGCCTCCGCAGCGGTCTTGGCTTTGCGGTATTCGGTCATGTCGACCAGGATGACGACCGTGCCGAGGTATTTTTCCGAGACGTCGAGCATCGCCTGCGCCCGCACGTCGAACCAGCGGCGCCCCAGCTGCGTGTCGATCTCGCGCTCGCAAGCCAGCTGCTTGTCTGTCGCGGCATTGAAGCCGAGGATGGCCGAGAGATCGACCTGCTCCTTGCCGTAATAGCCGGCGCCGGGCGCGTTGGTCAGACCGAACAGCCTGACCGCGGCGTGGTTCATGTTCTCCACCGTGCCCGTGTCGTTGAGAAGGAAAACGGGATCGTTGAGGCTTTCGAAGATCGTCAGATACTTGTTCTTCTCGTTGGTGATCAGGCGGTTGTTCGCCCTCAGCTGGTCGAGCTGCTGGTCGAGCGGTTTGGCCGCCCATTCGTCTGAGAAGCCGACCTCCATGCGGTCGAAGAAATTGTGGATGATCCCCACCCAGGTCTCGCGCTCGACATCGTCGGTCGCGGCGCTCGATACGAGGTCGAGATACGACTGCCGGTAGCCTTTCATCAGGCCGAGGAACAGCCCCAGCGTGACACCCCTGGTGCGGTGCCGCCGCGCCGCCTCGATGCCGTAATAGGCGATCGGATCGCGCGAATAGTCCGCCTCAGCCGACACCTCGGTCAGGGCGCGCCCGTCGCCGAGCGCCATCAGCAGCGGCTCCGACAGCCCGCGCACCGAGGCGCGCCAGGCCTCCTCCAATGTCGAGGTGAACGGCGTGTAGCCGCGCCGCTTGGCGTAGTGGATGACCCGCGCGGTCAACCAGGTCTCGCCGTCCTTCACTACCGAATGCAGCGTCTCGATCGAACTCATCGCGGACCCATGCGTCGAAGCGGCTCGCCAGCGATCGGCTCCAGGCTATGCCGGCCGCGGTCGCCGGCCAGCAACTCTAGCCGCGCCGGCGGCGCCAGGACATGCGCTGCCGCAATCGGCGCTCCCTGATGGTCAGGGCCCGACATGTGCGCCCCGCTTGCCGCACGAGCTCGAGCAAATGTCGAATTCGCTCCACCAGCCGGATGGGGGAATCCCCTGATGTTAAGCAACTGTTATGTTCATGCGCGATGCTGCGGCGATCATCCCGCCGCCGCCAGAGCTCCAAACCGCTCACGGCCGGGAAGAAACCGACTGGGGCTGACACCATGTTGCGCATCTCGCTTGCCGCATTCCTCGCCACGACGGCGCTCGTTCTGCCCGCCGCGGCGCAGACCATCTATCCGCTCAACCGCGCAGAGATCCTGGCGGGTGCCAAATTCGACTTCAAGGTCGAGTTTCCGGGCAGCCCGGCCGAGGCCGACGTCAAGGTCACGATCGACGGCGAGGACGCCGCCAAGGTTCTCGGCGGCAAGGTCACGTTCGTGCAGAAGGAAGACGGCCAGGACTATTCGGCCTATTACCTGCGCGATGTGGCGATGGCCAAGGCTGGCAACGTCGTCGTCGAGGCCAAGGCCGGCGACAAGACGTCGAGCGTGACGTGGGACGTCTTCGACACGCCGAAGGGCCGCCTGGCCAAGAACGTCATCCTGTTCATCGGCGACGGCATGTCGGTCACCGACCGCACCGCCGCCCGCATCCTGTCGAAGGGGTTGGTCGAGGGCCGCTACGGCGGCGAACTCGAAATCGACGACATGCCCTACATGGCGCTGGTCTCGACTTCGGGAACGGATTCGGTGGTCACCGACAGCGCCAACTCGATGAGCGCCTATACGACCGGCCATAAATCCTGCGTCAATGCTCTCGGCGTCTACTGCGCCAAGAACAAGAAGAACCTCGAGCATCCGAAGGTCGAGACCATTGCCGAACTCGTCAAGCGCAAGCTCGGCCTCGCCGTCGGCATCGTCACCAATTCCGAAATCGAGGACGCCACGCCGGCCGGCGTCGTCTCGCATACCCGCAAGCGCTCCGACTTCAACGACATCGTCAAGATGTACTACAACATCGAGGCGGACATCATGATGGGCGGCGGTTCGCCCAACTTCCTGCCGAAGGCGACGCCGGGCTCCAAGCGTACCGACGAGGAGAATTTCTTCGAGAAGTTCAAGGCCAAGGGCTACGCCGTCGCCACCACTGCGACCGAAATGCGCGCCGCCTTCGCCGAAGGCAAGACCAAGGTGCTCGGCATCTACAACACCGGCAACGTCGACGGCGCCTATGACTTGAAGTTCAAGAAGGGCACGACCGACAAGTTCCCGGATCAGCCGGGCCTCGTCGAAGAGACCAAGCTCACCATCGACGCCCTGTCGAAGAACCCGAATGGCTTCTTCCTGATGGTCGAATCGGCGCGCATCGACAAGTACAAGCATTCGCTCGACTGGGAACGCGGCGTCTACGACACGATCCTGCTCGACTATGCCGTCAAGGTGGCCAAGGAATTCGCCGCCAAGAACAACGATACGCTGATCATCGTCGTTCCCGATCACGCCCATATGGTCGGTATCATCGGCTCCTACGTCGACAGCCGCCCGGGCAATACGCCGCGCGACAAGCTCGGCGTCTACGCCGATTCGACCGTGCCGCAGTACAAGCCGGATGCCGATGGCTATCCGGAGAGCGTCGACCTGCCGGTCCGGCTCGCCTATGCCTTCGGCACCTATCCGGACCATTGCTTCGACGCCAAGCCGCACCTCGACGGCGAATTCGTTCCCGCCGTGGCCGGCGCCGAAAAGGGCACCTTCGTCGCCAACGACAAGTACTGCACGCCCGGCTCGGTCAAGATCACCGGCAACCTGCCGCTCGATGCCAATTCGGGCGTGCATGCCGCCGACGACGTCGTGCTGACCGCCATGGGACCCGGCGCTGACGTGTTCCACGGCCACATCGACAATACCCGGGTGTTCCGCGCCATGGCCACGGCCTTCGGTCTGGCCAAGCTCTGATGGCTGCGCGCCCGGCATCGTCGGCAATCAGTTGCACGCGGCGAGAGCTTCTCGCCGCATGCGCCATTCTCGCCTCCGGTTCGGCGCTCGCCGCCGAGCCGGAGGTGTTCACCTTCGATACGCTCTACAAGAGCATCGGCGTGATGGGCATCGTCTATTCGGACCGGCTCGTCGCGGCGAAGGGCAATGAGATCAGCCTGACCGGCTATATGGCGCCGCCATTGAAAGCGGAGAGCACGTTCTTCGTCCTCACCCGCGAGCCGATGGCGATCTGCCCGTTCTGCCAATCGGATGCCGACTGGCCGATCGACATCATCGTCGTCTATCTGGCGGCGATGTCGCCGCTGGTCGGCGCCGGTACCAAGGTCCGCGTCACCGGCCGCATCGAGATCGGCTCCTGGACCGACCCCGAGACGGGTTTCGTCAGTCAGCTGCGGCTGCGCGACGCAGACTATCGTCGTGTCTGAGCGGAACGGTGCAATGGCGGCGCCGCAGGTCCTGTCACTCACCGACGTCGCGGTCGACCGGGCCGATACCAATGGCCGGCCGATCCGCATCCTCGACGTCCAAGGATTGGCGATCGCGCCCGGCGACCGCATCGCTCTCTCCGGGCCATCCGGCGCGGGGAAAAGCACCTGTCTCGAAGTCATCGCCGGCATCACCGCGCCAGAGATCGGCCGCGTAAGCTGGGGCGAGACCGTAGTTTCCGACTTGGGCGAAGCGCGGCGGGATGCCTGGCGGCGCGACACCGTCGGCTTCGTGTTCCAGGACTTTCACCTCGTGCCCGAACTCTCGGTGCTGCAGAACATCTTGCTGCCGCTGAGGTTCTCCGGCTGGCGGCTGGCCGGTTCGGCCCGGCGGCGCGCGCATCGATTGATCGAGCGCGTCGGGCTGGCCGATCCCGGCCGCCGCGCCGGGCTGCTGTCACGCGGCGAGCAGCAGCGGGTGGCGATCGCCCGTGCGCTGATCCACGCCCCGGCTTTGCTGCTTGCCGACGAACCGACCGCCAGCCTCGATGCCGAAACCGGCGCCGCGGTCGCCGATCTCATCCTTGCCGAGACTGGCTCGAGCGGCACGACGCTGATCGTCGCCAGCCACGATGCCGCGCTGATCGCACGCCTCGACCGCCGCATCGGCTTTGCCTCCGGCGTCGCCCGGGAGATCAAGCCATGAACCCTCTGCCGATGGTGATGGCCGACTTGCGCGCCATGCGCGGCTCGGCGCTGCTGTCGATCGTGCTCATCGCGCTCGCCGTGGCCATCGGCGTGGCGATCGGCGCACAGGAACGCGCCATCCGCGGCGCATCGGCCCGCGCGGCGGACGATTTTCCGCTGTTGATCGGTGCGCCCGCCAGTTCGACGCAATTGGTGCTGACCTCGGTCTATCTGCAGCCCGAGGCGCTGACGCTGATGGACGGCGCGCTTCTGGCGAAACTGGCAAGCGATCCGCGCGTCGACGCCGTCGCGCCGATCGCCTTCGGCGACGTGGTGCTGGGATATCCCGTCGTCGGCACCACGGCGGAATTCGTCAGCCGCTGGGGCAAGCGCGCCGTCGCCGAGGGGCGCAATTTCGCCGCGGAAGGCGAGGCGGTGGTCGGCGCCGACGTGCGCCTTGCCCTGGGCCAGGCGATCACGCCGTCGCATGGCGTGGCCGGCCAGCATCGGCATTTCGGTCAGGAGGACGACGAGGAGCACGCGCATCGGCACGCGGGCGTCAGCTACACCGTCGTTGGCCGGCTGCCGCGTCTCGGCTCGCCGTGGGACCGCGCCATCCTCATCCCGGTCGAATCGGTGTGGGAGACGCATGGACTCGGCAACGGCCACACCAACGAAAGCCACATCGGTGCGCCGTTCGAGGCCGAGCATGTGCCGGGAGTGCCGGCCTTGGTGGTCAAGCCGAAGCAGGTGTTCCAGGCCTATCAACTGCGAAGCGACTACCGCAAGGCCGGCCTGATGGCCGTATTCCCGGCGGAGATCCTGGTTTCGCTCTATCAGACGGTCGGCGATATCCGCGACGTGCTCGTCGTCGCCTCGGCGCTGAACAACGTGCTGGTGTTCCTCGCCATCCTGATGCTGCTGGTCACGCTGGTGTCGCTGCGGCGCCGACGCTATGCGATTCTGCGGGCGCTCGGCGCCTCGCGCGCCTATGTGGCGCTCGTCGTCTGGCTCGGCGCGGCGGTGCTGCTGGCTTTCGGCGCGGTCGCCGGGCTTTTGACCGGCTTCGTCGGCGCGCATGTGGTGGCGAGCCTGTTCGCCGCGGAAACGGGATTGCAACTGGCGATCATGATCGGGGCGCGCGAAGTGGGACTGGTGGCGCTGATGGCGCTGTTCGGCAGCCTGCTGGCGCTGGTGCCCGCCACCATCGCCTGGCGCCGGCCGGTGGCCGAGAGCCTCCGGTCGTAACGAAGCGCCATTGCCGGCGCTCGGCGGGTTCGGCGGCCGAAAGCGGTTGGCCGGGCTTTTCAACACGGCCCCAGCCCGGTTACACCGATGCAGGTCGTGTCGTCGGAGCGGCCGGCGCGGTGACGTGCGTCCCGTTCCCCGCCGACCTCGACACGCCCCCGATACGAGAGGAAGCCCACATGGCTGACGACGGCAAGGCCTCAGCGACGATCGACCGCCGCGCCGTTCTCGGCGGCCTCGCGGTGTCCGGCCTCGCCGCGACCGGCCTGGGCAGGCCAGCGTTCGGAACTGACGCCGGGATCGTGTCGGTGCGGATCGGCAACGACCGGCCGGTCGGGCCGATCAGCCGCTTGGTGTTCGGCTCCAACGAACTCGGCACGATGGATGGCGGCGAGACGTCGGCAGCGATCGACGCACGGCTTGGCATCACCGCGCGGCGGCTCGGCGGCAACCTGATGACCACCTACAATTGGGTCAACAATTTCACCAATGCCGGCAAAGACTATCGTCACGCCAACGGCGAGATGCTGACCGGCATGCTCGACATCGACGCGGCAGCGCGCCGCACGCCGGCAGCCGTCATTTACGAGATGCACGAGCGAACCCGCGCCATGGGCGCCAAGACGCTGATCACCCTGCCGATCGCCGGCTACGTCGCGGCCGACGGCAACGGCGCGGTATCGCCGGCGGAAGCAGCGCCATCCAGGCGGTTCGTGCCGGTCGGCTGGGAGATCGGCAAACAGGCCAGCGACCCGATCGACGTGACCCAGGCAAACATTCCCCACCTTGTGGCCAGGCTGGTGGCGAAATATGGGACCGCGAAGGACGGCGGCGTCTGGGGCTACGCTCTCGACAACGAGCCGGGGCTGTGGCCTGAGACGCATCCGCGCATCGTCAGGAAGCCGTTCACCATCCGCGCGCTGATCGATCGTTCGATCCAGGCGGCCAAGGCGATCAAGGCGTTCGATCGAAGCGCCAAAGTGTTCGGTCCGGCCTCCTGGGGGGCGACCGAGATGGTCAACTTCCAGAATGCGGCCGACTGGTCCGAATTCCGGCAGTCCGGCAGTTTCATCGGCGCCTACCTCGATGCCTTCCGCCATGCCTCCGAGGCAGCCGGGCAGCGGCTCCTTGATGTACTCGACGTGCATTGGTACGCCTACAGCCGACGCGGCGTGCTCTATCGCAGCGAAGACGTGCGGCTCGCCGGCGCGCTCGTCGATGCGCCGCGGTCGCTGACCGAGGCCGGCTACCGCGAGGACAGCTGGGTCGCCGATGCCTTGCCCGACAGCCATGGTGAAGGCGTTGAGCTGCCGATCCTGCCGAGCCTCAAGCACCTGATCGACCGGCACTTTCCGGGGACGGGACTGGCGGTGACCGAGTTCAACTACGGTGGCGCCGGGCAACTCGCCGCAGGCCTGGCGCTCGCCGACGCGCTCGGGCGGATGGCATCAGGCGGCGTCGAGTTCGCCAGCCATTGGGGAACGCTGCCGGGTTGGCTCGGTCAGGCCTATCGGCTGTATCTCGCCCGTGACCGCGACGGGCGCGGGTTCGGCGACGTCGGCTTCGGCATCGACGCCACGCTGCCGCCGGCGCTGTCGATCGCCGCATCCGGCTTTGCCGGCAAGCCCAATGACGTCAGCGTCGTCGTCATCAACAAATCCGAACGGGACATAGCGATCGATCTCAGCTTCGCCAATGGCCGCGCGCTGGCTCTGACCGAGACGCTCGGGTTCGATGCCGCTCACACGGAGAGCGGCCCGATCGTCGCTGCGGCGCCGTTCCGGCTCGCCGACGGCCGGTTGGTGGTTCCCGGCACGGCGGCGCGCCGCTTCCGCTTCGCCTGAGCGGCTGCCCTGCGGACCGGCGTCAGCCGGTGGCGCGGATCGGCCAAAAGTCCCGGCGCGACGTCAGGAACGACACCAGCAGCACCATGTTGAAGAACTGGCTGCCACGCTGGAACAGCGTCGCCTCGGTGAAATTGTGGATCAGGTACATGAAGAGGACGAGGGCGGCGAGGCCGTAGGTGGCGCGCGTGCGGTGGTCCGGGTGCGCGCCGATCGCCAGGCCAGTGGCCGACAGCATGGCGACACAGACGCCGGCAACTGCCGTCAGCGTGGCCGGCAGGCCGGCATTCAGCCAGAGTTCGAGATAGCCGTTGTGGGCCTGGTTGATCACGCCCTTTTGCACGTCGCCGAGCCAGGTTCCGGGCTCGAGCTTGGCGAGCGGATCGTTGATGAGGCCGACGTCCCAGAAAGCGCCGTAGCCGTGACCCAACCACATGCGCTCCGAGGCGCGGGCCCAGGCGAAATCCCACAATTCGCTGCGGCCGGTGAACGAGGTGTCAGTGACGAACAGGCCGAGGACGGCATCGACATCGAAGTCGTTGACGACAAACAGACCGATCAGCACGCAGAGGCCGAGAAGGACGCCGGCAAACATCAACAGCACCATGCGCCGGCCGATGATGAGCGACAGCCAGACCAGTCCACCGAGCAGCAGCGCCAACACGGCGATGGCGATCGACGTCTTCGATTGGGTCATCCACAGGAAATCGAGCGTCAGCAGCGTCGGCAGGATGCCGAGCGCCGCCCCACGCCAGGACGAGGCGCCGCAGATCCACGTCACACTGATGACCAGCGTCAGCATGGCGACCATGCCGGCAACGTTCTTCTGGCCGTAGATGCCCATCACGCCGATGTCGGAAATGGCCGATTGCGGCCACAGCACGACACCGACGAGGTTGAAGGCGATGATGGCGCTCAACGTCGCGAACGTGAGGGTGTGAAAGGCACGCAGCGATGACGCGCCGGCGGCGATGCCGAGGGCGATGACGCCGATCAACAGCACGAAGCTGGCGCGGCGGATCGTCAGGTCGGGGTGATCCGACCAAACGATGCTGAGCTGCAGCCACACCAGGACGAGGGTCAGCAGGACATTCGAGCGCAGACACTCGGCGGCGGCGCGCGCATTCCTGGCAATCGCGACGAGCGCCAGCGCCGCCATCGCCAGGACGGCGATCCGATCGAGGCTGTCGCCACCAAGGCGAGCCTGCGGCGAGAAGGTCGGGAACGGGTTGAAGCCGATGAAGGTGTAGAGCAGGAAGGCTTCGGCGAGGATCGGCCACAGCCACGTGCGCCGCCGCTCAGTCAGCGTCCCGTCCCGATCCGCGCCGGACGCCGACGCTCCGGGCGCACCGAACGTGAGCGCGGATGCTGCCGGCGGCGGGGCGAGCGTGTCGAGCGTGTCGCGCACGGAGCGGCCTCAGGGTTGGAGCCGAAGCTGGCGTGATTCGAATGGATCCGATCATAGCCGCAATCGGCCACGCCACGGCAGCCACCGCTGTTGTGCCGCTACTCCGGCACCGGCTTGTGCGTGCGCTGGATCTGGCCGAGGAACAGCCTGGCGCGCTCGTGGCTCGGGCGCTCGAAGAACTCCTCCGGCGGGGCGACCTCGACGATTTCGCCGTGGTCCATGAACACCACCCGGTCGGCGACCCGGCGGGCAAAGCCCATTTCGTGGGTGACGCAGACCATGGTCATGCCTTCCTCGGCCAGATCGATCATGGTGTCGAGCACCTCCTGCACCATTTCCGGATCGAGCGCCGACGTCGGCTCGTCGAACAGCATGATCTTCGGGTTCATGCACAGGGCGCGGGCGATGGCGACGCGCTGCTGCTGGCCGCCAGACAGTTGGGCGGGATACTTGTCGGCCTGTTCGGGGATATGGACGCGAGCGAGATACTTGCGCGCCGTGGCGATGGCCTCGTCTTTCGGCGCGTTGCGCACCTTCATCGGCGCCAGAATGCAGTTGTCCATCACCGTCATGTGCGGAAACAGGTTGAACGACTGGAACACCATGCCCACTTCGCGGCGCACGCGTTGGACGTTCTTGCCGCCGGCGCCGAGATCGATGTCGTCGACGACGATCGATCCGGCCTGGATCGGTTCGAGCTGATTGATGCAGCGGATCAGCGTCGACTTGCCCGATCCGGACGGCCCGCATACGACGATTTTCTCACCGCGCCGGACCGTCAGGTCGATCTTGTTCAGCGCCTGGAAGCTGCCGAACCATTTGCTCACGCCTTGCATGCGCACGGCGATCAAGGGAGCAGCCGAGCCTGCGGGCTGCTCAGAGCGGTCATCCGCTGCACTCATGGCTGCTCCCTCGCGTGTCATCAGTTGGACTTCAGCACGAATTCGGCGGCCGGCGCGCCAAGCCACTTCTTCGAGATGTCGTTGAGCCGTCCGGATGTCTTCAGTTCGACGAGGAACTTGTCGACCGCGCCGAGAAACTCGGTCGAGCCGGGTCTGACCGCGATGCCCTGCACCTGCTGGCTCAAGGGGAACTTCTCCTCGAAGCGGCCGGGGGCAACTTTCAGGATCTGATCGATCACCACGTTCGAGCAGCCGATGGCGTCGACCTGGCCGGACAACAGTGCCTGCACGGCGCTGGCGTCGTCGTCGAAGCGCTGGATCAGCGTGCCGGGCTTCGCCACCTTGGTAAACGAGATATCCTGGGTTGAGGCGCGGGCGACGCCGACGCGCTTGCCGATGAGCTTGTCAGGCGTCGACATGTCGGTGCCGACCATGCCGATGACGGCGACACGGATGCCGGCGTAGGGCTTGGAGAAGGTCACTTTCTCGGCGCGCTCCGGCGTGATGCCGAGCGAGGCGACGAGCACGTCGATCTGGCCGGACAGCAGGTAGGGGATGCGGTTCGGGCCGGTGACGGGAACGAGGTCCAGCTTCAGCCCGAGGTTTTCGGCCAGCGCCTTCGCCACGTCGGCGTCATAGCCGTCGGGCTTGTTGTCGTTGTTCATGATGCCGAACGGCGGGAAGTCGACCAGCATGCCGACCTTGACGGTGCCGCGCGCCTTCAACTCGGCCAAGCTCTGCGCTTGAGCCGGCAGGATCGCGGCGCCGAGCAAAAGGCACAGGCCCAACAGTAGGGCCAGACTGCGTACTACGCTTCTCATGGAACGTCTCCTCGCGTTTCACGTGTTGAGGACTCATCCACCGTCGCATGACGCAGCGGCAGCGGCCTCCCTCCCCGGTGGTTCATCGGGCGGTTGCCCGCGCCAGCCGCCGTTCCAGCCGGGAGGCGAGGAACGACAGCGGCCAGCAAATGACGAAGTAGAGCCCTGCCACCAGACTGAAGACGAGGAACGGCTGGAAGGTGGCGTTGGAAATGATCTGACCCGAGCGTGTCAGCTCGGTGAAGCCGATGATGGCGGCAAGCGACGTGCCCTTGACCAGTTGGACGAGGAAGCCGACCGTCGGGGCGACGGCGATCTTCATCGCCTGCGGCAGGATGACGTAGCGCATGCGCGAGCCCCAGGTGAGGCCGAGGGCGGTGGCCGCCTCGTTCTGGCCCGGTGGGATCGCCTCGATGCAGCCCCGCCAGATCTCGGCCAGGAAGGCCGCCGCATGCAGCGACAGCGCCACGGCGGCGGCGGCCCAGGGATCGATGCCGAGACCGAAAATGCTCATGCCGAAATAGACCAGGAACAACTGCATCAACAACGGCGTTCCCTGGAACAGCCGGATGAAGCCGGTGGTGACGAGCCGGAGCGCGCGCGACGTCGAGGTGCGGGCGAGCGCCACCGCAAGGCCGCAGATGCCGCCGCCGATGAAGGCGATTGCCGACAGCGCCAGCGTCCAGCGCAGCGCCCAGACGATAAACAGAACCTCTCCCCAACCGAAGGCGCGGATCATCGGCAGCTCCTAGCGGCCCAAGGGATAGTTGAACACGGCGCGCTCGATCGCCGAGAAGATCGCCGAAAATCCAACGGACATGATGAGATAGATGAGCGTCACGACGATGTAGACTTCAAACGAGGCGAAGGTGCGCGACTGGATGTCGTTGCCGGCAGCTGCCAGATCGCCGGCCGAAATGGCCGACACGACGCTCGAGGTCAGCATCAGATAGATGAACTGGCTGGTCATCGCCGGATAGACGTTCCTCAAGGCCGGCTTCAGAATGACGTAGACGAAGATCTGCACGCCGGAGAGCCCGAGTGCGCGGCCGGCCTCGATCTGCCCGAGGTGAATCGACTCGATGCCGGCGCGGATGATCTCGGTGGCATAGGCCGAGAAATTGACGACAAGGGCCAACAGCGCCGCCGAGGTCGGCGTCAGTCTGAGCCCCAGGCTCGGCAGGCCGAAGTAGATGAAGAAGATCTGCACCAGAAACGGCGTGTTGCGGATGATCTCGACGTAGACGTCGACGACGAAGCGCAGCGGCTTCGGGCCGGAAGTCTTCGCCGCGGCAAGGATCACCGAGACGACGAGACCGATCGCCATCGCCGAGGCCGACAGCTCCAACGTCGTTTCGAGCCCGGCCAGGAGGTCAGGCCAGGATGCCAACACGGGTGCGAAATTGAAGTTGTACAAATTCCACCCCCACGCGCCGGCATCGTTGGTCTCGAACCGCCCCGGCCAGGATCGACAGGCTCGATCGATGGGTACCGAAGCCTGCATCCGTCGATCGGGGGCGGCCATCCGATCGGCAACGACATACCGCAGGCCGCGGTCCGTTGACCGCCCGAGGCCGTGTCGGCGGGCCGATCAACCGCCCACTCGTTGTGACCGATCTAGGAGGAAATTGGCGCCGAGGTCAACGGTCCGCATCGAATTCGCCAAGGCGATCCCCAACGCGGATACCGCGCTAACCCGCTTGCCCGGCCTTGATAATCCGCCCGCGCCGCGACGCCGGCCCACGCGCGGTGACCCGCCGGGATGCCTGCACCGGCCATCGTCAGTCGCGCTTGACCACCTGTGCCAGCGCGTAGACCGGCTTCAGCGCGCGATAGAGTTGCTGGAACAGCGGATAGCGCTCGGCAAGCGCTTGGCGGCGAGCGGGCGACGGCAGGATCTCGGCCTCGACCTCCGGCCGCCGGCAGACGACGGCGACGTCCTCGCCGGTCAGCGCGATGCGGGCGAGCCGTGCCGCACCGAAGGCGGGGCCTTTTGCGCCGCCTTTCAACAGCCGCAACGGCTTGTCGAGCGCCGAGGCGACGATCTCGGCCCACAGCCGGCTCCTCGCGCCGCCGCCGATGAAAGCGTAGGACTGTGCCGG